>NZ_JCAFTG010000012.1:0-122676 GCF_059370035.1 Stenotrophomonas sp. YJH_SMC_37
GCGCCGTTCCCGTGTGCTGCGAAGTTTCCTTCGTAGCGAGCCGCCCATTATAGCCGGCTTTTCCGCTTCGTCAACACCTTTTTTCAAGGCCGTCTCACCGGAGTGGACGTTGTTGCCGATGCTGCTTCGTCGTTGGACCCGTGGGCCTTTCGTCGTTGCGAGCCGGCTATTATGCCGGACTTTTCGAGTCCGTCAACACCTTCGTTCGATCAACTCGTTCGCCGGTGATGGCGTTGCTGATCGCGTGCCGTTTCCGAGGAAGCGATGCGTTGCAGCAAGGGGGCGAATTCTAGAGATCCTGCAGATTCCGTCAAGGCTTTTTTTTCATGGTGATGACAGAAGCGCCGCGACTTCAGGCATGACGTACGCTCGAAGATCACTGCGGCGTTGCCCGCGCGTTGCGCGGTCAACGCCGCAACGGCTATCAATGCACGAATGCAACAAGGAGAGACGGCAATGAACATGCAGGTGCGGCAAGCATGGTGGCGCGACCTTTCAGTGCCGGCCGTGGTCGCCGGCTTCATCACCGTGCTGGTCGGCTTCGCCAGTTCCGCAGTGATCGTGTTCCAGGCCGCACAGGCTGTCGGTGCCGACCAGGCACAGATCGCCTCATGGATGTGGGCACTGGGACTGGGCATGGGTGTCACCTGCATCGGGCTGTCGCTGCGCTATCGCGTGCCGGTGGTGACCGCATGGTCGACACCGGGCGCGGCGATGCTGGTGGTCGGTGCTGGTGGCGACTCGCTCGCTGAAGCCACCGGCGCATTCCTGCTCGCTGCGGTGCTTGGCATGCTGGCAGGCTTCTCCGGGGTGTTCGCACGATTGATGCAGCGGGTGCCGATGGCGCTGGCCGCCGGCATGCTGGCCGGCGTGCTGCTGCGCTTCGGTCTGGACGTGTTCGTGGCCATGAATTCCCAACTGGCACTGGCAGTGGCAATGTTCGCCACCTGGCTGGCGGGACGCCGCTTGTTCCCGCGCTATGCGGTCATCACCACACTGCTGGTCGGCATCGCGGTCGCAGCCAGCCGTGACCTGCTGCACGCACAGCAGGTGCAGCTGCAGCTGGCGGTGCCGCAATGGGTGACCCCGTCCCTGTCCTGGACTGCGGTAGCCGGCATCGCCCTGCCCCTGTTCGTGGTCACCATGGCCTCGCAGAACATCCCCGGTGTGGCAGTGATGCGTGCCTCCGGCTATGACGCGCCGGTGTCGCCGCTGATCGGCTGGATCGGCGTGGTCAATACATTGCTGGCGCCGTTCGGTGCCTACGCACTGAACCTGGCCGCGATCACGGCCGCGATCTGCATGGGCCGTGATGCGCACGAGGATCCGGCACGGCGCTACACCGCCGCCATGGCCGCTGGGGCTTTCTATATTGTCATCGGGCTGTTCGGTGCCACCGTGGCCGCCCTGTTCGCGGCTTTCCCAAAGGAGCTGGTGGCCTGCGTGGCCGGTATCGCGTTGTTCGGCACCATCGCCAACAGCCTGGCCAGTGCGCTGGCAGTAGAGCAGGACCGCGAGGCGGCACTGGTCACCTTCCTGGTCACCGCCTCCGGCGTCTCACTGGCCGGCATCGGTTCGGCGTTCTGGGGCCTGGTGGCCGGTGCGCTGTGCCTGCTGGTGCTGCGGCCGCGTCAGGGCCGCTGACCTGTCCTACCCCGCCAGTGCGGCGCCGACGGTGCTCAACACCACCGAGATGACGATGGCGGCCAGTGTGGCGACCACGCTGGTGCCGCCGCGTGCGGTCAGCTCGCTGCGCAGCCGTGCGTCATCGCCGCCGCTGACGGCACGGGCTTGGGCGATCAGGCGTTGGCAGTGTGCCAGGTACCAGGTGTTGCCAAAGGTGCCGGTGGTGACGCTGAGCGCGATGGTGATGACCAGCGACACGCCTTCGGGCACATCCAGCAAGGTCTCCACCACGCTGATCAGCAGCAGCAGGCCGACCCACATTGCCGCCAGGCGGTACATCCTGCGGTACATCATCCAGATCGGGCCGAGCAGGAAGGCCGGCCAGTGCCAGGTTCCACTGGCGGTGGCAATGCCCTGATCCAGTCGCCAGCGCTGGCGATAGATCGGGAAGTTGCCGCCGACCACGCTGGCGTACAAGGCCATCTCGCCCTCCAGCCCCGCGGCGGCAGCCGTATCCGGTGCAGCGGCGGGGGCTCGATACGGATCGGACGGATCGCCGACACTTGGCGCAACGACCTCAACCGGTGGGGCTGTGTCGATATCCGGAGCCGGCGCCATCTCGATGGGCGTTGAATCCTGTTCCAGCTCCGCCAAGGGGCGCCACGCGGGCATGCCTTCGCGCCACAGCAGCGTGCGTGCCGTCACCGTGCCGTCCTGCTGCAGGCGACGCAGGGCGGCCAGGTCCACCGGTCCTTCGCTCTGCCTGCTGTTGGCGTACCACCACTGTGCGTCCTGCATGAAAACATCCTTGCTGCGTTGATTCGTTACCGGGTTACCGGTGTCCACGGTGCCGCGGACAATGTCTGTGACAGCACATGGCTGCCACCCGGCGGCAGGGTCACCACGTCGGGTCCGGCGTTGGCCGCTTCCAGGCAGACGTAGTCGCGCCAGCCCTCACCCACATCTGCCATCTTCGCTGCAGCCTCGGCACCGGGATTCCACGCCACCAGCGAGCGGCTTCCTTCCGTACGGATGTCGATGCGGCGTTTCAGCACCGGATCACGCAGGACATAGTGACCCTTGGCCTGCGTGTAGATGCGGTCGCTGCGCCCGGGATCACGGGGATCGCGCAACGTCCAGGCGCCCTGCTGCCGACGCGGCGTCGCATAGTTCTCGAACTTGTCCAGATAGTCCAGTCCGTCCACGCCGTCCACATCCACCGCGCTGGCATCACCCACGCGGAAATAGTTGTGCAGCGCCTGGGTGATGCTGGCAGGGGAACTGCCGACGTTCTCGGTGATCAGTCGCTGGGTCAACTGGCGGCCTACGCGCACAGTCATCCTCAATCGCAGGTCCAGGCTCTGCAGCACCGGGGGTGCCAGCGTGAGCTCGATGCTGCCGTCGTCCAGGCGACGGGCCTGTTGCAGTTCCCACGGCACGGTACGGACGAAACCGTGGGCGGGCACGTCGTTGCCCTGGCCTTGGCGGCCGAAGTACGGCCAGCAGACGGGGCTGCCTCCGCGGATCGGCGTGGGCAGTTCGGCGCGCCGGGGGGACAGCCACATCAGATCCGGCTGGCCCTTGGGCACGAAGGAAAGCAGCTGGCCGCCAAACACACTGATGGCCGCGCTGGCGTCGCCGGTTTCCACCAGCCAGGCATCGAGCCCCTGGTACTGCCCGCTGCGTACACCCTGGATCTGCTGCACGTGGGATCGACTCCGTATGGCCGGCGATTGCACGGCACTGTAGTTGCTGGGAAGCATGAAACGCGTGGGCACCGGTGCAGTGCGCGGCGCGTTCTGCAGAGTGCGAAGGATACGCTGTCCCGCGCGCCCATCTGCGTTGGCCCAGCCCAGGCGCTGCTGCTCGACCTGGATGGCGCGACGCGTGGCCGTACCGATCATGCCGTCGGCGCTTCCGATGTCGTGGCCGCGGGCCAGCAGCAGGGTCTGCAGCTGGCGGCGCTCATCGCGGCCGATACCGGGATCATCGGTCGGCCAGGCCGTGGCCAGGCCCGTGCCGCCACGCAGCTGGTCGGCCAGCGTGGCGATCGCCAGCGCGTAGCTTTCGGCAGCGTTGTAGCTGTAGATCGCGTCGTAGTTGCGGAACACCAGCAACGCCGGGCCCTTGCCGCCCGCCGGCAGCAGCAGGGCCGCGCGCGCGTCGGCAGGCAGGTTGGCCGGGGCCAACGCGCTGCCATCCAATGCGGTCACACCTTGCGCACGCCAGTCGGCCAGCGCCCGACGCTGGGTGCGCCCGGCCTGGCTGGCGTCGAAACCGGGCGGGATACGCACTTCCATGCCCCACGGCTCTCCGCTGCGCCAGCCGGCGCGCTTGAGGTAATTGGCGGTGGAGGCCAGCGCATCGGGAATGCTGCCGACCAGATCGCGGCGGCCATCGCCATCACCGTCCACGGCGATGCGTGCATAGGTGCTGGGCATGAACTGCGTATGCCCGAAGGCGCCGGCCCAGGAACCGGTGAGCCCCTGTGCCTGCAGGTCGCCGCGGTCGATCAACTTGAGCAGGGCCAGCAGCTCACCACGGAAGAAGGGCTGGCGGCGGCCGGCACAGGACAGCGTGGCCAGCGACTGCAGCAGCGGGCGCTTGCCGAACACACGGCCGTAGTCGCTCTCCACGCCCCAGACCGCGACGATGGTGGCCGGATCGACGCCGTACTGGGCCGACACCCGATCAAGCAGGGCCCGATGCTGCTGCAGCAGGACGCGCCCATCGTCCACGCGCTGGCGATCGACCAGCGCGGCCAGGTAGTCCCAGATCGGCGTGGTGAATTCCGGCTGCGCGTCGAGCAGGCCGAGCACGCTGGGATCGGGGGTGAGCCCGGCGATAATCCCATTGAAGCGGTCGGCACTGATGCCCTGGCTGGCGGCTGTCGATTGCAGGACGGCCAGGCAGCGGCTGAAAGCGGCATCGCTGCTGGCCGCAGGCGCTGCTGTCGAAGCGGGTGCCGCGGCGAGCACGGCCGCCAGGCCGAGCGTGGTCAGAATGGGCATGGCGTCCTCCGTGTTGCCGTTGCAGGGCCATCTTAGGCGCAGCGTAGGCGAACCTGAAGCAGCGCGGGCTGGCGGCGGCTAAAGGGCGCGAAGCAGGCGCAGGCCATAGGCCGGGCTTTCAGCATCCCAGCGCCGCACGACCTGCAGGCCCGCTGGCAGCAGCAACGCTTCGAAGCTGTCGTCGGTGTACTTGTGGCTGTATTCGACGCGGATCGGCTCGTCGGCCTGGAAGTGGAAGGTGCGGCCATCCAGACGGACGTCCTGTGCGCGCTGGCTGACCAGATCGGTTTCGATGCGCAGCCGCGCGATGCTGTAGCGGGCGCGGTGGCGGAAGCCGTCCAGATCGAAGTCGCTGCCGATCTCGCGGTTCAGGCGCGCCAGCAGGTTGAGGGTGAATGCAGCAGTGATGCCCTGCACATCGTTGTAGGCGGCTTCGATCAATGCCGGGTCCTTGTGCAGATCGATGCCGACCAGGGCCAGGCCATCGCGGCCCATGGTCTGGCGCATCGCGCGCAGCAGTGCGACGGCATCCTCTTCGACGAAATTGCCCAACGTGGAGCCCGGGAAGAACAACAGGCGCCGCGCAGGCTCGCGTTCCGGTGCCGGGACGGCGACCGCGCGGGTGAAGTCGGCACAGACCGGCAGCATCTCGACGTCCGGCAGCGCCGGGGCCAGATGGTCGATGCTGGACAGCAGCGCGGCGCGCGAGATCTCGATGGGGGTGTAGGCCACGGGGTCCTGCAGTGCCGCCAGCAGCAGCGCGGTCTTGCGGCCACTGCCGCTGCCCAGCTCCACCACATGAACATGAGGACCGACGCTGCGGGCGATGTCCGGCAGCACCCGCGCCAGCAGCGCCAGCTCGGTACGCGTGGGGTAGTACTCGCAGGTCTGCGTGATCTGCTCGAACAGGCGTGAGCCGCGTGCATCGTAGAAATACTTGGATGGCAGCTGGCGCGGTGTGCGCGACAACCCGGCCACCACGTCGGTGAGGATCTGCTGGCGGCCGGGGGTGAGGTCGGTCAACGCCTGCAGCGCGTCGTGCACGGTGCTCATGTGAGGTCCCTGGCCAGGCGCAGTCCGGAGAACTGCCAGCGCGCCGGCGGCATGAAGAAATTGCGATAGCTGGCGCGCACATGGCCCCGTGGCGTGACGCAGCTGCCGCCGCGCAGCACCCATTGGCCGCACATGAACTTGCCGTTGTACTCACCGAGGTTGCCCGCGAAAGGGCGGTAGCCGGGATAGGCGCCATACGCGCTGTGAGTCCACTCCCAGACATCACCGAACAGCTGGCGCAGGCCGCTGCCCTGCCCCGCCTGCGGGTGCAGGTGATCGTCATCCGCAAAGTGGCCCCGCACCGCCTGAGACGCGGCCGCGGCCTCCCACTCGAACTCGCTGGGCAGGCGTGCCCCGGCCCAGCGGGCACAGGCATCGGCCTCGAAGTAGCTGAGATGGCAGACCGGCGCGTGCGGATCCAGCTCGCGCCAACCGCCCAGGGTGTATTCGCGCTGCAGGGTGTCATCCCAGTACAGCGGGTGCTGCCAGTCCTCGGCTTCACGCAACGCCCAGCCTTCACTGAGCCACCAGCGCGGTTCGCGGTAGCCGCCGGCATCGATGAAAGCACGGTACTCGGCATTGCTGACGGGACGTTCGGCCAGAGCATGTGCCGGCAGCAGCACGCGGTGCGGCGGCGATTCGTTGTCGTAGGCAAACGCAGCGTGCTGCGGCCAGGCTGCAGCGCCGACGGTAACGATGCGCTCGGGTGATTCGATCCAGCCCTGTGCACTGGCAGCGCCAGGGGGGGGGGGCAGGTCCTCGCGGTAGGCCGGCTGCAGCGGATTGCACCAGAACGCGTGCTTGATGTCGGTCAACAACAACTCCTGATGCTGTTGTTCGTGCTGCAGGCCCAGCTGCAGGTTGTGCAGCGCGTGTGGGTCCAGGTCACCTGCCGATAGCCGCGACTGCACCTGTGCATCGACCTGCTGGCGATAGTCATTCACCTGCTGCAGCGAGGGCCGTGAGAGGAGGCCGCGCTGCGGCCGGGCATGGGCGGGGCCGATACTCTTGTAGTAGCTGTTGAACAAGTAGTCCCATGCAGGGTCATGTGCAGGCGCAGCCGGGAAGCCGGCCAGCACGAAGCGTTCGAAGAACCAGGTGGTGTGGGCCAGGTGCCACTTGCTGGGGCTGGCATCGGCCATGCTCTGCAGCATGGCGTCCTCGGCGCTGAGCGGGCCGGCCAGTTGCATGCTGCGCGCACGCACGCGTGCGAACTGGTGGGCGAGATCGTGCTGCGGGGCAGCGACGGCGGCGGGTACGCTGTCCATGCCGACAGCATCGGTGCCGGCGGGTGAGTGCGATGTCATGGTCCGGCGTCACTTCGTTCACATGGATGGGCCTGCCGCATTCAAGAAGCCGCCCCGAACGCCGCTAACGGCAATGCTGCGGCCGCGTCGTCACCGCGCTGGAATTCCTGATTGCCCCTGCATCCGCTCCGCCAGCCTGCGCACTACCTGTTCGTGCTGCCCGCCGTGCTGGTTGCCGTGGTGCTGTGGGCGGCGTTGGGCAACGAAGACGGGGCCAGTCCGGCCCAACGCGTTCTGCCCTGGCTGCTGGCCTGCCTCGGTGCCGGCCTGGCCCTTCTCTACCACCAGGTGCGTGCGCTCTGCCTGCTGTTGGTGGTGGCAGTCATGTTCGCGCTGCTGCACCAGGATGTCGGCGGCTACCTGCGCAGCGGCCATGTCAGCGCGCTGACACCGCTGCGCTTCCATGCCATCTCGGCGTGGCTGCCGTTGCTGTTCGCCGGCCTGTCGTTGTGGCCGGAGCGTGGGCGGCGCAGGCACGACCTGCTGTTGCGCTCCGTCGCCAGCAGTACGGCATTGCTGATCTTCCTGCTGCTGGCCGCGCAGCAGCCGCGCGGCATGCATGATCTGCTGTCGAACCGTCATTGGGCGTGGATCCCGGCCGACTGGAACGCGCTGGCGCAGCTGCCGGCGCTGCTGTTCCTCCTGGCCACGGCGGCGCTGGGTTGGCAGGCATGGCGGCATCCGCGGCCGCTGCACACGGCTATGCTGCTGGCGCTGCTGTGCCTGTGGTGGATGCTGCCGAGGGTCTTCCTGCAGCCGGTGCTGCTGCCTGCGCTGGCCAGTGCGGCCCTGCTGCTGATGCTGGGCGCGATGCTGCAGGAGTCGTTCCACATGGCGTTCAGCGACGAACTGACCGGCTTGCCGGGGCGCCGCGCCTTCAATGAGACCCTGCAACGGGCGCGCGGCACCTACAGCATCGCGATGGTGGACGTGGACCACTTCAAATCGTTCAACGACACCCACGGCCACGACACCGGCGACGACGTGCTGCGCCTGGTGGCCTCGCGGCTGGCGCGGGTCGGTGATGGTGGACGTGCGTTCCGCTACGGCGGCGAGGAGTTCGCGGTGGTGTTCCTGGGCCAGCCGGCCGACGCCTGCATGGATGCCGTGGAAGCCTTGCGGCAGAGCATCGAGGACACCCGCATGCAGCTGCGCGACCGCAGCACCCGCAGCCGCGACGATGACGCCGGGCGTCAGCAACGCGGGCGCGGCGGCAGCGGCCCGGTGGTGCAGGTGACGGTGAGCATCGGCCTGGCCGACAGCCTTGTGGACCCGCTCCCGGCAGCGGTGGTCAAGGCCGCCGACCGGGCGCTGTACGCAGCCAAGGACGGCGGCCGCAACCAGATCCGGGCGAACGCCGGACAGCGGGCTGAGGCTCAGACTGCGTCGAGGTAGTACCAGCGACCGTCGATGCGCAGGAAGCGGCTGTGTTCGGTCATCTTCACCGCGCTGCCGCCGCCTACCCGGTAGCGGGCGGTGAACCTCACCTCGGCGCTGTCAGCGCCGGTGACGGTGTGCTCATGGACGGTCAGGCCCAGCCAGTGCGTACGCTGCCCGGGCGCGTCATCCAGCGACAACTCGACCGGACGCGTGTCCGGATGCCAGCTCTGGCGCAGGTAGCCTGCCAGGCCCCGCACGTACGCGCTGTAGCGCGAACGCATGAGGCGTTCGGCGTCGGGGACGGTGTCGCCGGCATGGAAACGGCCACAGCAGGCGGCGTACTCCGCGGGTAGCCCGCAGGGACAGGGATCGGCAGGTTTTCGGCTCATGCGCGCATTGTCGCGCGGAGCGCCGCCAGCATCCATCGGCGAAGGGCGTATGCTGTCGCGCCCCCACCTTGATTGATCGCCGTGCTGGAACTGGTTCCCCCCGAGTTGTGGTGGCTGGTGGTGATCGCCTTCATCGCCGGTCTTGTGGATGCCGCCGTCGGTGGCGGTGGCCTGGTGCAGCTGCCGGGACTGTTCACGGTGCTGCCGCAGCAGACACCGGCGATGCTGTTCGGCACCAACAAGTTCAGTTCGATGTTCGGTACCGGTGCGGCTGCCTGGCGTTACGCGCGCAACGTGCGTTTCCCGTGGAAGCCGGTACTGTTCGCGGCCGGTACCGCCTTCATCTTCTCCTTCGCCGGGGCCACTGCGGTAAGCCTGCTGCCCAAGGACGCGGTGCGCCCGCTGGTGCTGGTCCTGCTGATCGCGATGCTGGCCTACACGCTGTGGAAGAAGGACTTCGGCGCGTTGCACCGGCCACAGGAGATCGGCCGCCGCGAGCTGGTGATCGCACTGGCGATCGGTGCGGCGATCGGCTTCTACGATGGATTCTTCGGGCCGGGTACCGGCAGCTTCCTGATCTTCCTGTTCGTACGCTTCTTCGGGCTGGATTTCCTGCGCGCGTCAGCGGCATCGAAGGTCGTGAACCTGGCGACCAACGTGGCAGCGATCTCGTTCTTCGTACCAACCGGCAACATCCTGTGGCTGTTCGCGCTGCCGATGGCCGCAGCCAACATCATCGGTTCGGTGGTGGGCACGCGCCTGGCGTTGAAGGGCGGCACGCCGTTCATCCGCAAGCTGTTCGTGGGGCTGGTGGTGGTGCTGATCGCGCGGATGGCGTGGGACACGTTCCGCGGTTCGTGAGGAACGTTATGAAATGGTAGGTGCCAACCTTGGTTGGCACGTTGTTTCAGGTCGCGAAGAGCAGCCGAGCATGGCTCGGCTCTACAGGTAGATGGACCGAGGCGCTCAGGCCTCGGCTTCTTCCGGTTCGTTGGCCTGCTGGCGACTGCGCTCGGGCAGCTTCAGGCGCTTGCCTTCTTCGTCGTACTCGATCAGCAACACCCCGGAGTCGTGTCGGCCGCTGATTTCGACGAAGCAGGCGCCGCCGATGAACGGTTCAAGCGTCATCACCGACTTCAGCGGGGTGGCGACCACCATCTGGAAGCCGAAGTTGTCGAAGATGTTCATCGCCAGCGCGGTGAACTCGTTGTCGGCCTTGTCGAAGGCCTCGTCGAGCACGACCGCCGCGTAGCTGGGCAGCTGGCTGTCGGCGCCGCCGAGCTGGTAGCGCAGCGCTGCCGCCAGGCAGGTGGTGGCCAGTTTCTGGCGCTGGCCACCGGACTTGCCCGCGCCACTACGGTAGATCTCGACCTGCTGGCGCGTTTCCGCATCCAGCTCGACGCCGATGAACTCCACGTGCATGCGCACGTCCAGCACCAGCTCGCGCCAGCGCTTGTCCTCGCCTTCCTGCGAGCCCAGTCGGTTGACCAGCTGGCGCAGCACGGTGAACTGCGATTCGGCCAGTTCACGCTGCTCGGTCTGTTGCTGCGACAGCACCTCGCGCAGCTGCAGGTGGAACTCGGCGACTTCCGGCAGGCGGCGGTCGCTCAGTTCGATGGTCAGCAGCGTGCCACGGTTGAACGGCACCTGCTCCAGGCTGGCATTCACTTCATCCAGGCGCTGTCCGATCGACTTCCGGGCTTCGGCGCTGTGGCGCTGCAGGGCCAGCAGGTTGTTCTTGCTCTGGTTCTGCAGCAGATCGAAGAAGCGCTCTTCGTGCTGCGGCAGGCCATCGCGTTCCAGGCGTTCGAGGCGGGCGAGGAAGTCCTCGGCCGAGGCCACCGAGACGGTGAAGTCACCCGACTCCTCCGGCCACTGCTGGATGAAGCGGCGGAAGCAGCCGGTCAGCTGGTTCTCGATGCGGTTGAGGTCCTGCTGCGAGGACGACAGCTGCTCGTTCAGCGCGTTGCTGACCTGGCGCATGTGCGCTTCGAGCGTTTCCAGGCTGAGCGGACCCTGCTCCTGCAGGCGCTCGGCAAGCCCGGCCTCCTGCTCCTGGGCCAGGGTCGGCAGCACCAGTGCACGGCTCTGCTGGCGGGCGCGATCGAGACGGTCGCGCTCCTTGACCAGCTGGCCGCGTTCGACGCGAACGTCCTCATAGGTGCGGCGTGCCTGTTCGATATCCGCACGCACGGCGTCGATCTGCTTGGCCAGCCTGGCGAGATCGGCGTTGCCTTCGCGCAGGTCGCGCAGGGTGGCTTCGATATCGCTCAGGCGCTGCTGCGGAGCGGCGATGTCGATCTCGTTCCAGCTGATGCTGACCAGCTCGTGGCAGGCCAGGCGGCGTTCGTTGTCGCGGTCACGTTGCCCGCGCAGGCGCGCGATGTCGGTCTCGCAGCTGGCGATGCGCTTGGCCAGTTCCTGGGCTTCGCGCTCGAAGGCACCGACCTTGTCGTGGTTGTTGAAGCCGAGGATCCAGCGGCGGCGGTCGCCCACTGCACTGCGGTCGTCCTTCTCGAAACGGTCACCTGGATGCTTGACCTGGCCTTCGCGGGTGATGCCGCGGTCGACGTTGCGCAGTTGCTTGGCATCCACGCATTCGTAGTCGAAGCGCTTGCCCAGCTCCCGGCGCAGCCAGCTTTCGAACACATGCTCGCGCAGTTCAAGCTTGTGCAGCAGCGATTTCGCCGAGGGTTCGCGCGCGAACGCATCATCGTTGCGGCGCACGCGGTAGTAGGTGAAGCGCATGCCCAGGTGAGTGCGGTTCACCCACTCGGCAACATCGTTGTAGTGCTTGTCGTCGACCAGCAGCGACAGCGCGAAACCGCCCAGCACGCGCTCGATGGCACCCTGCCAGCCCTGCTCTTCCGCGCGGACCTGGATCAGTTCACCTACGAACGGCAACGCTGCCTCGGCGATGCCGGTCTCTTCGGCCAGGCGCGCACGCAGCTTCTGCATCGGCGCCGGGATGTTGGACGGTGTGCGCTGCATCGCTTCGAGTTCGGCACGGACTTCGCCGAAACGGCGCTCGTCATCGCGCTTGCCACCGAGGCGATCACTGATCGCATCGTCCAGTGCCGAGGAGGCACGCTGGCGATCCTGCAGCTCGTTCTGCGCGCGCTCGACCAGTTCGGCGAAACCGTGCGCGTCGTCCGGCAGTTCGGCCCCCAGCTGCTGTGCCGCCTGGCGTGCCTGCTCGCGCTTGGCCTGGCGCCGGTCGCGCTCAGCTTCGGCACGACCCTGCTCGCGTTCCAGTTCCTCGATGCGCTCACCGCCCTGCTGGCGGCGCTGCAGCTCCAGTTCGGCCAGGCGCTCGGTGTGATTGTCCAGTGCGGCACGGCGCTGGGCTTCTTCGCCAAGCAGGCCGCGGTCACGCACGTCCATCTCGCGCAGGCGCGCCTCGATCAGCGCCTGGCGGCGGCTCTCGCGGAAGCTGTCGACGCCAAGTTTCAAGGCTTCGTCGTCACCGCGCCGGCGGTGCATTTCCTTCAGGTCGTTGTAGTAGGCGCGCGCCGGCAGCAGGGTTTCCACCTGGCGGCGGGCGGTGACCACCGCCTGGTGTGCGCCATCAAGCTCGGCGAAATCGCTGACCAGGCGCTCGGCGGCGTCGAAGGTCTTCGGCGTGTCGAGCATGAAGTCGCGCAGGAAGACGTTGAGGTCTCCCAGGTTCTTCGCCGACTGCGTCTTGTGCAGCAGGCGCAGCGCCATCTCGTTGTCGATGCCGAGCAGGTCGCGGAAGCGCTCGGCGTAGCCGGAGAAGGTGTCGAAGTGGTGCAGGTCGGACAGCTTCTGCTTGAGCTTGCGCAGGTCCAGGTCGAAGCCGCCGAGATCCTTGGCGATGTCGAACGGGCGCTCGGCGATCATGTAGTGCTTGCGCACATCGCCGGCCGAGGTGCCGTTGCCGGAGATCCAGAGCAGGCGCACCAGGCTGACCACGCGGCCATCGCCGGCGCGGTATTCCAGCACCAGTGCGGTCCAGGTGGCGCCTTTGCGCAGGTACTGGGTGGCGATTTCGCCGGTGCCGCTGTCCTGCTGGTCAGCCCACGCGCCACGCACGTAGGACACCAGGTTGCGGTCGCGGCCGCTGCGCTCGGCTTCACGCGCAGCGGCGTTGAAGTCGACGATGGCCGGCGGCGTCAGCAGCGCGGACATGGCATCGAGCAGGGTCGACTTGCCCGAGCCGGAGCGGCCGACAAACAGGAAGCCGCGCTCGGCGATCGGCACTTCGGTCAGGCCGTTGAAGGTGCCCCAGTTGTGCACCTGCAGGCGGCGCATGCGGAACTGCTGCAGGCGCGGGTCCGGCAGGCCTTCGTTGAACAGTGCGGGAGTGTGCTTGGAGATAGCCATGCGATGGTCGGGTCTCTCAGGCCTCGGCGGCCGGGGTTTCGCGCAGCTGGCGGTACACCGCCGAAAGCTGGGACACGTCTTCGGCGGAGAACAGCAGCTTCAGCGCCGGCGAGACTTCGTGGCGGTCATCCTGGCCGCTGAGGCGGGTCAGGATGTGGTTGTCCTTCATCTTCTGCACCGCCGAGGCAACGCGGCGGTTGAAGCCGGCGCGGTCGGTGGACAGGTTCTTTTCATAGATGGCCAGCGCTTCGGCCATCTCGGCGTCGGCGACCACCGCGCGGTTGCCGCGTGCATCGGCCTCGGCCAGCTGCTGGCGCAGGTACAGCAGCAGCACCGAGTCGATGAAGGTCAGCGGCGAGGTGCGCAGCAGCACCGGCGCATCAACGTCTTCGGTATCGGCCTGGCGGGTGAACGCCACGCCGCTGTCGCGGTCGAGCACCAGTTCCAGGAACAGGTCCGCCAGCGATGAGCGGATGGCCGCTTCGCTGCGGATCAGCGCGGGCCACAGCTTGGCGTGGCGCAGCTGGTCGATGCTGGGGCCGATCAGCAGCTGGCACAGCGCGCGGCGCGCATCCAGCGGCAGGCGCCCGGTGTCGCCGAGGTAGTACACGTCGTTGCCACGGCGGGGCTGCGCCATGGTCGCCGCCGGCTCGGCCTCGTAGGCGTCTTCCGCCACGTCGGCCTGCGGTGCTTCGATGGGATCTTCATGCCAGCTCATGGCGTCTCTCCTGGGTGAACCAAACCAGCGGGATGCGGGCGCGGCGGATCTGGCCGTCGCCACCGCGCCATTGCGCAAGCTCCTGCTCGCCGGCGACCACGTTGCCGAAACGCGTGCCCAGCGACAGGTAGCCGATGACGCTGCCGAGGCCCTGCGGCGCTTCGCGCTGCGACAGGGCCTGGGCGATGCTGAGCCGCGGCTGTGCATCGAGCAGGTCGTGCAGGTCGCGGCGCAGGGTGCGGAAGTCGATTTCGGACGAAGCGACCAGATCGCCGACGCTTTCCAGACTGATCGCGGCCGCGTCGTTGTACTCGACGTTGCCATCGACCTGGGCACTGCGCGGATCGTGCAGCTTCCATTGCGACCACGAACGCAGGCGGCTGGTGGTCAGCTGCAGGTCGCGGCCGATGCCGCGTTGTGCGGGGAACTCGTCACGCAGCGCCAGCGCTTCGGACTGCGCCTGCTTGAGCAGCTGGTTGAGGCGGCGCTGCTCCAGATAGCCACGGCTCTGTACGAAGCCGCGCAGGCTGCGCGCGAAGTGCTGCAGCACGTCGTGCACCTGGCCACCGCGCTCGAGCATGGTGCTGGTGAAGCCGCGCAGGAAGTTGCGCTCGTTGCGGTCCAGGCGCCGGGCAAAGCCACGCGCCAGCACCGCTTCCAGCGCGGCATCGAGCTGGGCGCTCTGCTCGGCGTCATTGAGCAAACGCCAGAAGGCCTGGAAGCTGCGCCCTGCATCACTCTCGCCGATCACGTCCACGCCTTCGAACAGCTGCGACAGCACGTCGCCGCGCTCGCCTTCATCGTCGATGATGCGTTCGCGGAACTCGCGGTTGAGCTGCTCGAAGTCATCGCGCACGCGCCGGAAATCCTCGGTCAGCTCGTCGGCCAGGCCGATGATCTGGCGCGCACGTTCCAGAGCGCGCTTGCCATCCAGCGCGGTGACGCGGCCGGCACCGACGCGGGCGATCTCGGCGTCGATGCGGTCGCGCTCGTCGCGCAGCGCCGAGAGGCGGGCATCGGGGTCGGACTCGGTCTGCGCGGCCAGCTGCGAGAGCTGTTCGATGACCAGTGCCAGGCGGCTCTCGGTGGCGGCCACGCGAGCCTGCTCGAGGCCGTCGGCGAAGCGGATCGCCTGTAGCGCTGCGGTCGACAGCTCGTACTGTTCCTGGTCGGCGCCTTCGGGCAGGCGGCGCTCCAACCAGCCTTGGGCCAGCCAGTGCGCGATGTAGGCCTGCGCGGTCCGCGGCAGCTCGCGCGAGAGTTCATCGCCGGCCAGCTGGTCCAGCGCGCGCTGCAGGCGCTCGTTGAGCACCGACGAAGGCAACGTGCGCTCGCCGTCCATCAGCAGGCCCTGCAACAGGCCGATGATTTCCGGGGCATGGTCGGCGGCAAGCAGCTTCCACTGGGGCTGTTCGCGCAGGTGACGGTAACGGGCAATGCGTTCGCGATGCTTCATGCAGCGAAAAGAGTCATGAGGTCTGGTGGGGACAAGCAGCCACCCACGGCGGCTGCGTGGGCAGCCGTGGGCATGCCGGCCACCAGGGGCCGGCGCGGTGCGGGCAAGCGGCTCAGCGCTTGCCGCCCACTTCGATGAAGCGCAGGAACTCGGCGCGGGTGCGCGCGTCGTCGCGGAAGCTGCCCAGCATCTTGGAGGTGACCATGCTGACGCCGCGCTTGTGGATGCCGCGGGTGGTCATGCACTCGTGGGCGCCTTCGACGACCACGCCGACGCCGATCGGCTGCAGCACGTCCTGGATGCACTGGGCGATCTGCGCGGTCATCTTCTCCTGCACCTGGAAACGGCGGGCGTAGGCTTCGACGACGCGGGCCAGCTTGCTGATGCCCACCACCTTGCCGGCCGGCAGGTAGCCGACATGCACGCGGCCGATGATCGGCGCCATGTGGTGTTCGCAGTGGCTTTCGTACTCGATGTCACGCAGGACGATCAGTTCGTCGTAGCCGGCCACTTCCTCGAAGGTCCGCTCCATGTAGGCGCGCGGGTCGTCGCGGTAACCGCTGAACCAGTCGCCATAGGCTTCGGCGACACGGCGGGGGGTATCCAGCAGGCCTTCACGGGACGGGTCCTCACCGGCCCAGCGCAGCAGGGTGCGCACGGCATCCTCGGCCTGGTCCTGGGTCACGTCGCCCTGCGGGGCGGCCTTTTCGTTGTTCTTGCTCATTGCGTACAGCGTCCCGAACGGGGGGCGAGCATCGTACCCGACCGGGGGGTGGGTCGTCCTGTGGGGACGGTTCATCGGGGGTGACGCGCGGCGCCGGACTGCTATCGGTTTGGAGCGGGAAGGGCGGCAGGGCAGGACACGCCGTAAACCCGTCCCTGGGGGCTCGGTCGGCGCATCCATGCGCCTCACGGTCCTGCCCTGCCGCCCTTCCCGCTCCCTGACGGTTTCCTGCGGGCGCGGCCGGACCGCCCGAAAGCGGGGTCAAAAGCGGGGGTTCATGGCTTCGGAAGCGGTGTGCCGCCCTGGTGGGTGCGGACCTTGGTCCGCACTGCTTTTGCCCTTAGAGCCAACCCACCGCGCTCACGGGATGTGGGGTGGGTGGCGGAGGACCGGGCGGGGCAGGGCCGTGAGGCGCATGGATGCGCCGATCGAGCTTACATGGACGTACTTGCAGCGTGCCCTGCCCCGTCCGGCCCTCCGCCACCCCAACCGATAACCAGCAGGCGCAACGCTTTCCTCAATACACCCCGCCCATTCAGAAAAACCCATTGATAGGAATGAAATTAGTAGTATCCTATCTATCTTTATGGACCGACCTCTCGACGAGCGCACCGTGCTGCAGATGCAGCTCAGCTCCGGCCTGCTGTACGCAGGGCGGCAGTGGCAGCGCCTGGCCGACAGTCGGCTCGGCAGCTACGGCATCTCCACCGCCTGCACCATGCCCCTGCTGATGATCGGCCGCTCCGGCGGTGGCATCCGCCAGGTGGCGCTGGCCCAGCAGCTGGGCATGGAGGGTCCTTCCCTGGTGCGCCTGCTGGACAAGCTGTGCGCCAGCGACCTGGTCCGCCGCGAGAGCGACGCCAGCGACCGCCGCGCCAACCTGCTGTGGCTGACCGACGCGGGCCATGCGCTGGTCAGCGAGCTGGAAGACCAGTTGATCGGCCTGCGCCAGGACGTGTTCGGCGAGCTTTCCATGGATGAACTGCACGCCGTGCTGAAGGCATGGCGCCTGCTGGCCGAGGCCGCCGACCGCATCACGTAAGAGCGCTGCCCCCGAACACCGCCGCTGCCGTGCACACGCCAGCGGCTTTTGCCCGTTGCCGTTGTTCTGTTGTCCCTCCCCTCCCCCACCTCGCCCCCGCCCCTTCCGATGCCCGGTGAATTCAGTCTCCATGGAGTGTTCGTCCCGACCCTGCTCGGGTTGATGTTGTTGGCCTACCTGGTCAACAGCGGCCTGCACGCGCTGCTGCAGCGTGCCGGCGCCTATCGCCATGTATGGCACCCGGCGCTGTTCAACCTGGCGCTGTACGGGATCGTGCTTGGCCTGCTGTTCCACCTCCTGCGTTGGATGCAATCGTGAACAAGATCGTGAAGAAGACCCTGCCCATACTGCTGACCAGCGCAGCCGTGATCGTCGCCCTGCTGGTGCTGCGCCAGCTGTGGGTCTATTACATGGATGAGCCGTGGACCCGCGACGCCCATGTCGGTGCCGACGTGGTGCAGGTGGCACCGGACGTGTCCGGGCTGGTGGAAACGGTGAACGTGGCCGACAACCAGGCGGTGAAGAAGGGCGACGTGCTGTTCGTGATCGACCGCGCGCGCTACCGCATCGCGCTGGAACAGGCCAAGGCCAGCTTGGCCGAGCGCCAGGCCTCGGTGGCGCAGCTGCGCCGCGAAATCGGCCGTGACCGCAGCCTGCAGGATCTGGTCGCCGCCGAGGACGCCGAAGTGCGCCGCGCCAAGCTGCAGGCTGCACAGGCTGCGCTGGGCACCGCACAGGCGGCGGTCGACCTGGCCGAGCTCAACCTGGGCCGCACCGAGGTGCGCGCACCGGCCGATGGCCGGGTCAACGACCGCACCATGCGCGTGGGCGACTACGTGGTGGCCGGCAAGCCGGTGCTGGCGCTGCTGGACACCGGCTCGTTCCGCATCGACGGCTACTTCGAGGAAACCCGCCTGCGCGGCGTGGCCCCGGGGCAGCGCGTGGACATCCGCCTGATGGGCGAATCGGCGCCGCTGCGCGGCCATGTCGAGAGCATCGCCGCCGGCATCGAGGATCGCTACCGCAGCAATGGCAGCTCTCTGCTGCCGAACGTGACCCCGGCCTTCGACTGGGTGCGTCTGGCCCAGCGCATTCCGGTGCGCATCGCCATCGACGAGGTGCCCAAGGGCGTGGAACTGATTGCCGGCCGCACCGCCACGGTGACCGTGGACACCGGCCGTCACCCGCACAACGACAAGGCCGGCACCGCGCCGACACAGGCGGGCCTGTGAACGCCGCCCTGCCCCGTCTCGGCCTGATCGTCGCGCTGGCCAGCCTGGCCGCGTGCAGGACCGTTGGCCCCGACTATGCACTGCCGGAAGGCTCGGCCTTCAAGCGCCCGGAGGCCAATGCGGCCTTCATCGATACGCAGAACCCGCAGGTGGCCGCCAACCAGGCGCTGCCCGACCGCTGGTGGTCGCTGTACAACGACCCGGTGCTGGATGGCCTGATCACCCAGGCGCTGCGAGACAACGTCGAACTGAAGGCCGCCGATGCGCACCTGCGCCGTGCGGCGGCGGTATACGAACAGGCGCTGGACGCCGGTGGCTTCGAGTACGAAGCCGAGGCCGGGGTCAGCCGCGCGCAGCTGTCGGCCGAATCGTTCCTGCAGGAGCACGAGCTGCCGGTGATCAACCTGGCCGATGGCAAGTTCGCGGTCAGCTACCAGTTCGACCTGTTCGGCAAGCTCAAGCGCGGCGCCGAAGCGGCGCGTGCCGACGAGCAGTCGGTGGCGGCGGCACGCGATCTGGCCCAGGTCAGTGTGGTCGCCCAGGTGGCCGACAGCTACCTGGAAATCTGCCATGCCAACCACGAACTGCACGTGGCCGAGCATTCGCTGCAGCTGCAACAGCGCAGCCGCACCGTTACCGAGCGCCTGATCGCGGCTGGCCGTGGCACGCCGCCGGAGCTGGCCCGCGCCAATGCCCAGGTGGCGCTGCTGGAAGCTGCACTGCCGCCGCTGCATGCGCAGCGCTCGGCGGCCGCCTATTCGCTGGCCGCCCTGCTCGGGCAGACCCCGGGCCAGCTGCCGACTGGCGTGATCGACTGTGCACACGCCCCCGGCCTGGCGCAGCCCCTGCCGGTCGGTGATGGCCGTGCGCTGCTGCAGCGCCGCCCGGACGTGCGCCAGGCCGAACGCAAGCTGGCCTCGGCCACCGCGCGCATTGGCGTGGCCACCGCCGAACTGTATCCGGACATCCGCCTGGGTGCCTCGGTGGGTGCCGCCGGCCTGCTGGAAGACTTCGGCACGCCGATGACCCAGCAATGGTCGATCGGCCCGCTGATTTCGTGGACGTTGCCGTCGTCGGGCACGCACGCGCGCATCCACGCCGCCGAAGCCGGTGCCGACGCGGCGCTGGCCGAGTTCGACCACACGGTCCTGCAGGCGCTGCGCGAGACCCAGACCGCGCTGGACCGCTATGCGCAGGACCTGCGCCGGCTGCAGTCGTTGCGCATCGCGCAGGAGCAGGCCGCGCTGGCTGCCGAGCAGAACCGCCGGCTGTACCAGGGCGGCCGCACGCCGTACCTGTCCAGCCTGGATGCCGACCGCAGCCTGGCCACCAGCGATGCCACGCTGGCGGCCGCCGAAGCGCAGGTCTCGCGCGACCAGATCCATCTGTTCCTGGTGCTGGGCGGTGGCTGGCAGGCAAGCGCCACCGCGCCCAACGCCTCGACCGCAGCGAAGTAAGCCATGAACGCGCTGACCGACCGCCAGGCCTGGCTGTTCTCGATCAAGACCTACCTGGCCGCAGTGGCCGCGCTGTACATCGCCATGGCCGGCAACCTGTCGCGCCCGTACTGGGCGATGGGCACGGTGTACATCGTCAGCCAGCCGCTGCTGGGCCCGACCCGGGCCAAGGGCGTGTACCGCATCGTCGGCACCCTGGTGGCCGGCCTGGCCACCCTGCTGGTGCTGCCGGCACTGGTGGAAACGCCGCTGGTCCTGAGCGCGGCGATGTCGATCTGGCTGGCCGGCTGCCTGTTCATGGCCCTGCTCAACCGCGGCCCGCGCGGCTACGCGTTCCTGCTGGCCGGCTACACCACCGCCTTCATCGGCTTCCCCGCAGTGACCTCGCCGGAAACCATCTTCGACACGGTGGTGGCGCGCAGCGAGGAGATCATCCTCGGCACGGTGGTGGCGGTGCTGTTCGCCTCGCTGCTGTTCCCGGCCTCGGTGCGGCCGATGCTGCGCGCCCGCATCGGCAACTGGATGGAGGACGCCGCGCAGTGGTGCCGGCAGATCCTGGAACGTGGCCGTGCACACGCGCCACGCAACCGGTTGGCCGCCGACTTGGTGCAGTTCGAGGCATTGATCGAGTTCCTGCGCCGCGACGACCCGCGCCATGCCGGTTCGGCAGTGTCGATGGAGCGGCTGCGCGAACGCATGCTGCTGCTGTTGCCGGTGCTGTCCTCGATTGCTGACCGCCTGAGCGCGCTGCGCAGCGATGGCCAGGCCCTGCCTGAAGGTTTGCCGGCGCTGGTCGATGACATCCACGACTGGCTGGACGGCCCGACCAACGCCAGTGAGTACGCGCGGCTGCGCGCGCGCATCAGCGCGCTGAAGCCGCAGGTGGACCGCGACCTGCAGCACCTGCAGCTGGCCAGCCTGCTGCTGCGCCTGGAGGAGCTGGTGGACCTGTGGCAGGACTGCCGCACCCTGCAGCACGCGATCGATCAGGGCACCGCGCCGCTGGACCGCGCGCACTATCGCATCCGCACCGAACGGGTGGCCGCCGACAGGCACGTCGACTACGGCATGGCACTGTTCTCCGCGCTCAGTGCCGGCGTGGCACTGATGAGCTACTGCGTACTGTGGATCGCGCTCGGTTGGGAGGGCGGTGGCAACGGCGCGATGATGGCGGCGGTGACTGCCGCATTCTTCGCCGCACAGGACGATCCGGCCCCCAGCATGGTGCAGTTCCTGGTGTGGGCGATGGTCGCCTCGGTGGTGGCCGGCGTGTACCTGTTCGGCGTGTTCCCGGCCGTGCACGACTTCGGCCTGCTGGCGCTGGTGCTGGCGGTGGCGTTCCTGCCGCTGGGGCTGATGCTGCACCACCCCAAGAGCGCGTTGTTCGCGCTGCCGCTGACAGTGAACCTGGCCGCGCTGCTGAGCCTGCAGAACACCTACAGCGCCAACATCCAGACCTTCCTCAACTCGTCGATCGCGATGTTCATCGGCATTGGCTTTGCAGTGGTGATGACCCGCCTGTTCCGTTCGGTAGGTGCCGAGTGGACCGCACGCCGGCTGGTGCGGCAGGGCTGGACCACGCTGGCCGAAGCCGCCGAAGGACGCGGCCAGCAGGATCGGCAGCGCTTCGCCGCACGCATGCTCGACCTGCTGGGCCTGCTCGCCCCGCGCCTGGCGGCGACGCCCGAGGGCAGTGACATCGCCTCGGTGGACATGCTCAACGAGGCGCGCATCGGCCTGAACATCCTGCAGCTGCGCCGTGCACGGCTGGAACTGCCCGAGCGCAGCCGTGAGGCGGTCGAGCACATTCTTGAAGAGATCGCCGTGCACTACCGCCGGCAGATCGCTGCGCGCAAACCGATTGTGGCGGCCGACGCATTGCGCGAGCGGTTGGATACCTCGCTGGGACGGGTCGGCAGCGTGGCCGCCTGCAAGGCGCGCGACGAGGCGCTGATGGGCCTGATCGGGCTGCGCTTTGCGTTGTTCCCGGAGGCGAAGGCGTTGGCGCCGGGATGGGTAGGCGCCGAATCGCCGTCCGTGTAATGCGATCCGCCAGGCGCGGCCCGGCGCTACCATCGTGGCCCGGTAGCGCCGGGCCATGCCCGGCGGCCACTCGCAATCCCCACAGGACGGTTCAATGAGTTACGACATGATGGTGTTCGAGGCCAGCGCGGCCCCGCGCGAAGCGGCGGCCTTCATCGCCTGGTTCGAGAAGCAGACGCAGTGGAACGAGCGCCACGAGTACGACGACCCGGCGGTCAGCAGCCCGGCGCTGCAAGCGTGGTTTGCGGAGATGGCGCAGGACTTCCCGCCGTTGAACGGCCCGTTGAGCAACGACGATGACGATCGTGCCGAAGTGACCGAGTACAGCATCGGCCGCGAGGTGATCTACGGCGCGTTTGCCTATTCGGTGGCCGAGCGCGCGCACGGCCGCGTGCAGGACCTGGCCGAGAAGCACGGCGTGGGCTTCTTCGATGTGGGTGCCGATGAAGCGGCGATCGTGTTCCCGGATGGGTTGGTGCTGATGCCGGAGTAGGTTTGGCGGCAGGGCTGCGCCCTGCACCTGCCGAAACAACGTCAACAGCAACGTCAAATGCGTGCTATCCGTGGGTAGGCGGGGTGGGTCCGGTTGAGGGGGACGCTGCAAGTACGTCCATGTAAGCTCGGTCGCCGCTTGCTCGTGTGCGCTGTCCTGCGCACACGGCAAGACCGGGGTTGGGCGTCCTGCCCAACCCGCCCGACGCATGCCTCGGGCCCATGCGGCTCACGCCCCCTCAACCGGACCCACCCCGCCTTCGACAGTTTCCTGCGATCTGCCGGCACGGCGTTCTGCTCTGGTGGGTGTCGACCTTGGTCGACACGGTAGATCCACGCCATGCGTGGATGAACGTCGGAATGATCGAAGTACGCTTTTGTAGAGTCGAGCCATGCTCGACTGCTTCTGGCTAGCGATTCAGGAACAGATCGACCGCTTCATCAGCCTCGTAAGCAGTTATCTGCCCAAGCATCCGCGCGACACCCGTGTTCTCATGGGCCAGGGCAAGCGCTGTCAGCAACGCTGAACTCATACTCTTGTCATGTTTATCGAGGATTACGCTTGCGGCGAAGCATGCAAGGTTCTGGAGCGCTTCTGAGTACTGAGGCTCCACGGATTCAGGAATTGAGATTCCAGCCTCCCTCCGCTCGACTTCGATCTTGACCGGCAGCCCAACAAAGTCAAACATCAAGAGCTCTGGCTGCCGCAGAAGCGCATCAACAATATGCGGCACAGCCGCAAACGAAGCGCTGTAGACATCCCCTTGATGGCACAAGCTGCTCCACAATTCTTCCCAGGTGTCTTCAATCGGATCGTCTTCCGATCTTTCGTTTTTCGGGATACTGAGATTGGCCAGCAGCTCCGGAATGTCATCCGCAGCTCCATAGGCATGCTGCAGTTCGGCCCAGCGTGGGTCATCCAGGGCGATAAGCGCCATGTGCCGGTTCCTGTGTCGTGGGGTAGCAACGCAGGATAGGTAGCGCCGACGGCGTCATCAAAGGGCAAATGCGACATCGGGGCGACCGGGTTCAGAGCCCGTTCCCGGTGGGAACGGGATCCGACCCCGGTTCAGAACAACTGGCCCTGCACCGTGGGTTGCTCGATGGGCGCCGGTGCTTCGATCACGTCTTCCGCACCCAGCCGCCAGGCCAGACCACCCAGCCGGCTGGCGTGGCGCTTCAACGCCGCCTGCAGCACGTCGGCGCTGCCGGCCACATGCAGTACCTGGCGGCCGCGGGTCAGGCCGGTGTAGACCAGCTCGCGCGAGAGCACGCGGCTGTCCTGGCGTGGCAGCTGCAGCCACACTTCATCGAACTCCGAGCCCTGTGCCTTGTGCACGGTCATCGCAAAGGCGCTTTCATGCGCGGGCAGTGCGGCCGGGTGGAAGGCGCGTGGCTGCTCGACGGTGTCGCCCGGGAACCAGGCCACCATCGCGCCGCTGTCGTCGCGCAGGCAGATACCGATGTCGCCGTTGAACAGGCGATGCCGGTAGCTGTTCTCGGTAACCAGCAGCAGGCGGCCCTGGAAGTAGCCCGGGGTGTTGCCAGCCAGCAGCTGTTCGATGCGGCTGTTGAGCCCGCGCGCACCCTGCGGGCCTTCGCGCAACGCGGTCAGCACGCGCAGGCGCCCGGCCTGCTGCAGGGCAAGCGCTGGATCGGCCGCGTCTGCCAGTGCACGCCAGTGGCCCAGCAGGTGCTCGCGCTGGCCGCGCAATGGATCGGCCTCGCCTTCGTGGAAATGCACGCCTGCCAGCGACCCACCGCGCAGCAGCTGCAATGCGGTGCTGCTGTCGCCTTCGCGCACGGCATGCGCCAGCGGTGCCAGATCCAGCGCATCGCTTTGCCGGTAACCGCGTTGCAGCTGCACGCGGCGGCCGGCGAAGGCGCGCGGCGCGGCCTGCGGCTGCAACGTGGCCGGTGCCAACAGACCCTGCAGTGCCTGCGCATCATCGGCGCGGGTGCCGATGCCATCACCGCTGGCGCGCAGGATCGCGCTGAGCACGTCGCCCGCTTCCACCGACGGCAGCTGGTCGGGATCGCCGAGCAGGATCAGCCGGGTGCCGCTGGCGATCGCATCGACCAGCTTGGCCATCATCGGTAGGTCGATCATCGAGGCTTCGTCGACCACCACGACGTCCACCGGCAGCGGGTTGTCGGCGTGGTGGCGGAAGCGCGGAGAATCGGGAATCACGCCGAGCAGTCGATGCAGGGTGGTGCCGGTACCGGGCAGCGCCGCGCACAGTGCCGGGTCCAGCCCCTGTTCCTGCACGCGTTGCATGGCCAGGCGCAGGCTCTCGGCCATGCGCTCGGCGGCGCGCCCGGTGGGGGCAGCCAACGCCACTTCGGGGAGTGGCTGGCCGGCCTGCTGGGCCTGCGCCGCCAGCAGCAGCAGCAGGCGCGCGATGGTGGTGGTCTTGCCGGTGCCGGGGCCACCGGTGATCAACGCCAGCGGGTGGCGCAGGGCCACACCGGCCGCGCGTGCCTGGTGGTCCTCGCTGTCCAGCGCCTGCGGGAACAGGCGCGCGAACAACGGTGCCAGCGCCGCCACGTCGGGCGCTGGCACGGGATGCCGGCCGATACGCTGCAGGCCGGCCGCCAGCTGCCGCTCGTATTCGCGATAACGGCGCAGGTAGAGCAGTCCGTTTTCCAGCACCAGTGGCGCGTCATCGGCGACGGCGTCGGCCCGCTCCGGTGTCGCCACCCACTGCGATGCGCGCAGTTGTGCCAGCCAGTCCTGTGCGGCAGGCCACTGGGGTATGCCTTCCAGCAGCCGCTGCGGTTGCGCCGGGTCGAACGCGGCGTGACCGTGAGACACCGCCAGCGAGGCCAGCGCAGCGGCCACCGCCACGGTGTCCGGGGTGTCGTCGCGCAGCCGCTGCAGGCTGGTCGCCAGTGCATGGTCGAGGGTGCGCAGCTGGCCATTGCGGTAGAGCTCCTGCAACAGGCTCATGCGCTGGCTCCGCGGGCACGCGTGGCCAGTTCGGCCTGGGCCTGTTCGCCACCGGCGAACAGCGCGTCCAAGGCATCCACCAGCGCGAACGGGAAGCGGTCCGCATGCACGCCGTTGCCGGTGCCGTCCAGCCCACGGCAGAACAGATAGCGGATGCCGCCCATGTCGCGCTCGTAGTCGTACGCCGCGCCCAGGCGGAAGCGCAACCAGCGATGCAGGGCCACGGTGTAGATCAGCGCCTGCAGGTCGTACTCGCTGTGCCGCATGGCAATGGCCAGCAGGTCCGGGCTGTAGCCGGGCAGGCGGTTGGACTTGTAGTCGAGCACGTACCAGCGCCCGTCGCGCACGTAGGTCAGGTCGATCATGCCGGTCATCAGCCCTTCCAGGCGGCGACGCTGGCCGAAGCCTCGACGACCACTGGAAACGCCGTGCGCATGAAGGACCTGCAGCAGCGCCGGCACCGTGGTCGGTTCGATGGCGAAATGGAAGTCGATTTCTGCGCGGCGCTCGCCTTCACCCAGGCTGTGCAGCGCACCGCCTTCGGGTAGCGGCACGGTCAGCGTGTGGCCAACCAGCGGCACCAGCACGGCCACGCCGTCGTCCAGATCGACATCGGCATAGCCTTCGTCGTGCAGCGCCTTGCGCAGCACCTCGGCCTGCCCCTCAGGGGCTTCCAGGCCCGGCTGCCAATCCGCCCATGCAGCAAAGTCGACGTTCTCCATCGCCTCATGCAGCACGTTGCCGAAGCGACTGCCCATGAAGCGCGGATCGAGCGGGGCGTTGTCCTCGGCGGCCGCGGTGGGTTCAGGCAGCGCCGGTTCCAATGGCAGTTCCGGGCCGGCCGGTTCGTCGGCGGCCGGTGCCGGCAGCTCGGTGGCGGCTGCTTCGATATCGCTGCCAACGCCTGCATCTGCGTGGGCCAGCTGGGTAAAGCTGTACACCCACCAGTCGTGCGGCACGCGCCGGGTCAGTGCACGCACGGCTGGAAGCTCACCTTCCACTTCGGCCGCCAGCTGCGGCAGCGTGGCCGGCGCCTCGCTGTCATCGATGTGCACATCGGCGAGCGCGCGCAGCGCCTGCAGGTCACCCAGCAGCGGCGCCAGCCGCGTCTTGCCGAGCCCGGCCAGATCACCCACGGCGATCCACAGCGCATGCTCGGCGCGGGTCAGTCCCACATACAGCAGGCGCGCATCCTCGGCGCGCTGCTCGCGTTCGCGCTGCGCGGTGGCCGCTTCCCAGGCCTCGTCCTTGTCCAGCTTCCAGTGCAACTGGCGCTGGCCGCCGACGTGCACGGTGCAGTGCGAGGCCGTGTTCGGTGCGCCGCCGTCGATGCCGACGAAGGGCAGGAACACCAGCGGATACTCCAGGCCCTTGCTCTTGTGCAGGGTGATGATCTGCACGCGGCGCGCATCCGATTCCAGGCGCAGCAGCTGCTGCTCGTCATCCTGGTCGGCGCTGGCCATCTGCCCCTGCAGCCAGTCCAGCAGGCCATGCATGCCCAGCGCCTGCGCCGAGGCCTCCTGCAGCAGTTCACCCAGCTGCAGGTAATTGGTCAGGCGGCGCTCGCCATCGATCAGCGCCAGCAGGCGCTCGCCCTGCGCGGCACAGACATCGGCGATCACCGCGAACGGCCCGCCGCGCTGCCAGCGCTCTCGCCAGTGCAGCAGCTGCGCCTGGAACCCGCGTTGCAGGTCGCCGTCGCGCTCCATCGCCGCAATCGCACTGGCGCGCTGGCCGAGCAGTACCGTGGCCAGCGCTGCGCGCAGGCGGCCCTCGTCGGCCGGTTGCAGCAGTGCCAGCAGCAGCGCACGCAGATCACGCGCTTCAGGCGTGGAAAACAGGCTCTGTTTGCCGGCTGCCACTGCCGGAATGCCGACCGCGGCCAGTGCGCGCTGCACCAGGGTGGCCTCGCGATGCGAGCGCACCAGCACCGCGATGTCACCGGGCTGCACCGGGCGCCCACGCAACACGGCATTGCCCGCACGCGCCTCGACCAGGATCTGGTGAATCGCGGCCACGCAGGCCTGGGTCGCCGCATCGCGCGAGGCATCGGCGCTCATCGCCTTGTCACCGCCACTGCGCAGCACGCGCAGGGTGAGCGCCGCGGCGGCATGGCCGTCGCGCTGGTAGTCCGCATCGCTGCGCACGCCACCGGGCCGCACCGGCTCGAACTGGATGTCGCGTTCGAGGAAGGCGTCTTCGCCAGCGTTGTCGTACAGCGCCTGCAGCGCGCGCAGCACAGCGGGTCGCGAGCGGAAGTTCTGGTCCAGTACCGGCGCCTGCTGCGCCACCTGCTTGGCCTTCAGGTAAGTGTGGATATCACCGCCGCGGAAACCGTAGATCGCCTGCTTGGGGTCGCCGATCAGGAACAACGCCGGTGCCAGGTCCAGCTCGCGCACCTCCGGCGAATCACCGAACACGGTGTGGAAGATGCCCCACTGGCGATCGTCGGTATCCTGGAACTCATCAACCAGCGCGATGCGGTACTGCGCGCGCAGCTGCCTGACCAGCGTCAGTCGCTGCGGGCCTTCCAGGGCGAGCGCTACGCCATCGATCAGATCGTCGTAGGTCTGCACCCGGCGGATGCGCTTCAGTGCCTGCAGCCGCTGCGTGGCGTCGGCGCGAAGCGCGTGCAGGAAATTCAATGCGGTGGCACGCAACCAGGCATCGCGTTCGGCCAGCAGCACGACATAGCGCGCCAACGGTTCCTGCAATGGCGACGACGGCGTGCGCTCGGCGAATTTCTTGTTGGTCTTGGCGGCCAACGCCTCCGGCAGCAGCGCCGGCAGGCGTTCGCTGATCAGCAGCTCGCGCGGGTCGGCGCGCTCGGCCCAGGCCAGCAGCTGCCGGCCCAGCGGATGCAGCCAGCCCAGCTTGTAGGACACGCCGTTGAGCCACTTGTTGTCGACGGCATCGCACAGGTCGATGAAGAACTGCTCGCCATGCTCGCGCAGCGCCTGCTGCAGTTCGGCGGCGGTGGCCTGCAATGCTGGGTGTGGATCGGCCGTTGCCACCGGCCGTGGCAACGGGTGCAGAGGCGGCGTAGCCAGCAACGCGCGCAGATCGGCCGCCAGCGCATCCGGGTTGGACCACAGCCAGGTCAGCGGCTCCAGCGTGGCCGGGTCATTGGCATGCACGCGCCACAGATCGGCCGCGAGCTCCTCCAGCAGCTCGCGGTCACTGGCCAGCAGTTCCGGCGGATCAAAGGTGTGGCCGCTTTCCAGCGCATGCTCGCGCAGCACGCGGGTGCAGAAGCCGTGGATGGTGAAGATGGACGCCAGGTCGATCTCGTCTGCGGCCACCTGCAGGCGGCGTTTCAGTGCGGCGGCGCTCTCGGTGCCGCCCTGCAGATGGCGCTGCAGCACGTCGCGGGTCAATCGCACCTCCGGTGCTTCACCGTCGGCCGCTTCCAGGTCGACCAGGCGCGCGGCCAGCGCCAGGCGCTCGCGGATGCGCTTGCGCAGTTCCTGGGTGGCGGCATCGGTGAAGGTCACTGCCAGGATCTGGCCGATGCGCAGGCCCTGCTCCACCACCAGGCGGGTGAACAGCGTGGCCAGGGTGAAGGTCTTACCGGTGCCGGCGCTGGCTTCGATGAGGCGGATGCCGTCCAGCGGCAGGGCCAGGTAGGGATCACGGCTGAGGGATTCGATGCCGTCTTCGGCGATGGCGGTGTTCATGCGTTGCCCTCCTGGCGTGCTTCGGCGCCGAGAGCGCGGCCTTCGCGCACCGCGCTGAAGACCACCTGGCTGTTGCGCAGCAGGTCGGCATAGCCGGCGTCGGTGGCAAATGGATCGGCACCGCGCAGCAGCAGCTGCCAGGCGTCGCTGCTGGATTCACCCCAACTGCGGTCGCTGCCGTGCCACTGCTTCCAGCCTTCGCTGCGCTGCTTTTCTGCCGGCGCGTTGTACAGCACCCAGCCGGTGTACGGGGCAAAGCGCAGCGGCTCGCGCAGGCCACGCTGGCGCAGCTGCAGCAGCGCACGCAGCGCCGCACGTGCAGCGGGAACGCTCAGTGCCGGCAGTACATGCGGGCCGGGACCGGCGTCGCCACCATCATGGAACTGCACAAGCGGCAGCGCATCGCCCGCCGCGTTCGCCAGCAGCCAGTCCAGGCCGTGGCGGATCACTGCATTGCCATTGAGTGTGCCGGCACGCAGGCGCACCAGCCCTTCGGGATGCCGATCGGCCACGCGGCCATGCAGGCGCACGCCATCGATGTCCACTTCGTAGCGACGGCTTTCCAGTGGTTCGCCCTGCATCCAGCCCAGCAGCGCACTGGCATACGGGCGTGTCTTCAACTGCTCTACCTCGAACTGGCGCTCGCCCAATGGACCCGACGGCAGCAGGCCACGCGCGCGCAGCCGCGGGTACAACGGCTCGGCATCGCCGCTGAGCGTGGCGCGTACCACCGCCGCCTGCACGCTGCGCTTTTCCGGCCCGCGCGACGACAGCACCAGCGGTTCCAGGTCATCGACCTCCTCGACATCGTCGGCCAGGCGCAGGCCCAGCGACTGTGCGAGGAACTGCCCGGCCGGGTCGCACAGGAAGCGGCGCAGGGTATCGAGTGCGACCTCGTCTTCCACCGCATCGTCGAGCGGCGGCGGCAACGGTGCATCGAACCACGGCTGCAGGCCACCGCGCTGGCCGGTCAGGCGACCGGCGGCCGGATGCCACTGGCGGCGATAGCTGAAGCGGCGTGGATCGCCATCACCGAACGCGGCTGGCGAGAACGGCTGCAACGCGTGACGCACGGTGAAGTCGCGGACCGCCGCAGTCGGATCGAGGTGATATGCGGCGGCGGCATCGATCAGTTCGCTGACCAGTACCGACGGCTCACGCACGCTGCCATCGCGCGGATCGGCGCCGAGATAGCTGAGATAGAACACCTCCTGCGCGGCCGCGAACAGCTGCAGGAACAGGAAGCGGTCATCCTCGCGGGTGGAGCGGTCGCCCGGACGGCGGCGCGGCGTATCCAGCTCGGCGGTGAGCTGGTTGAGGCCCGCGGCCGGGTCCCGGCGCGGGAAATCGCCATCGTTGAGGCCGAGCACGCAGATCACCCGGAACGGCAGCAGCCGCATCGGCACCATGCGGCCGAAACTGATGCCACCGGTCAGCAGCGGTGCGCGCGTATCGGCCTCCCCCAGTACGCCGGCGAAGTGCGAACGCACCACCTCCGGCGGCACGCCGTCTTCGAAACCGGCCTTGGCGGCATCGTCGGCGAACTGGTTGAGCAGCTTGCGCAGGCGCTCCAGCGCGCGCTGGCTGTTGGGCGAGCTGGGCGCGGTGGGCAGCAGTGCATCCAGCAGCGACAGCAGGCGTTGCCGCCACTGCGCCGGTGTCAGCAGCTCGCCGAGGCGTCGCTGGTAGACCGCCAGCACGCGCAGCAGGCGCAGCAACCGGTCCAGCGCGTCCAGCGCGCCGCCTTCCAGTTCGATCCACGGCGCCACGCCGGCCACGTCGGCCTCGCTGCCGGTGGCATGGCCGAGTACCAGGCGATCCAGCGCGAACTGCCAGGTGTAGGCGTCGTCGGCCGGTGCCTGGTGCTGGTTGCGGTGTCTTGCGTCCAGGCCCCAGCGTGCGCCGGCCTGCTGCAGCCAGCCATGCAGGCGGTCGAAGTCCACCGCTTCCAGCCCGGCCGCTTCGGCCAGCGGCGCGCTGGCCAGCAGGTCCAGCACTTCGTTCAGGCCAAAGCGCGAGACCGGCAGGCCCAGCAGATGCACGAACACATCGGCCAGCGGCTCGCCCGCCAGCGGACTGCTGTCGGCCAGGGCATACGGAATGTGTTCCTCCTCGCCGCCGCGACCGCCGAACACCGCTTCCAGGTACGGCACATAGGGATCGATGTCCGGCGCCAGCACCGCGATCTCGCGCGCCTGCAGCGGCGGGTCGAAGCGCGGGTCCTGCAGCAGGCTGCGCAGCTGGTCGTGCAGTACCTGCAACTCACGCAGGCGGGTGTGGCAGGCGTGTACCTGCAGGCTGGGGTCGTCGCTGCGCAGGCCGTCGCGCAGTTCACCCGAGGGCAGCGCGCGACGGTGGAACAGGTCACGCTGCAGGCGATGCAGCAGGCTGTCGGACAGGCCACCTTCGTCCAGGCTTGGCCCGGTGTCCTCCTCCGGATCGGAATAGGCGGCGATTTCGCCGGCCGGATGCACCACCTCGTAACTGCCCAGCACCGCCATGAAGTCGCGCCCGGCCGCACCCCACGCTTCCAGCAGCCGGTTCTCGCCGGCCGCTTCACCGAAGGGATCCGGTGCGCCACTGCGCAGGCGCTCGGCCAGCGTCTGCAGATCTCCCCAGTACGACTGCACCGGGGTGGGCATGTAGAAGTGCAGCTCGCCCACCCGGGCCTGGGTGGCCATCACCCGCAGCACGTCAGGCGAGATGTTGAGCGTTGCGAACGCAGACATGCGCGGCGGCAGGCCTTGCGGCAGCGGCTGGCCGGCGCCTTCGAAGCGGTCCAGGTACTCCTGGATGCGGCGGGCGCGGTAGTCGCGGCCGCGGGTGATGGTGCGCCACAGGATCGCCTGCGGGTCGGCCGGATCGGCACCGGCTGCCCAGCGCAGCAGCCAGTCGCGGCGCCAGGCCTGGTACTTCTCGAACACCGAGGCCAGCTCGCCGGCCAGCGCCCAGGGTTTCAATGCGTCATCGCCGGCAAGATAGGACTGCAGCGCGCGCATCGGCGGCTGCGCCAGCAGCGCCGGGTCGCGCAGTGCCTGATACAGCTTCCAGTGCAGGCCGGCGGCGTCCAGATCGTCCTGCTCACCGCTGACGTTGGCCTTCAGCGCGCGCGCCACGAACTCGCCGGGGGTCAGGAACTGGAGGTTGGCGGCGACGCCGAATTCCGCGGCCAGTGTCGCCTGCAGCCAGCGCCGCATCGCCACCTGCGGGATCAGCACCACTTCCGGCGCCAGCAGCGGCTGGCCCTGCACCGGCACACGCACGTTGCGCGCCAGCAGCGCGGCCAGCACGTCCAGGGAATTGGAATGGTAGAGGCGGAAATCGCTGCCCGGGTCACTCATCATGCACAGTGTGCAGCACGGCAGGCAGTATTCAATGGTTGGCACGCCAGCGGTACGGATTGTTCCGGCCCGCCGGCCGATTGTCCCGGCCTACGCGAGGCCTTGCCGTGCAACAATACTGGACCGTCCAGTCTGCTTATGTTCAGCCGACGGGCCCGATCCTTCGATGTCTAAAAAACGTTAATGGTGCCCATGTCGGCTTCCACCTCCAGTCTGGTGCAGTTATCCAACGTCCGCATCGACCGGAGCGGGCGCACGATCCTGCGCGACGTGTCGCTGCAGGTGCTCAAGGGCAGCATCACTGCCGTGCTCGGTCCGTCCGGCAGCGGCAAGTCGACCCTGCTGGCGGCGCTGACCGGCGAACTGCGCCCGGTCGCCGGCGAGGTCACCCTGTTCGGCAAGCCGATCCCGCATGACAGCGGCGCACTGCTGGAAATGCGCAAGAGCGTGGGCGTGCTGCTGCAGGGCAATGGCCTGCTGACCGACCTCACTGTGGCCGAAAACGTCGCCCTGCCGCTGCGCACGCACACCCGCCTGCCGACCGCCGTGCTGCGCCGCCTGGTGGAAATGAAGCTGCATGCGGTGGGCCTGCTGGCCGCCGCCGATGCCTGGCCGCGCGAGCTGTCCGGCGGCATGGCGCGCCGTGTGGCGCTGGCCCGTGCGCTGGCGCTGGACCCGCCACTGATGATCTACGACGAGCCGCTGACCGGGCTGGATCCGATCGCCTCCGGGGTGATCATGAGCCTGATCCAGCGCCTCAACCACAGCCTGGGCCTGACCAGCATCATCGTCAGCCACCACGTGCACGAGACCCTGCCGATCTGCGACCAGGTGATCGCGATCGCCAATGGCGGCATCGTGTTCCAGGGCACGCCCGAGGCGCTGCAGTCCAGCCAGGACCCGCTGCTGCGGCAGTTCCTGCATGGCCAGCCCGATGGCCCCATCCCGTTCGATGCCGCGCCGCGCGCGAGGGTCGCCTGATGCCGTTCGTCCAAGCCACCCGTTCGCTTGGCCGCGCCGGCCTTTTCTCGCTGACCGTTTTGCGCGGTTCGCTGCCCACGCGTGATTTCCTTGCCGAGCTGACCCGCGAGATCTACAAGATCGGCGCGCGCTCGCTGCCCATCATCGCCGTCGGCGGTGCCTTTGTCGGCCTGGTGCTGACACTGCAGGGCTACCGCACGCTGACCACCTTCGGTGCGGCCGACGCGCTGTCGACCCTGCTCGGCCTGTCGTTGTACCGCGAGCTGGCACCGGTGCTGACCGCGCTGCTGTTCATCGGCCGCGCCGGCAGCTCGATCGCGGCCGAACTGGGCCTGATGCGTGCCACCGACCAGATCAAGGCGCTGGAGCTGATGGCGATCGACCCGGTGGCCAAGGCGGTAGCGCCGCGCTTCTGGGCGGCGGTGCTGACCGTGCCGTTGCTGACCGGCATCTTCTGTTCGCTGGCGATCAGCGCCAGCTACTTCGAAGCCGTGCACGTGCTGGGCCTGGACAACGGCGTGTTCTGGTCGGCGCTGCGCAACAGCGTGGATTTCTGGGACGACTTCGGCGTGGCGATGCTGAAGTCGGCGATCTTCGGCGGCACTGCCGCGCTGGTGGCCGCCTATGTTGGTTTCCACGCCGAGCCGACCATTGAAGGCACTTCAGTGGCGACCACCCGTGCGGTGGTCAACGCCTCGCTGCTGGTGCTGATGTTCAACTTCGTGCTGTCGGCAATGTTGTTCACCTAACCCCTCCACCGGCGGTGCGCAGGCGCGCGCGGCCACCACGACTCGATCAGGTAATCCACATGGCCATCCGCGGTCCCAGACTTGAATTCTCTGTCGGCGCCTTCCTGCTGCTGGCTCTGGCCTCGTTGCTGGTGCTGGCCGTGGCCTCGACCAACCAGCGCTGGAGCTGGGGCAGTGAGGGCTATGACCTGAAGGCGCGCTTCTCCCAGGTCGGCCAGCTGCGCAAGCAGGCGCCGGTGAAGATCGGCGGCGTGACCGTCGGCCAGGTCGCTTCGATCGACCTGGACCCGGTGAAGTTCGAATCCATCGTGACGCTGCGCATGGACAGCAAGGTCAAGGACCTGCCGGCGGACACCTCGGCCGGCATCTTCACCAGTGGTTTGCTCGGCGAGAGCTATATCGGTCTGCAGCCGGGCGGTGACCCGGACGTGCTGAAGGCCGGCGACGAGATCGTCTTCACCCAGCCGGCCGTGGACCTGATCCAGCTGGTCGGCAAGTACATGTTCAGTGGCGGCGCCGGTGGCGGCACTGCTCAGAAGCCCAACGATGGCGCGCAGGCGCCTGCAACGGAACCGCAACCATGAAAATGAAACTGATCCCGGCCCTGCTCGCCTCGGCGCTGCTGGCAGCCACCCCGTTCCTGGCCCAGGCCCAGGCCGCCGCACCTGCCGCTGCCGCAACGCAGAGCCAGGCCGGCAAGGTGGTGATCGATGCCAGCAGCCGCATCCTGTCCACGCTGCAGCAGCGCAAGAGCGAGTTCACCAGCAACCCGGCCAGCCTGCGCAGCTACATCGACAGCGAACTGACCCGCACCTTCGACCGCGACTACGCCGCGCGTCTGGTGCTGGGCCCGCACGCCCGCGGCGCTTCCGACGCCGACATCAAGCTGTTCGCCGATGCGATGGCCGACAGCCTGATGCAGCGCTACGGCTCGACCCTGCTCAACATCCAGGGCAAGCCAAGCTTCCGCCTGAAGGGTGAAAGCCCGCTGCCGGGCAATCGTGGCGTGCGTGTCAGCACCGAACTGGTGCGCGCCGGCAACGAGCCGACTCCGGTCGAGTACTGGATGCGCAACGTGAACGGCCAGTGGAAGATCTTCGACGTCAACATTGAAGGCATTTCCTACGTGCAGACCTTCCGCAACCAGTTCGATACCCCGCTGCGCCAGAAGGGCATCAAGCAGGTGGCCAGCGAACTGCACAGCGGCAGCATGCAGGCCGGGCCCGCGGGCAATGGCAAGTAACGCACTGGCACTGCTGGAAGGCGACACCCTGCGCCTGCGCGGGGTGCTCGACCGTGCCGCGGTGATCTCGCTGTGGCCGCAGCTGCAGGCCCTGCCGGCAAAGCTGTCACGGCTGGAGCTGGGCGAGGTGGACCGCGTGGACAGCGCCGGCCTGGCGCTGCTGGCCGAGCTGGCGGCACGCGCGCGCAGGAGCGGTCACCCACTGGTCGTCTCCGGCGCGCCGGCCGGCTACAACGAGCTGAGCGCAGCCTACCGGCTGTCGCCCGATCTGGATTTCAACGCTACTTCTGCTGCGAGCTGACATGAACGTCGTACGCACTCTCCCCTTGATCGTCCTGGCCGCCGCGCTGACCGCCTGCGCGGGCAAGCCCGCACGCAGCGATGCACCGGCAGCCAGTACCGTGGTCCCGGCCAGCACCGTCGCCGAGGCCTCCGCCCCCACCGCCGATACCGCTACGATTGATGCCGCGCCGGCCGCAGCCGTGGTTGCCGCCCCTGCACCGGCCACGGCACCCTCCGTACCGGCCCGCGGCGCCGACACCGATGCGGCCAGGGCCGCAGCGGCGACCGCCCCCGGTGGTGATGACGACTTCGATGCCCTCTATGGCGGCAGCGGCAACACCGGCAGTGCGGCAGCCTACGACCCATGGGAACCGTTCAACCGCAAGGTGCACAAGTTCAACAACGCGGTCGACCGCGGCATTGCCCGTCCGCTGGCCACGGCCTATACCCACGTAGTGCCGCGCTTCGCCCGCACCGGCGTCAGCAACTTCTTCAGCAACCTGCGGGCACCGGTGACCATCACCAACCAGCTGCTGCAGGGCCGCGGTGCCGATGCCTGGGACAGCCTCGGCCGCTTTCTGATGAACAGCACGCTGGGCATCGGTGGCCTGTTCGATCCGGCCAGCAAGGCGATGGTGCCGCGCCGCAATGAAGACTTCGGCCAGACCCTGGGTGCGTGGGGCTGGCGGCGTTCGCGCTACGTGGAACTGCCGTTCTTCGGCCCGCGCACCGTACGCGATGTATTCGGCCTGGCCGGTGACATTCCGCTGTCGCCGATCCGCCGCATCGAGGAGGACAAGGTCCGCATCGGCCTGCAGGGCCTGCAGCTGGTGGATACCCGCGCGCAGCTGCTGGCGGTCGACGACCTGCGTGACACCGCCGTGGACGAGTACTCGCTGGTCCGCGATGCGTGGATGCAGCGCCGCAACTACCAGATCGAGAACGATCTGCGCAGCAAGCGCGACCGTGGCCACGACGATGCCAATTCGCCGATCCCGGTCGATGCGATGCCGATGCCGCAGTGGACGCACTGAGTCCAGCCTGCAGCGCATGAAAAACCCCGCTTCGGCGGGGTTTTTCTTTCCGGCAGATGCCAACCTCGGTTGGCACGCTTTCCTCAAGCCGCCAGCGCGGCCTCGATAGCGTCGCGCAGGCGCGCGTCATCGGCAGCCACGTCCGGGGCGAAGCGGGCGATGACCTCGCCGTCGCGGCCAACCAGGAACTTCTCGAAGTTCCACAGCACTGCCGGCGCTGCGTGGATCGGAATCTCCTTGCTCGCCAGGCGCTCACGCAGCGGACCCTCGCCGATCGACTGCGGCTGGGCGGCGGTCAGCTGCTGATACAGAGGGTGGGTGTCGTCACCGGCCACGCTGATCTTGGAGAACATCGGGAAGCTGACGTCGTAGGTAAGCTGGCAGAACTGCTGGATTTCCGCCTCGCTGCCCGGCTCCTGGCCGAGGAAGTTGTTGGCGGGGAAGCCCAGCACTTCCAGGCCCTGCGCGTGCTTTTCCGAATACAGCGCCTGCAGGCCTTCGTACTGCGGGGTCAGGCCGCACTTGGAGGCGACGTTGACCAGCAGCAGCACCTTGCCCTGGTAGTCGGCAAGCGAGGACGGCTGGCCGTCGATGGTGGTGAGGGAAATGTCCTGGATCGGGGTGCTCACGTGGGGCTCCGGCAACAGCGGGAAATGGCCCACCAGCATAGCGCTGTGCGCGCGGTTGTAGAGCCGAGCCTACGCTCGGCTGCTGTGGCATCAGCCGAGCGTGGGCCCGGCTCTACAGGCAGGATTCAATCCACGCAGATCGTGCCCTGCGCCTTGCCGTCATCAATGCGCTGGCGGCAACCGAAGTTCTGGCGCACGTCGCGCTGGCAGGTACCGGTGACGGCACTGCCGGCGGCCACGTCGCCCGTGGCCAGGCACTGGCCGCTGCAGTCGCTCTTGCGGCTGCAGGCCTTGCCGGCGTCGGCATAGGGAATCACGCACTGCTCGCGCTGCAGCCGGCCGAGCCGCTGCAGGGTGCCACCGGCGGCCTGGCAGTCCACGTCGCGCGCTTCGCGGTACGCCTCGTCCGCTTCGGGGGTGCTGGAGGCGGCCTGCGTGGTCGTGTCCACGGTCGTTGGCGTGCTGCTGCAGGCGGCGAGCAGCGCGGTCAGGACAAGGCTGGTGAAGCGGGGCAGGCGCATGGCGGTACCTGGTCGAAGCGGACAGGCCGCCAGCATACCCATCGGCGATGCAGGCGGCGTGTCAGTGTGGCTCAGGCCTCGTCGCCCTCGCCGTCACTGCCTTCCTCCTCGGCCACCGCATCACCCTCGGCCAGGTCGCCGAGCAGCGACTGCGCCTGTTCGGACGCCAGCGACTCCACGCCACGCAGGCGGCGTTCGATGGTACGGGTCTTGCGGCTGGCCTCCCCGATGCTGCGGCCAACGGTAGTGATCTGCTTCTCGGCCTTTTCCAGGATGCCGGCGAACTTCCCGAACTCGCTCTTGACCGCACCCAGCAGGCCCCACACTTCGCTGGATCGCTTTTCAATGGCCAGGGTGCGGAAGCCCATCTGCAGGCTGTTGAGCAACGCGGTGACCGTGGTCGGTCCGGCCACCACCACACGGTGCTCGCGCTGCAGCAGGTCGACCAGGCCCGGGCGCCGGATCACCTCGGCATACAGGCCTTCGGTGGGCAGGAACATCACCGCGAAGTCCGTGGTGTGCGGTGGCACGATGTACTTGTCGCAGATCGACTTGGCCTGCACGCGCACCGCGCGCTCCAGCTGGATGCCCTGCAGGCGCACGCCCTCGGCATCGCCCTGTTCCTGTGCGTCCAGCAGGCGCTCGTAATCCTCGCGCGGGAACTTGGAGTCGATCGGCAGCCACACCGGCGTGTCGTCGCTGCTGCGGCCCGGCAGGCGCACGGCGATATCGACCATCTCGCCACTATCCGGGCGCACCCTCACCGCACGCGCGTACTGCTCCTGGGTGAGTGTCTGCTCGAGGATGTTCTCCAGCTGCACTTCGCCCCAGCTGCCGCGGTTCTTGACGTTGGTCAGCACGCGCTTGAGGTCGCCCACGCCGGTGGCCAGCTGCTGCATCTCGCCGAGGCCACGCTGCACCTGTTCCAGGCGCTCGGAGACCAGCTTGAAGGAGTTGCCCAGCCGCGTTTCCAGCGTCGACTGCAGCTTCTCGTCCACGGTGTGGCGCATCTGCTCCAGCTTCTGGGCGTTGTCGTTCTGCAGCGCGCGCAGCTGTTCCTCCAGCGTGGCACGCATCTCGGCGATGCGCTGCTCGTTGCGCTGGGTCAGTTCCTGCAGGCGCAGGCCCAGACTGTCGGTCAGGCGCTGCTGCGACTGCGCGCCCTCCTCGCGGCCCTTGCGTGCATCGTCCACCAGGGTCTGGCGCAGCGCCCCGAGCTGGGTATCGGTACGCGCAGTGAGCTCCTGCAGCTGCTGGCCAAACGCATGGATGCGTGCCTCCTGCTGCTGGCCGAAGGTCTCCAGCTGGCCGCGCAGTTCCTGCAGCCGCTGCCCCATCAACGCTGCGCCGCGCTGCTGGCTGTCGGCCACTTCAGCGCGGGCTTTGCGGGCATCTTCGCCCAGCGCTTCGCGCAGCAGGTCCAGGCGCTGGTCGGTGCGGGTGGACAGATCGGTCAGCGCGCGGGCGAAGCCATCGAGCTGTTCGCGCAGTTCGCTGCGCCCGGCGCGGGCCTCCTCGCGCACGGCCTGTTCCAGGCGGTCATGCGGCGGACGGCGCAGCAGGGCGACCAGTTGCAGGATGAGCACGGCCAATAGAAGGCCGGCAATGAGCAGGTATTCGGTTTGCATGGGGCAAGTGTAGGCTGGCCGAGTCTCAGCTGCTGCGTCAGGACCATGCCCGCTCTATACGGAAAGCCCACTTCCATCAACGTGCGCAAGGTACTGTGGCTGTGCGCGGGGCTGGATCTGCCCCTGCATCACGAGCCGGTCCCCCCACCTGATCTGCTGGCCACGCTGAACCCCAACCGGCAGGTGCCGGTGCTGCGCGATGGTGACTTCGTACTGTGGGAATCCAACAGCATCTGCCGCTACCTTGCCGCGCGCGCCGGACGCGAGGATCTGCTGCCACGTGCGGCGCAGGCCCGTGCGCGGGTGGAGCAGTGGATGGACTGGCAGGCCAGCGATCTCAACAGTGCCTGGCGCCACGTGTTCATGGCGCGCGTGCGCCAGCATCCGGACTATCCGGACGATGCCCGCGCCGAGGCCAGCCTGGCGCAGTGGAACCGGCTGATGGGTGTGCTTGAAGCCCAGCTGGCCGCCACCGATGCCTATGTGGCGGGCAGCACCTTCACCCTTGCAGATATCGTGCTGGGGCTGTCGACCCAACGCTGGCGCAGCACGCCGGGCAGCAAGCCCGCGCTGCCCCACCTCGTCGCATGGTTCGAGCGCCTGCGAGAGCAGCCCGGTTTCGCCGAACACGTCGACAACGGCGTGGCGTGAGCCGTGGTTCCCGCAGCTGTTGGTAGGTGTCGACCCTGGTCGACACGGCTGATCCACGCCATGTGTGGATGAAGCTCCGTAGAGCCGAGCCTATGCTCGGCTGACGCCCACGCGCGAACGGCAGCCGAGCGTGGGCTCGGCTCTACAGGAGCCTTACCAGCCTTCCAGCACGATCTTGCCCTTGGCGCGGTGGCTTTCCAGCAGCGCGTGGGCGCGGCGCAGGTTGGCCGCGTCGATGCGCCCGAAGTGCTCGCCCAGCGTGGTCCGCAGCACGCCGGCATCGATCAGCTCGGCCACCCGGTTCAACAGGTCGTGCTGGCGCTGCATGTCCGCCGTCCGGTACAGCGGGCGGGTGAACATCGATTCCCAGTGCAGTGACAACGCCTTGCGCTTGAGCGCCATCACATCCACCTGGCCCGGGTCATCGATCAGGCCGAACTGCCCTTGCGGCGCCAGCAGCTCCACGATCTGCGCGTAGTGCTGGTCGGAATGGGTCAGGCTGGCCACGTGCTGCACCTCGCTGATGCCCAGCCGCGCCAGGCCCTCGGCCAGTGGCAGGCGGTGGTCGATCACATGGTGGGCGCCCATCGCATACACCCAGTCCTGGGTCTCCGGGCGCGAGGCGGTGCCGATCACGGTCAGCCTGGTGAGCTTCCGCGCCAACTGCACCAGGATCGAGCCGACACCACCGGCAGCGCCGATCACCAGCAGGGTCTGGCCTTCGCCCCCGTCCTCGGGAATGCGCAGGCGGTCGAACAGCAGCTCCCAGGCGGTGATCGCGGTCAGCGGCAGTGCGGCGGCAGCGGCGTCATCGAGGCTGGCCGGCTTGCGGCCGACGCTGCGTTCGTCCACCAACTGGTACTGGGCATTGCTGCCCGGGCGATCGATGACGCCAGCGTAGTAGACCGCATCGCCGGGCTGGAACAGGGTCACCTCGCTGCCCACCGCATCGACGATGCCGACCGCATCCCAGCCCAGCACGCGCGGGCCGTCGGTGGCCACGCCTCGGCGGACCTTGGTGTCGACGGGGTTCACCGCCACCGCGCGCACCGCCACGCGCAGGTCGCGCGGGCCGGGCTGCGGCAACTCCAGTTCGAGGTCGATCAGGGCCTGGGGATCATCGATCGGCAGGCCGGCTTGGGTGTAGGCAATGGCGCGCATGGCAGCGGTCCAGTGGGGGAGGAGGCGACAGGTTGCGCCGCACGCGGTCTCGCAGAAAGGCGCAGAATCGGGCAGCACTTTCACTCTGGCGATGAAGATGATCCGCTTCGACGATCTGCAGCTGTTCGTCCGCACTGCTGCGCTGGGCAGCTTTTCGCAAGCGGCCCGCGAGGCCGACCTGCTGCCGGGGCAGGTCGCCGCGGCAGTGGCGCGGCTGGAACGCGAGCTGGACCTGCGCCTGTTCGTGCGCACCACCCGCAGCCTGCGCCTGACCGGCGAGGGCGCGCTGTACCTGCCCTACGCACAGGACGTGCTGGCCACCCTGCGCGAGGGCCAGGCGCGCGTGCAGGCCGAGGACGCCGAACTGCACTGCACCCTGCAGCTGTCGGCGCCGTCGGACTTGGGCCGCAACCTGCTGCTGCCCTGGCTGAGCGCGTTCCGCGCGTCCCATCCCCGGCTGCGCCTGCACCTGCGCCTGTCCGATGAAGTGGCCGATGTGTTCCGCGACCCGGTCGACGTGGCCATCCGCATCGGCCACTTCGACGACGCCAACTACGTCGCCCTGCCCCTGCTGGAAGGCAATCGGCGCGTACTGGCGGCCTCGCCCGATTACCTGCAGCGGCGTGGCACGCCCACGCGCCTGGAAGATCTGCGTGAGCACGATTGCCTGGTCTACCAGCTCAGCGGTCGTGCCTACGATCGCTGGTCATTCGACGTCGACGGCCGCCGGGCGGTGATACCGGTGCGCGGCCCGCTGGTCTGCGATGACGCCGATGTGGTGCGGCGCTGGGCCGTGGCCGGCGAAGGCATCACCTACAAATCCTGGCTGGACCTGCGCGAAGACGTGCTGGCCGGGCGCCTGCAGCTGCTGCTCGACGGCTTCGGCAGCCACATTCCACTGCATCTCGTGTGCCCGCACCGCAAGCAGTTCTCACCCGCGGTGCGGCAGCTGCACGCGCAGCTGCGCCAGCACCTGCAACCGCTGCTGTCTGGCATGCCGGTTGGCCCCACCGGCCCCCTGTCCTCCGCCGTGGTGCTGGCCGACAATGGCGGCCCCGCGTAAGAGAGAACACCGCCATGCCGTGGATGGGCATCCAGGACCTGTGGACGTTTCTGGTCGCCGTGCTGGTGTTTCTCGCCCTGCCCGGCCCCGGCACCTTCACCCTGCTGACCGCCACCGGCCGTGGCGGCGTGCGTGGCGGCTACACTGCATTGGCCGGCCTGCTGGTCGGCGACCAGATCCTGATGTGGCTGGCGCTGGCCGGCGTGGCCGCACTGCTCAAGGCCAACCCGCTGGTGTTCCACGCCGTGCAGTACCTGGGTGCGGCCTACCTGGTGTGGGTGGGCATCAGCCTGCTGCGCACGCCCAAGCACGAGGGTGGCGACGCTGGCCCGATCCGCATGCAGCCCGGCCGCTATTTCCAGCAGGCGATCCTGGTCAGCCTGCTCAATCCGAAGGCGATCCTGTTCTACATGGCCTTCCTGCCGCTGTTCATCGATCCGAAGGCGCACCAGGGCATCGCGACCTTCGCGGCCCTGGCCGGCATCATCCTGGTGGTCAGCATCGCCTACTGCTCGATGCTGATCGGCGTGGGCAACCTGGCCCGCCGCCGGTTGATCCAGCACCCGCGGATCAGCGATGCGCTGCGCCGCGTGGCCGGCCTGTTCCTGGTGGGGTTCGGCATCCGGCTCGGGTTGAACGGGTGAACGGGCGGCTGCCGCTGCTCGGCCTGGCCCTGCTGTTCGCCGGCACCGCCTCTGGCGACCCGGCCTGCTTTATGCCGATTCCGGCAGTCTGGTCGCGGTGCAGCGCGCACTGCCGGCAATCATGACCCCCGTCAGTGGTAATGCTGCGCTGCGTTCGGTCACACTCGGGAACTTGTCGTTCTAAGTCACCCCTTCCGAGGCCTGCATGTCCCTGTTCCGGCGCAAGTCCCTAGATTCCGTCACCGTCCACGAAGCCGGCAGGCGCCTGATCCCGACGCTCAGCTGGCCGCACCTGATCGCGCTGGGCATCGGCGCCATCGTCGGTACCGGCATCTACACGCTGATCGGCGTCGGTGCCAACCTGGCTGGCCCGGCCGTGCTGATCTCCTTCGCCATCGCCGGTGCGGTCTGTGCCTGCGCGGCGCTGTCCTACGCCGAGCTGTCGACGATGATGCCCGCCGCCGGCAGTGCCTACACCTACAGCTACAGTGCGCTGGGCGAGGTGTTCGCCTGGGTGGTGGGCTGGAGCCTGATCCTGGAGTACTCGCTGGTGGTGAGTACGGTGGCGGTGGGCTGGTCCGGCTACTTCGTCGGCTTCCTCGAATGGGTCCACACCCAGTTCGGCTGGAACGTGCACCTGCCGGCCTGGCTGGCGGCCGGCCCGCACGTGGAAGGCGGCATGATCAACCTGCCGGCGATCATCATCACCTGGCTGGTGGCCGGCATGCTGATGGCCGGCACCAAGGAAAGCGCCACGCTCAACGCCATCCTGGTGGTGTTCAAGCTGATCGCGCTGGCCATCTTCGTGGCGGTGGCCCTGCCCGCGTTCGACAGCGCCAACCTGCAGCCGTTCATGCCGTACGGCTTCGCCAAGTCGATGGGCCCCGACGGCGTCGAGCACGGCGTGATGGCGGCAGCGGCGATCATCTTCTTCGCCTTCTACGGCTTCGATGCGATCTCCACCGCCGCCGAGGAAACCAAGAACCCGGGCCGCGACCTGTCGATCGGCATCATCGGTTCGATGATCGGCTGCACCATCGTCTACGTGCTGGTGGCGCTGGCCGCCGTGGGTGCGATGAGCTACGCGGTATTCGGCCACAGCGCCGAGCCGCTGGCCCTTATCATGCGCCAGCTGGGCCATCCGACCGCGGCGATGGTGATCGGCGTGATCGCGATCATCGCCCTGCCGACCGTGCTGTTGGCCTTCCTGTACGGCCAGAGCCGCATCTTCTTCGTGATGAGCCGCGACGGCCTGCTGCCGCGTCGCCTGTCCAAGGTGAACGCACGTACCGGCACGCCGGTGGCAACCACGCTGTTCACTGCGGTCGTGGTTTCCGCGCTGGCCGGCGTGGCGCGCCTGGACGAGATTGCCGCACTGGCCAACGCCGGTACCCTGGCCGCGTTCACTGCGGTAGGCATCTGCCTGGTGGTGCTGCGGCTGCGCGAGCCGGACCGCGCGCGCACGTTCCGCACGCCGCTGGCCTTCGTGGTTGGCCCGCTGGCCGCGCTGGGTTGCATCTACCTGTTCATCAGCCTGCCGCACACCACCCAGCTGTACTTCCTGTTGTGGAACGTGGCCGGCCTGGTGCTGTACCTGCTGTACAGCCGACGCCATGCGCTGATCGCGAAATAGACCGATCACCGGTAGTGCCGGCCGCTGGCCGGCACCACCGCAGGGCGTTTCAACCGCCCTGCTTTGCGGCGTAGTCCTGCACCTGGCGCATCACCCGCAGCAGGTTGCCGCCCCAGATGCCGGCGATCTGCTTCTCGGTATAGCCCTTGCGCAGCAGCCACGCGGTGATCTTCGGCAGCTGGCTGACATCGGGCAGGTCACTCAGTCCGCCACCACCATCCCAGTCCAGGCCGATGCCCGCGTGCTCAGGGCCGACCACCGTGAGGATGTGGTCGAAGTGGGCGAAGAAGTCGTCCAGGCTGGCGTGCCGCACCGGGTGCTCGTGGTCCAGTGCCTGTTCGGCCTTCAGCAGGGCAACGCCTTGTTCGATGCCCATGCCTTCCCAGCCGCCCAGCTGCTTGCTCAGCGCTTCCTCGGCCTGTTTGCGCTCGGGCGTCTTCGCGGTGTCGATCAGGTAGCCGCCATAGGCGTTCACCTGGATCACGCCGCCGGCTTTAGCCAGCTTGCGCAGGCGCGCATCGTCGAGATTGCGCGGGTGGTCGTAGACCGCCTTGGCCGAGCTGTGCGACAGCACGAATGGTACCGGCATCATTGCCAGCAGATCGTCGAACACCGCATCCGATGCATGTGACTGGTCGATCACGATGCCCAGCTTCACCGCCTGCCGCACCAGCTCCTTGCCGGCCGGGCTAAGTCCTTTCCATTCCGCACCCTTGGGATCGGTGGCCGAATCGGCGAACTCGTTGTTGGCAAAGTGCACGGTGCTGAGCAGGCGCAGGCCGACGCGGTGGTAGAACGAGAGCAGGCTGGGATCGGCCACCAGCGGGCTGGCGTTTTCCATGCTGATGTAGACCACACGCTTGCCGGCCGCCTTGATCCGCGCCGCGTCATCGGCGGTCAGTGCCAGCGCGAACCGCTCGGGGTTGGCGGCCAGCATCTCGCGTATTTCCAGCAACCGCTGCAACCCGTGGTCACGTTCGGCCAGGTGAGCGGCGGGGCTGCGGTCGCCCTGGTCCGTGTAGATCGCCCAGAACCCGCCGTCCAGCGCGCCTTCGACCATGCGCGGGTAGTCCACCTGCGAGAGTGCGTTGCGGTCGTGGCGCTGTTCGATGTCGAAGCCGGTGCGGCCGAAATTGGCCGGCGTATCCAGATGGCTGTCGAGGGTGACCAGGCGCTGCTGCAGGGCCTTGGCGCGGGCCAGCTCCTGCGTGCTGAACTCGATGGCGTGGGCGGACAGTGGCGCGCACAGCGCCACGGCAAGCACGAAGGACAGGTGGCGCAACGATGGCATGGGCTCTCACCGGTGTTGGGAAGAGCCCGACCATAGCGCTGTGGCCCGCCGTTTTGTAGCGCCGGGCATGGGCTCGGCTGCCAGACAGATCAGCCGAGCGTGGGCTCGGCTCTACAGAGATCGGCAGTCACGCGGTCAATCCACCACGCGGCAGAACACGGCCTTTAGGTAACGCGATTCCTGCACGTGGGCCATGAACGGATGGTCCGGGCCGGCGCCGGCGACCTTCAGGATCTGGATCGTGCGGCCGGAGAAATAGGCCGCGCGGCGCAGCATGTCGAGGAACTGGTCCTCGGCCACCAGGCCGGTGCAGGAAAACGTGGCGAACAGGCCGCCCGGCTTCACCACGCCAAGCGCCAGCTTGTTCATGTCCAGGTACTTCTTCAGTGCGGTGATGACCTGGTCGCGGTCGCGGGTCATCTTCGCCGGGTCCAGGATCACCACGTCATACTGCTCACCGCGGTTGGCGGCGTCGCGCAGCCACGGGAAGATATCGGACTGGATGAACTTCGGGCGCACGTTGTTCAGGCGCGAATTGCCCTTGGCGATCTGGATGACGTCCTCATCAATGTCGATGCCGACCACTTCCGAGGCGCCACGCGCTGCTGCGTACACGGCGAAGCCACCGGTGTTGCAGCACAGGTCCAGAACGCTCTTGCCTTCCACCTGCTGGCTCAGCCACTCGCGGTTCTCGCGCTGGTCGGCGAAGAAGCCGGTCTTGTGTGCACCGGCCGGGTCGGCGCGGAACCTGATGCCGTACTCGGTGATCACCGCCGCTTCGGTGGTGGTGTTGCCGTGGAAGTCGAAGCTCTCCTGCTTCTGCACGTGTTCGTCGGCGAAGCTGTGGAAACGGCAGCCCGGGAACTGCTCGCGCAGGGCGTCGTAGATCCATTCGCGGTGGCGGAACATGCCGGCGGCGAAGAACTCGACCACCACCAGGTCGCCGTAGCGATCCACCACCAGGCCGGACAGGCCGTCGCCTTCGCTGTGCACCACGCGCCAGGCGTCGGAGACCGCGTCGAGCTTCAGCACCTCACGGCGCAGCGACACCGCCTGGGCGATCTTGCGCGAGAACCAGCCGGCATCGACCGGCACGTTCTGGTCGGTCTCAAGGATGCGCACGGCAATGCGCGAGTGCCCGTTGTAGAACCCGCGGCCAATGAACTCGCCATCGATGCCGACCACGTCGACGATGGAACCGGGCTTGGGCCGGACGGTCGGCTTCTCGACCAGTTTCTGGAAGATCCACGGGTGGCTGGAACGCCACGCATTCTTGAGGCGGACAATCGGAAGGGGGGTATTCATCCGGTCATTGTAGCCGGGGGGCACCGGGGGCCGGAAATCCAGGGCCCGGCGCGGCATTTGACGGCGGCCCGGCCAGGCCGCAGAATCGGCAGCAGAAGGGGAGTAGCTCCCAGACGTTGTCGCCGTCATTTCGAGCCCGCAGGCTCCGGTGCAACGGCAGTTCCAGCCGACTGGAACTGCGAGCGAGACCTTCGCCGTACTGGCGAAGCTCTGTCCCTGGATCCCCCTCCCGATCCTCCGTTGCAGATCCTCGCCGTCCGGCCTGGCATTCATCTTTCCAACGGACATTCCCAATGCAGACGATCGGTAACGTGTGGTTGTGGGGCGGCTTCGCAGCGGTGGTGGTCATCGCCCTGCTGGTCGACCTCGTGTTGATGCGCCATGGTGGACCGCACAAGGTCACCTTCAAGGAGGCCCTGTGGTGGTCCATCGGCTGGGTCGCGCTGGCCCTGCTGTTCAATGCCGGCCTCTGGTACTACCTGAATGAGACCGCCGGCCAGGTGGTAGCGAACAAGGTCGGCCTCGAATTCCTGACCGGCTACCTGGTCGAGAAGGCGCTGGCTGTCGACAACATCTTCGTGTTCCTGATGATCATGAGCTACTTCGCGGTGCCGGATGAGCAGCGCCAGAAGGTGCTGATCATCGGCATTCTGGGTGCGATCGTGCTGCGTACGATCATGATCTTCGCCGGCAGCGTGCTGATCAGCCAGTTCCATTGGCTGCTCTACGTATTCGGTGCTTTCCTGCTCTTCACCGGTTGGAAAATGTGGTTTGCCGCCGGCCAGGAGCCGGACCTGGAGACCAACCCGGCCCTGCGCTGGATGCGCAAGCACCTGCGCCTGCTGCCGGACTACGCCGGCAACGCGCTGAGCGTGAAGCGCGACGGCGTGCGCTGGTTCACCCCGCTGTTCGCGGTGCTGATCCTGATCGCGGTCACCGACGTGATCTTCGCGGTGGACAGCATCCCGGCGATCTTCGCGATCACCACCGACCCGTTCATCGTGCTCACCTCCAACGTGTTCGCGGTGCTGGGCCTGCGCGCGATGTTCTTCCTGCTGGCCGGCATGGCCGACCGCTTCCACCTGCTGCCGTACGGTTTGGCGCTGGTGCTGGGCTTCATCGGCATCAAGATGATGATCATCGACCTGTTCAAGATCCCGACCCCGGTGTCGCTGGGCGTGGTCGCGGTCATCATCGCCGCCACCGTGGTACTGAGCCTGAAGTACCCGCCGAAGGAAGGCTCCGGCCACGCCTGATCATGGCCGGCCGGCGGGATTGTCCCGCCGGCCGCACCCACTCTCCCGCAGCGGTGGCCTTGGTTTCGCGCCAGTCACCGCCATTGCTGAGGTATGGACAACAACGCGCCCCTGCCCGCCGGCGACGTGCCGGCCCCTCGCGATGACCGCTCGCGCATCCTGCGGGCGTTCAATCTCAGTCTTGCCGCTGTGCTGGTGCTGGTGGCCGTGTTCGCCCTGCAGGGCACCTTCGACTGGCGGCCGTGGGCGGTCGCACCGCTGGAAGCCAAGGGCCTGCTTGGCCTGATCGGTGGACCGATGCTGCATGCCTCGGTCGAGCACATCGCCGCCAACAGCATCGCGATCCTGATCCTGGGCACGCTGGCTGGCAGTGTCTACCCGAAAGCAACCGTACGCGCCCTGCCCCTGCTGTGGCTGGGCTCGGGCATCGGCGCGTGGATGCTGGGCAATCCGGGCAGCGTGCACCTGGGCGCCAGCGGGGTGACCCACGGCCTGATGTTCCTGCTGGCCAGCCTGGGCCTGCTGCGCCGCGACCGCACCGCCATCGCCACCGGCCTGATCGGCATGCTGTTCTACGGCGGCATGCTGATGACCATCCTGCCACACGCCGATGGCGTGTCCTGGCAGTCGCACATGGGCGGCGCCTTCGCCGGCATCATCGCCGCGCTGCTGTTCCGCAACGCCGACCCGCTGCCGCCGCGCCCGCGCTACAGCTGGGAAGACGAAGAAGACGAGGCAGAACCGCTGGCCGACGACGAGCTGGAGCCGCCGTCGCCACAGCGCGTGCCGGTGCTCTGGCAGCCGCGCGAGGGCCAGGACTACGTGGTGATTCCGTTCCGCCGGCCGGACGAACCGCGCGGTTGAAGCGAGGGGCCGCCGGGCATGGCCCGGCGCTACCGTGTGGACGCCCTGGGTAGCGCCGGGCCATGCCCGGCGGCCAGGGGTCGATCAGTTCCCCGCCGCGCCCATGCCATCCACCGCCTGCCGGCCCAGCGCCGGATCATCGGTGAAGAACGCATCGATGCCGGTCGCCAGATAGGCGTGCATCTCGGCAATCGAACCTTCGGGATTGCGCGCGGTGTCGGCGCCCTTGCGCAGGTTGCTGGCCTGGAAGTGGTTCTCCGGACGGAAGGTGTACGGAATCACCATCAGCCCCACTGCATGTGCGTCCTGTACCAGCGTGGTCGGCGTGCTCAGCGCGCCCTTGGCATCCAGCGGAATGATCGAGCGCAGTTCCGGGCCGATGCCGTCGGCGTAGCTGGCGATGTCCTTCAGTCCGGCCGGGGTCATCATCTGCGCGTAGGTCAGCGTGCCACCGGCCTTGGCGATGTCGGCCGGCTGGGTGCCGCCCTTCCACAGCAGTTGCAGCAGGCGGATGTTGCTGCCGCGCGGGATCTTGCCGCGCAGGTAGCGCAGGTTGGCGGTCTCGAACGACTGGATGGTGACCGGGCCGACGTTGGTATAGGCATTGCCACGCAGCGCGGTCAGGAGCTTGTCTTCCATCGGCAGGCCGATCGACTGGAAGTAGGTCGGGTGCTTGATCTCCGGCACCAGGCCGATGCCACGGTTGGCACGCCCGGCCTGCTGCACCAGGAAGGCCAGGATCTCGTCCAGGCTGGCGATGCGGAACTGACCGTCGTAGGCGGTGCTGCGCAGCTCCGGCAGGCGCTCGCGCGCATACAGGGTCTTCAGCTCGGCCAGGGTGAAGTCTTCGGTGAACCAGCCATCGACCTTCTGGCCGTCGATGACCTTGCTGGTGCGGCGGCTGGCGAACTCCGGATGCGAGGCCACATCAGTGGTGCCGCTGATCTCGTTCTCGTGGCGGGCCACCATCATTCCGTCCCTGGTCATCACCAGGTCCGGCTCGATGTAGTCGGCGCCATCGGCGATTGCCTGCGCATAGGCGGCCAGGGTGTGCTCGGGCAGCAACGCGCTCGCCCCGCGATGGCCATAGACCGACACCTTGTGCGCGGCCGGGGTGGAGGATTCAGCACTCATGGCCACCGATGGTGCCACGGCCAGCGACAACAGCAACGCACAACCCCACGACTTCACTGCGACTTCCCCAAGCGGTATGTGATGGGCGCCAGTATGCGGCGGCAATGTGACAGGTGGGGGAAGCCCGCACCTGTAGAGCCGAGCCCATGCTCGGCTGACGGGTAGAGCAGCCGAGCATGGGCTCGGCTCTACAGTTACTTGCCGATGCAGAAACTGGAGAAGATCCTTCCCAGCAGATCATCCGCACTCATCTGCCCGGTGATCTCGCCCAGCGCATCATGTGCCAGCCGTAGTTCCTCGGCGGCCAGTTCCAGGTGTTCGTGGGCCAGCTCGCCATCGGCGCGCTGCGCGTGTTCCTGCGCACGCTCGATTGCATCCACATGCCGCGTGCGCGCGGAGAACTCACCGTCCACGTGCTCGCCTGCCCCGGCCGAAGCGATCAAACGCAGGCGCGCGTGCAGATCCTCCAGGCCGGCACCGGTCGCAGCCGAGACGAACACACGGTCCGGGTCGTCCAGCATCGGCAGCGCATCCAGCAGGTCCGACTTGTTGTGGATGTAGACCTTGTGTGGCACCGCTGCCACGGCCTCGCCCAGCGCCGCTTCACCCGCCGCCGGATCGCGCGCGTCCAAGACGATCAGGGCCAGGTCGGTTCGCTCGATCTCCACATGGGCGCGGCGCATGCCTTCGCGTTCGATGGCGTCGCCGCCGTCGCGCAGGCCAGCGGTATCGACCAGGGTCAGTTCCAGCCCGTCCAGGCGGATGGTCTCGCGAAGCGTGTCGCGGGTGGTGCCGGCGATGTCGGTGACGATGGCGCGTTCACTGCCGGCCAGCGCATTGAGCAATGAGCTCTTTCCGGCATTGGGCGGACCGATCAGCACCGCGTGCAGGCCATCGCGCAGGCGGCGACCGCGTTCGGCATCGCGGCGCAGCAGGGCCAAGTCGCTGCGCGCCTGTTCCAGCCCGCGCCGCACCTGTGCGCCACCGAGCGTATCCAGCGGTTCGTCGGCGAAGTCGATGGCCGCTTCCACGTGGATGCGCAGCATGACCAGCTGCTCGACCACGGCCTCGATGCGGCGCGAGAACACGCCATCCAGCGAGCGTCGTGCAGCGCGTGCGGCACGGTTGTCGCCGGCGGCGATCAGGTCAGCGATGGCCTCAGCCTGGGCCAGGTCGAGCTTGCCGTTGAGGAACGCGCGTTCGCTGAACTCACCCGGCCGCGCCTGGCGCGCACCGAGCGCGATGCAGCGCGCGACCAGCTGCTGCAGCAGCACCGGGCTGCCATGGCCCTGCAGTTCCACCACCTCTTCGCCGGTGAAGCTGTTCGGTGCCGGGAACCACAGCACGATGCCATCGTCGATGACCTCGCCGTCGGCATCACGCAGGCGCGCGTAGTGCGCGTGGCGCGGCCGCAGCGCGGGCGCCCCCAGCGCATTGGCAATCGCCGCTGCGCGCGGACCGGACAGGCGCACCAGGCCGACACCGCCCGCGCCGGGGGCACTGGCGATGGCCACAATGGTGTCGGTGCGGATCGCGTCGTTCATGGCTCAGAGCTTCTCCAGCTGCGTGCGTGCCTGCGCGGCACCGCTGCCCTGCGGCTGCAGCGCCAGGTAGGTGGTGTAGGCCTGCTTCGCCTTGGCCTTGTCGCCGGCGTTGAAGTAGGCATCACCCAGGTTGAGATAGGCCACGGCGCGCGATGGGTCGATCTTCAGCGTGTTCTCCAGCCAGCGCGCCGCTTCGGCATAGCGCTGCTGGCGGTAGTAGACGAAGCCGAGGTTGTTGGCGGCCTGGGCAAAGTCCGGACGCAGCTTCAGTGCTTCGGTGAACTGCGCGGCTGCCTCGTCGTACTGCTTCTCGCGGTACAGCTGCAGGCCACGGTCGTTGGCCTGCTGCGCGCGCTGGCGGTCGGACGCCGGGCCGGCGGAGGGCACTACCAGCTTGGCCTTGCCGCCCTGCAGGTCAGCCACCGTCACCGGCGCCTGGCTGCCCTTGGCCTCGCTGGCGGCATCCACCTTGTTGTTCAGTGCGATTGCATCGGCGGTCAGCTGGCGCGTATCGGCGTTGAGGAATTCCTGGCTGTCCGGCACCTGGAACACGAACTCGCCGCCCTGCGAACCGGGCAGGCTGCCGAAGGCCGGCGTCTGGTGCGAAACGGCCGAGACGGCCGGCGCCACGTAGGCGGCCAGCTCGGTACCGGTGATCAGGCCGTCGCCGTTGAGGTCACCCTTGCCGGCCAGCGCCTGCAGCAGCACCCAGGTGAACACCGAGTGGCCGTTGGGGCCGGCATCGGCCACCTGCTGGTCGGCGCCACCGGCGGTCAGCATCTGCCGCGCGCTGCGACGCGCGTTCTCGCGCAGGAACGACGACGACGACGGGCCGCCACGGGTCAGGCCCAGGCCGCTGTAGCAGGCATCCATCACGAACATCACGTGCTTGGCCTGCATGCTCTCGGCGATGTTCTGGATATCGGTCATCGCGATGGCATCGGTAGCGAATTCCTTCGGGTCCGAATCAACCGGGATGATGTAGCCGAGGTCGCGCCCTGAGGCGAGCTGGCGGGTCGCGCCGTGGCCGGCGAAGAACACGAACACGCGGTCGTTCCTGCCAGTGCGGTCATCGGCCAGGCGGTCGTGGAAGGCGGCCAGGATGTTGTTTCGGGTGGCCTGCTCGTTCTTCAGCACGATCACCTGCGAGGACGGGAAGCCGAACTGCCCGGTCAGGGTATCGGCCACCGCCTGCGCGTCGTGGCTGGCGTATTCCAGCTTCGGCCACTTGGCGTAGTTGTCGATGCCGACCACGATCGCCCACGACTTCTCGTAGCCGGTGGTGACGGTGGCGGCGCTGGCGTCACCCTTGCGCGCACGGGCGACCGTGAAGTCCCGGCCATTCCAGCCGGCGAACTGGTAGCCATCGGCGATCAGCCGGTCGAGGATCTGCGGCAGCGCCTTTACCGCACGATCGTGGATGTCATGGAACAGGATGATGCCGCGCTGTTCCTTGTTCACCTGGTCGAGCACGCGCTGCACGATCGATTCCGGCACCGGGTCGGCCCAGTCCATCGAATCGATGTTCCACATGATCGACTTCAGTCCGGCCTCGTTGAGCAGCTGCAGGCCTTCGGCGTTGCGCGCGCCATAGGGGAAGCGGAACAGCGGCGCGCGCTTGCTGTCGACATCCTTCAGCAGCGTGTCGGTGTCGAGCACCTGCTGGCGCAGCGCGTCACCGGTGGTGCGCGACAGTTGGGCGTGGGTCAGGCTGTGGTTGCCGACCGCATAGCCTTCTTCCATCAGGTTGCGGCTGATCTTCGCCATCGGGCCGAGGCTGACCTTGCCGTCGGCCTCGACTTTGCCCAGGTTGCGGCCCACTTCGAAGAAGACACCCGGCACGTCATAGCGCTTGAGGATGGCCACCACTTCATCGGTATAGGCCTTGTGCGGACCGTCGTCGAAAGTCAGCACCACGGTCTTGGCCGGCAGGTCGCGGCCGAAGATCTCGCGGTCGCTGTCCTTCATCGACATCGGGTATGCCTCGATCACGCCGTAGTCGCGCAGGATCGCTTCGCGGCTGTAGTCCTTGTGCAGGTGGGCGATGTAGTCCTCCCACTTCTCGCGCTTCAGCGCAATGGCGCGGGTGCGCTCGAAGCGGCTGAAGATGCGGGTCAGTTCCTGGTTGTAGTTGCGCTCGATCTCATCGAGCGCCTCCAGGTCCTCGCCGATGCGCTGGTGCAGCTTCACCGCCGGCAGCGAGGAATCGGTGCTGACCCGCTCATGCAGATCACGCAGTACTTCGCGGAAGGCCAGGCGGTCGGCGTCGAACAGTTCCGGCGCCGACTCGATGTAGTCCAGCACGGTGCCGAGGGTGGCGAAGCGCTGCGGGCTGGAGCCGCGCAGCAGGGTGTCGAACTGCGCGGCGATCGCCGTGCGCTGTTCCAGGCCATCGTGGAACAGCTGCTGGCCCACACGCGTGGAGGTGCCGCGGTCGGCGGCCGACTGCTGTTCCTCGTCTGCCAGCAGCACGATGATCCGGCGGTAACCGTCGAGCTGTTTCTGCAGGGCCACCAGCATCGGTGCGGCCGCGGGATCGGCGGCGGCCGCGGCCTGCGCGCTCGCCTGGGTGACGGTGGTCGCCGGCGCCTTCGCATCCTTGTCGCCACAACCGGCAACGACCAGGGTCAACAACAGCGAGGGCAGGAACAGGCGGAACGACGACGCACGCGGCATGGCGGACTCGAGGGCGGGAGGGACGATGTGCCGGCGATTCTAACGCCGCATGCGAAAAGCCCGCCTTGCGGCGGGCTTTTCGCGTCGATCGGGGCGGTAGAGTCGACTGTGGGTCGACTGCTCATCCGCCAGTCGACTAACAGTCGACTCTACAAAGCAGGTGACCTGCGGTCGGGATTACTTCTTCTTGACCGGGGCCGGAGCGGTGGTGGCCGGGACCGGCTCGCCGCCATGGCGCTTGGTCATCCACCACTGCTGCAGCAGGCCCAGGCCGCCGTTGACCACCCAGTACAGGACCAGGCCGGACGGCATGAAGGCCATCATGACGCCGAACACCAGCGGCATGAACTGCATCATCTTCTGCTGCATCGGGTCCATGCCCGGTGCCGGGGTCAGCTTCTGGGTGAACCACATCACTGCCACGTTGATGACCGGCAGGATGAAGTACGGGTCGCGTGCGGTCAGGTCCTGGATCCAGCCGAACCAGGGCGCCTGGCGCAGTTCGACCGATTCCACCAGCACCCAGTACAGGGCGAAGAAGATCGGCATCTGGATGAGGATCGGCAGGCAGCCGCCCATCGGATTGATCTTTTCCTTCTTGTACAGCTCCATCATCGCGGTCTGGAACTTCTGGCGGTCATCGCCATAGCGTTCCTTCAGCTGCGCGATGCGCGGCTGGAAACGACGCATCTTGGCGCCGCTCTTGTACTGGGTTGCCGACAGCGGGTACAGCACCAGCTTCAGCAGCACCACCAGCCCGACGATCGCCCAGCCCCAGTTGCCGACCAGCTTGTGCACCTGGTTGAGCACCCAGAACAGGCCCTGGCCGATCACCGCCATCATCGAGAAGCGGCTGTAGTCGACCACGCGGTCCAGGCCCGGCACATCTTCCTTGGCGATCAGGTTGACCAGCTTCGGGCCGACCCACAGGCGGGCTTCGGTGCTGGTCGACTGGCCCGGCGCCACGGTGAAGGCCGGGCCACGCGCTTCGATCAGGTCACGACCGGCCACCTGCGAGAGCACGTAGTGTGCGGTCTGGTCCTTCTGCGGGATCCAGGCGGTGAAGAAGTGGTGCTGCAGCATCGCCAGCCAGCCGCCGGTGATGTTCTGGTTCAGCGTGCCGTCTTCCAGGTAGTCCTTGAACGCACGACGCTGGTACTTCTTGTCATTGTCGTACCAGGTGGCACCGTTGAAGCTGAAGGAATCCGGGTTGGTCATGCTCCGCGACAGGATGGTCGGGGTGCGGTCCAGGGTGCGGTAGACGTAGCCGTTCCACGGCGCGGTGCCGGCGTTGCTGACTTCGTCCTTGAAGCGCACGGCGTACTCGTTGCGCGAGACGGTCAGGGTGCGCTTGATGGTCACGCCGTTGTCGGCGGTCCACACGAACGGGATCTGCAGTTCGTTCTGGCCCTTGGCCAGCACGAAGTCGGTGGTGTCACCCACCAGCTTGAAGCCGTCGGCGCCGGGAACCGGGGTGTTCTTGTCTTCGCTGGCCCAGCCACTGATCGCGCTGTACGGGTGGGCGGGGTCTTCGGTCAGCAGGCGGACCGGCGGACTGCCTTCGTCCTTGGTCTGCGGGAACTGCAGCAGCTCGGCGTCGAGCACGCGGCCGCCGTCGAGCACCAGGCGCAGCACGTCGGTGGTGACCGTCACGCGCTGGCTGGCCGGGGTAGCGCTGGCCTGGGCCTGTGCGGCGGCCTGGCCGGGGGCGCCCGGCACCTGGGCGCTGGGGATGGCGCCGGGGTTCGCGCCCGGAACACTCTGTGCGGCGGCCGGGGCCGACGTGGTGGTTGGTGCCGGGGTCGGAGCAGCCTTTTCACGGCTCCACTCCATCCACAGCAGCACGGCCACCATCAGCCAGGCAAAAATGAGGAATACGCGGGTCTGGTTCATCAGCGGACAGGCTCGGCGGGGCCGGGACGCGATGCCGGCTCGGTCAAAGAAGGAGTTGCGATGCCATCAGGCGGCGGCATTGTGCCGTCCACGCCCGGCGTGGGCAATGCACGCAGGCGACGCAGCAGGCGCAGGAAGGCCTGGCGGATCTCGTCGTTGCTGGCGGAACGCGCAGCACTACGAGCCACGACGACAAAGTCGCCTGGCTGGATGTCGGTACGTGTCTGACGCAGGATGTCGCGCAGGACGCGCTTGATCCGGTTACGCCCGACGGCGTTCGGATCGACCTTGCGGGAAACCGCCAGACCCAGCCTGGCCGGCCGGTCAGCCGGCAGCCAGTGCAGGGTCATCAGCGGATCGGACACACGGCGGGCGCCGTTGAAGACCGTTGAGTATTCGGCACGCGTGCGAACCCGCGCAGAGCGAGGAAATCGCTTGCGCGGGTCTGCAGTATTCACTGTCGAAGGGATTGCGTCTGCCGCGATGTGCGGCATGGCAATCAGGCGCTCAGGACTTTGCGGCCCTTGGCGCGGCGACGCGACAGGATCTTGCGGCCGTCAGCGGTCTTCATACGGGCACGGAAGCCGTGGTCGCGCTTACGCTTGAGGTTGCTGGGCTGGTAGGTGCGCTTCGTGGCCATTGGGGGCCTCTCGTATGAATGGGACGGAAAGAACCGGAAATTCTAGAGAGGTCTCCCCCCTCACGTCAACCCCTGGGGACTACGCGAATTCACCGGGCTGTGCAATAGCTGTGGATGTTTTTGTGAATAAGTAGGGGACAAGCATTCCGAAGGCGGGCGCTCGGTGGTAGTCTGAGCCATCCATTTCCCCCCTTTCCGGCCTGTGTCTGGGCGCCTTGTCGCGTCCATGCACCGGCCACCGGACGATTATTGCTGATGGATGCCTGGTCCCGTAGTCTCGAGCGCCTCGAAGCGGAGTTCCCGCCGGAAGACGTTCATACCTGGTTGAAGCCGCTGCAGGCCGATCTGCGCGTGGACAGCCTGGTGCTGTATGCACCAAATGCCTTCATCGTCGACCAGGTCCGCGAGCTGTACCTGGCCCGGATCCGCGAACTGCTGGCTCACTTCGCCGGTTTCAGCGACGTTTTTCTTGAAATCGGCTCGCGCCCGCGCCCTGTAGAGACGCAGAACGCGCCGGTTTCCACGTCGTCGGCGCCTGTGTCCAGCGAACCGCAGGTGCCGTTTGCCGGCAATCTGGACAATCACTACACCTTCGCCAACTTCGTCGAAGGCCGCAGCAACCAGCTGGGCCTGGCCGCCGCCTTCCAGGCAGCGCAGAAGCCGGGCGACCGCGCGCACAACCCGCTGCTGCTGTACGGAGGCACCGGCCTGGGCAAGACCCACCTGATGTTCGCCGCCGGCAACGCCATGCGCCAGGCCAATCCGGGCGCGAAGGTGCTGTACCTGCGTTCGGAACAGTTCTTCAGCGCGATGATCCGGGCCCTGCAGGAAAAGACCATGGATCAGTTCAAGCGCCAGTTCCAGCAGGTCGACGCGCTGCTGATCGATGACATCCAGTTCTTCGCCGGCAAGGACCGCACCCAGGAAGAGTTCTTCCACACCTTCAACGCGTTGTTCGATGGCAAGCAGCAGATCATCCTGACCTGCGACCGCTATCCGCGCGAGGTCGAAGGCCTGGAAGCGCGCCTGAAGTCGCGGCTTGCCTGGGGCCTGTCGGTCGCGATCGAACCGCCGGACTTCGAGACCCGCGCCGCGATCGTGCTGGCCAAGGCGCGCGAACGTGGCGCCGAGATTCCCGATGATGTTGCGTTCCTGATCGCCAAGAAGATGCGCTCCAACGTGCGCGACCTCGAAGGTGCGCTCAATACCCTGACCGCCCGCGCCAACTTCACCGGCCGCGCGATCACCACCGAATTCGCCCAGGAAACCCTGCGCGACCTGCTGCGCGCCCAGCAGCAGGCGATCAGCATTCCCAACATCCAGAAAACCGTTGCCGACTACTACGGCCTGCAGATCAAGGATCTGCTGTCGAAGCGTCGGACCCGCTCGCTGGCCCGCCCGCGCCAGGTCGCCATGGCCCTGACCAAGGAACTGACCGAGCACAGCCTGCCCGAGATCGGCGACGCCTTTGCCGGTCGCGATCACACCACGGTGCTGCATGCCTGCCGCCAGATCCGGACCCTGATGGAAACCGACGGCAAGCTTCGCGAGGACTGGGACAAGCTGATCCGGAAGCTGAGCGAATGATGCACGGATGCCGATGAGGCGTCATCGCACAAAACGGTGCAGAATCCGGTAGCAAGCGCGGGACACGTTGTGGATAAAAATGGCGTTTGAAATCGCGCTGGAGTTATCCACAGCTTTCCCCACCCTCTGGGGGTCGGTAATACAGAGGGTTTCGAGGCCAGAAACTCTTTTATTTACAAAGACTTAGCGTTGTTTTCCAGCGATTCTGTCTCTACCAGCACCACCAAGCTTTTGATTTATTCCACATTTTTTAAAGCATAGGGGCACGGAACCACATGCGTTTCACACTGCAGCGCGAAGCCTTTCTCAAGCCGTTGGCACAGGTCGTCAACGTGGTCGAACGCCGCCAGACCCTTCCGGTTCTGGCCAATTTCCTGGTCCAGGTGCAGAACGGCCAGCTGTCGCTGACCGGTACCGACCTGGAAGTGGAGATGGTGTCGCGGATCGCGGTTGAAGATGCCCAGGACGGCGAAACCACCATTCCCGCCCGCAAACTGTTCGAGATCATCCGCGCCCTGCCCGACGGCAGCCGGATCACCGTCTCGCAGACCGGTGACAAGATCACCGTGCAGGCCGGTCGCAGCCGCTTCACCCTGGCCACCCTGCCGTCCAATGACTTCCCGTCGGTGGACGAGGTGGAAGCCACCGAGCGCGTGGCCATCGGCGAAGCAACCATGAAGGAGCTGATCGAGCGCACCGCGTTCGCGATGGCCCAGCAGGACGTGCGCTACTACCTCAACGGCCTGCTGTTCGACCTGCGCGGCGATGCGCTGCGCACCGTCGCCACCGACGGTCATCGCCTGGCCCTTTGCGAAACCGACCTGGCCAAGCCCAGCGGTTCCAAGCGCCAGATCATCGTGCCGCGCAAGGGCGTCACCGAGCTGCAGCGCCTGCTGGAAAGCGGCGATCGCGAGATCGAGCTGGAAGTTGGCCGTAGCCACGTCCGCGTCAAGCGCGACGATGTCACCTTCACTTCGAAGCTGATCGATGGCCGTTTCCCGGACTACGAAGCGGTGATCCCGATCGGCGCCGACCGCGAAGTGAAGGTGGACCGCGAAGCCCTGCGTGCCTCGCTGCAGCGCGCTGCGATCCTGTCCAACGAGAAGTACCGCGGCATTCGCGTGGAAGTCTCGCCGGGCAACCTGAAGATCAGCGCGCACAATCCGGAACAGGAAGAAGCCCAGGAAGAGATCGAGGCCGACACCACGGTCAGCGATCTGGCCATCGGCTTCAACGTGAACTACCTGTTGGATGCCCTCTCCGCCCTGCGCGACGAGGAAGTGATCATCCAGCTGCGCGACTCCAACTCCTCGGCGCTGGTGCGTGAGTCCAGCAGCGAGAAGTCGCGCCACGTGGTGATGCCGCTGCGTCTCTGACGGAAACGCTGTTTCACGTGGAACCCAGAAGCGCCCGGGACCTCCCGGGCGTTTTTTTATGTTCCACGTGGAGCATTGTCGAAACACATCGGAGAAAGTCCGGACGCGCCCTGCTTGGCTCCAGACCAACTCGATCTCGCTTGCTCGAAGCAACTCAGGATCCAGAACCCTGGGGGGGCGCCTTGCAGTGCTCGTCGGGCTCCATGTTTTTGGGGTTCTGGCAGCGAGTTCTTCGCATATCCCACTTCGCTGTCCTGATCTTCACTGCTGGAAGCAGCAGATCCTCTTCCTGGAGGAGGTCCTCCGCTTCTGCAAACTGCACTGTCCACAGACCGGCTCGGGGGCAATTTGGGGAAATCCTAGCTTCTAAATCTGGGTATAAATCTAAAGCGTGGTGGTGATGGTAGAGCCAGATTTCGTGGAAAAATGTATTATCTATTTGTTTTTAAAGGGATTTATGAGTCTGAAACCCCCTGTATAGAGGGTCCTCGGGCTGGGGGGGAACCTGTGGATAGTTTTGAGCGCTTAACAAAAGGGCTTTTTTATCCACAGATTGCCCATACCTTGTGTATAAGTCATACATCCCTGCTGTGGACAGCGTGGAACGAGCGTCCTGAATTTCTTGAAATCTGTGGAACCCTCCAGGGCATCGGATCGCAGATTTGAAGGAATCGGCGGGGTCATCCGTCGGAGCCACCCGCGAGGTGTCCAGCGGGTAGCCCTGCAGTGCTCGCGAAATCGGCGAAATCCGAGGGCCTGCACGCTGGAACCTCGCGCAGATTTGAAGAAATTTCGGGCCTTTGCAGCCCGGAACGTGCGAGCGCGTCATCCGCATTCCACGTGGAACGCGTCCATCGATGGGTGCAGAAGCTGCACCTTCGGCTCGACCGGCCTGCCACCGCGCCCGGCTTGACCGATGCAGTAAGCTGATGGATTCCCTGCCCCTCTACCGCCTCGTGCGGATGGTCTTTCGCGCCCCATGCAGATCCGCCGCCTCGCCTTGCATCAACTGCGTCGCTTCAGTGCGGTGGACCTGTCGCCCCAGCCGGGATTGAACCTGCTGACCGGTGACAACGGTGCCGGCAAGACCAGCGTGCTCGAAGCCCTGCATCTGATGGCGTATGGGCGGAGCTTCCGAGGCCGGGTACGCGATGGTCTGGTGCGCCAGGGCCAGGAAGCCCTGGAAATCTTCGTCGAATGGGACGAACAACGCGCGAACCACCCGCCGCACCGCCGGAAGGCCGGCCTGCGCCACAGTGGCCAGGACTGGAAGGGACGATTGGACGGTGAGGACGTGGCCCAGTTGGGCAATCTATGCGCAGCGCTGGCCGTCGTGACGTTCGAGCCCGGCAGCCACGCGCTGGTCAGTGGAGGCGGTGAACCCCGTCGCCGTTTCCTCGATTGGGGCTTGTTCCACGTGGAACCTGATTTCCTGTCCCTGTGGCGCCGCTATTCGCGTGCGCTGAAGCAGCGCAACGCCCTGCTCAAGCAAGGCGGGCCGCCACGGATGCTCGATACCTGGGATCATGAGCTCGCGGAGGCCGGAGAGCCTCTGACCAGTCGTCGCCAGCACTACCTGGAGCGCTTGCAGCAGCGCACCGTGGCGCTGGCTGCCAGCCTGGCGCCGCAGCTCGGCATTCAGGGCCTGGAACTCAGTGCGGGGTGGCGTCGGCATGAGCTTCCTCTGGCCGATGCCCTGCTTCTGGCACGGGAACGTGACCGCCAGGCCGGTTACACCTCGGTCGGGCCGCACCGGGCCGATTGGAGTGTGGATTTCCACAGCATTCCCGGTCGTGACGCGCTCTCTCGCGGCCAGGCCAAGCTGACGGCATTGGCGTGCCTGCTGGCACAGGCCGAGGACTACGCAGAGCAGCGCGGCGAGTGGCCGGTGATTGCCCTCGACGATCTGGCTTCGGAGCTGGATCGGACCCACCAGGCGCGGGTACTGGAGCGCCTGCTCAGCGGACCGGCACAGATCTTTGTCACTGCCACCGAAACCCCGGCAGCGCTGCAGGAGCTGACCCATATTGCCCGGTTCCACGTGGAACATGCACAGATCGTGGCTGTGCCATAGTGGGCACACCAGGGCCGCTCGACCCCGGCTGGTATAATTCGGGTTGGAATCCTTTCATTCTCGGCACACCGCTCCACGCGGTGGCCGACCTGCGGAGCCTACGGCAAGCGCAATGAGCGACGAACAGAACACCCCGGCAAACAACGGCAACTACGACGCCAACAGCATTACGGCCCTGGAAGGCCTGGAGGCTGTCCGCAAGCGTCCCGGCATGTACATCGGTGACGTGCATGACGGTACCGGTCTGCACCACATGGTGTTCGAGGTGGTCGACAACTCGATCGACGAGGCGCTGGCCGGCCACGCCGACCACGTCGCAGTGACCATCCACGCCGATGGCTCGGTCTCCGTGTCCGACAACGGCCGCGGCATTCCGACCGGCAAGCACGAGCAGATGAGCGCCAAGCTTGGTCGCGAAGTGTCCGCTGCCGAAGTGGTGATGACGGTCCTGCACGCAGGCGGCAAGTTCGACGACAACAGCTACAAGGTTTCCGGCGGCCTGCACGGCGTCGGCGTCAGCGTGGTCAACGCGCTGTCGCAGAAGCTGGTGGTGGATGTGTTCCAGAACGGCTTCCACTACCAGCAGGAGTTCAGCAACGGCGCCGCCGTGACCGCGCTGGCCAAGCTGGAAACCACCACCAAGCGCGGTACCACGGTGCGCTTCTGGCCGTCGACCGTCGCCTTCCACGACAACGTGGAATTCCACTACGACATCCTGGCCCGTCGCCTGCGCGAGCTGTCGTTCCTGAACTCCGGCGTCAAGATCGTCCTTGCCGACGAGCGTGGTGATGGCCGTCGCGATGATTTCCACTACGAAGGCGGCATCCGCAGCTTCGTGGAGCATCTGGCCCAGCTGAAGACCCCGCTGCATCCGAACGTCATCTCGGTCACTGGCGAGCACAACGGCATCGTCGTGGAGGTGGCGCTGCAGTGGACCGACTCCTACCAGGAGACGATGTACTGCTTCACCAACAACATTCCGCAGAAGGACGGCGGTACCCACCTGGCCGGTTTCCGCGGTGCGTTGACCCGCGTGCTCAACAACTACATCGAGCAGAACGGCATCGCCAAGCAGGCCAAGATCAACCTGACCGGCGACGACATGCGCGAAGGCATGATCGCGGTGCTGTCGGTGAAGGTGCCGGACCCGAGCTTCTCCAGCCAGACCAAGGAAAAACTGGTCAGTTCCGATGTGCGTCCGGCGGTGGAAAACGCCTTTGGTGCGCGCCTGGAAGAGTTCCTGCAGGAAAACCCCAACGAAGCCAAGGCGATCGCCGGCAAGATCGTCGACGCCGCGCGCGCGCGTGAAGCCGCGCGCAAGGCCCGCGACCTGACCCGCCGCAAGGGCGCGCTGGATATCGCCGGCCTGCCGGGCAAGCTGGCCGACTGCCAGGAAAAGGATCCGGCGCTGTCCGAACTGTTCATCGTCGAGGGTGACTCGGCAGGTGGTTCGGCCAAGCAGGGCCGCAACCGCAAGAACCAGGCAGTGCTGCCGCTGCGCGGCAAGATCCTCAACGTGGAACGCGCGCGTTTCGACCGCATGCTGTCCTCCGACCAGGTCGGTACGCTGATCACCGCGCTGGGCACCGGCATCGGCCGCGACGAGTACAACCCGGACAAGCTGCGTTACCACAAGATCATCATCATGACCGACGCCGACGTCGACGGCGCTCACATCCGCACCCTGCTGCTGACGTTCTTCTACCGTCAGATGCCGGAACTGATCGAGCGCGGTTACGTCTACATCGGCCTGCCGCCGCTGTACAAGATCAAGCAGGGCAAGCAGGAGCTGTACCTGAAGGACGACCCGGCGCTGGACAGCTACCTGGCCAGCAGCGCGGTGGAAAACGCCACGCTGGTGCCGGCCACCGGCGAACCGGGCATCGAAGGCCTTGCGCTGGAGAAGCTGCTTCTGGCCTACGCGGCCGCGCTGGATTCGATCGAGCGCAACGCACATCGTTACGACCGCAACCTGCTTGAAGCGCTGGTCGATTTCGTGCCGATGGACCTGGAGAGCCTGCGCAGTGCGGGTGAAGGCGAAGGGCTGGATGCACTTGCCAAGCGGCTCAACCAGGGCAGCCTGGGCAGCCCGCGTTTTACGCTGGAACTGCAGGAAGCCAACGACGAGCGCCCGGCCGCTGTGCTGGTGACCCGTCGCCACATGGGCGAACAGCACGTCCAGGTGCTGCCGATGTCGGCGTTTGAAAGCGGCGAACTGCGCGCGATCCATCAGGCCTCGAAGCTGCTGCACGGCCTGATCCGCGAAGGCGCCACCATTTCCCGCGGCGCCAAGTCGATCGAAGTGGACAGCTTTGCCAAGGCACAGAACTGGCTGCTCGAGGAGGCCAAGCGCGGCCGCCAGATCCAGCGATTCAAGGGCCTGGGTGAAATGAATCCGGAGCAGCTGTGGGACACCACGGTGAATCCGGAGACCCGCCGACTGCTGCAGGTGCGCATCGAAGACGCTGTCGCTGCCGACCAGATCTTCAGCACGCTGATGGGCGATGTCGTCGAACCGCGTCGCGACTTCATCGAAGACAATGCGCTGAAGGTCGCAAACCTGGATATCTGACACAATCCGGACACGGCCGGCGCGCGGGGAGGCGCGCCGGCTTTCGACTCTTGAACGCAGGTACCTGATGTCCGCATCCGCCCCGGTTTCCGCTCCGCCCCCGGTTCCGCCGTCTTCTGTCGCGCCGCGTGCGGTTTCGCCGTTGGCGGGGTTCTTCATCGACCTGGGCATCGCCGCTGTCACGTTGTTCGGCCTGAGCCTGATCAGCGGCGTGCTGTGGGGCCTGTACCGTGGCGTGGTGGTCGGTTACGCGACCGCGCAGGCCGGCGCTGGCGCACCCGACGCCAGTTCGGTGGCGGCGTCATTGGGCCAGCCCGGCGCACTTGCGCAGATTCTCATGGCGCTGTTTGCCACCGGCGGCGCCGCGCTGCTGCTGTACTTCTGGCGACGGCCGGCCAACGCCGCCGAACGTCATGCGTCGCGCCAGGCACTGCGCCGCCCCTCCACCTGGGGCTGGACCCTGCTGGTGGCGACCCTGATCGTGCTGGGCAGCAACGGTATCGCCTTCCTGGCCAAGCAGTTCGGCATCGAACCGGTCCCCACCAACCTGGCGCTGATGCAGAGCGCGATCGCGCGCTTCCCGTTGTTCCTGATGCTGTTCGCGGTGGTACTGGCACCGGCCTACGAGGAACTGCTGTTCCGCCGCGTGCTGTTTGGACGCCTGTGGAAGGCGGGGCGCCCGTGGCTGGGTGTTGTACTGAGCAGCCTTGCTTTCGCCCTGATCCATGAAATCCCTGGCACCAGTGCAAACGGCCCGGCCGAAATCGCACAGCTGTGGCTGGTCTATGGCGGCATGGGCGCCGCGTTCTGCTGGTTGTACCAGCGCACCGGCACGCTCTGGGCCGCGATCACCGCGCACGCCCTGAACAACGGCGTGGCGCTTGCCGCGCTTGTGTTTTTCGGGGCAACGTAACGCCGTGTCCGCTTGACGAAAGATTAAGCCGCTACGCTACACACTGCGCATATGAACACGGGGGTGGACCCATGAAACAACTGCTGCTGGCCCTTGTCATCACCACCCTGGTCAGCGCCTGCGCGACCACGACCTCCCCTACCGGCCGCCGGCAGATGGTGGGCGGTGTGTCGCAGGCACAGCTGGACCAGCTCGGCGCACAGGCGTTCGCCGAAACCAAGCAGAAGGAAAAGATCAGCACCGACGGCCGCCAGAACGGTTATGTGCAGTGCGTGGTCAACGCTCTGGTCGCGCAGCTGCCGCCTCAATACCGTGGCGTACGGTGGGAGACGGCCGTGTTCGTCGACAAGGAGCCCAACGCCTTTGCCCTGCCCGGTGGCAAGGTTGGCGTGAACACCGGCATCTTCACCGTCGCCAAGAACCAGGATCAGCTGGCTGCCGTAATCGGCCATGAAATCGGGCATGTCATTGCCCGTCACCACGAAGAGCGCATCACCCGCCAGATGGGCGCACAGACCGGACTGGCCGTGCTCGGTGCGTTGGCCGGTGCGGCGTACGGTGAAGGTGCCGCCAGCACGGTCAACCAGCTTGGCGGAATGGGCGCGCAGGCGGCCTTCCTGCTGCCCGGCTCGCGCACCCAGGAGAGTGAGGCCGACGTAATCGGCCAGCGACTGATGGCCCAGGCCGGCTTCAACCCGGCGCAGGCGGTCGATTTGTGGCAGAACATGATGGCTGCCAGTGGTGGCCGCAGCCCGCAGTGGCTGTCCACCCACCCTGATCCGGCCAACCGCATCCAGGAACTGCGGCGCGATGCGCCGGGGCTGACGCCGGTCTACCAGCAGGCGCAGGCCGCCGGGCTGCGGCCAAAGTGCGGATGAGTGCGCAGTTCTATGCTGTATTGCAGCACATAAAACGATTTCTCACGCCATCTGTTTCTGATACGTTTGGCGGCTCAGATTTTTCTGACAGTCCGACTTTGCCGCTATCCGGCGGTTCGATCGAGGTGAACGATGATTTTCCGTAACCACAAAGCTGTGCTTTCCGTCCTCGTCGCGACCGCCCTGACCGGCGCCGTGGTCACTGATGCCTTCGCGCAATCCTCGCGTTCCTCCGAGCGTGGCAACCGCGGCGGCAAGCAGGCCAAGGCCGAAGCGCTGTACCCCAACGCGACCCGCCAGGAGCCGACCGTCAAGGCATCGGCCAAGCTGGGCAGCAAGCTTCAGAAAATGATTGACAGCTACAACAAGGAAAAGTTCCCGGAGACGCGCACGCAGGCCGACGCGATCCTGGCTGACAGCGCCGCGAACGAGTATGACAAGTCGCTGGCCGCGCAGCTGGCGTCGCAGGCTGCCTACCAGACCGACGATACCCCGGCTGCCATTGCCTACCTGAAGCAGGTCCTGCAGTTCAACGGCCTGGACAACAACGGCCACTTCCAGTCCATGCTGATGCTGGGCCAGTTGCAGCTGCAGGAAGACCAGACCGCCGAAGGCCTGGCGACCCTGGACAAGTACTTCGCCGAGAGCAAGTCGACCAAGCCGGAAGAGCTGATCGCCAAGGGCCAGGCGCTGTACCAGCTGGAGCGCTACCAGGAAGCGATCCCGGTGCTGAAGCAGGCCATCGCCGGTGCCACCGAACCGAAGGACAACTGGAACCAGCTGCTGATGGCGGCCCTCGCCGAAGCCGGCCAGTCCGGCGAAGCGGTGAAGGAAGCCGAGGCTCTGGCCGCCAAGAACCCGAACGACAAGAAGGCCCAGCTGAATCTGGCCAGCATGTACATGCAGGCCGACCAGATGGAAAAGGCCGCCGCGGTGATGGACAAGCTGCGCAGCAGCGGCCAGCTCACCGAAGAGCGCGAGTACAAGCAGCTGTACTCGATCTATGCCAACACCGAACACAAGGAAAAGGACGTCATCGCGGTCATCAACGAAGGGTTGCAGAAGGGCATCCTGAAGCCGGATTACCAGGTCTACCTGGCGCTGGCCCAGTCCTACTACTACTCCGACCAGGTGCCGCAGGCGATCGATGCGTGGCAGAAGGCTGCCCCGCTGTCCAAGGACGGTGAGACCTACCTGAACCTGGCACGCGTCCTGCATGCCGAAGGTCGTATCCCGGAGGCCAAGCAGGCCGCCCAGCAGGCGCTGGCGAAGGGTGTGAAGAACCAGGCTGATGCCAAGAAAATCATCAACCTGAAGTAAGTAGGAATAACGCCTGAATGCCTGCACAGTTGATGCGCAGGCGCTCAGGATTGGTATAAGCTTGGAGGTTCCTGCGGTGTCATGCACCGCTGATCAGGGATTCCGCCCCCGGCATCCCGGCCCCACTATTGAGCTCTTGGCGCATGACGGAACAACTAGTCGTTCACCGGTACGAACAACCCGATGACAAGGGGCTGAGCTGGCCTCGCATCGTCGGCATCGCGTTTGTAATTGCCCTGCATCTGGCCGCCTTCATGATGCTCCTCATTCCCGCCGTGGCTCCCAAGGCCGTTGCGGAGAAGGAGCGCAACGTCATGGTGACCATCGTCGACGCACCGCCGCCGCCGCCCCCGCCGCCGCCGCCGCCGCCGCCGACGGATACTCCACCGCCGCCGGTGAAGAATCTGTCGCCGCCGAAGCCGTCGCCGGTCCCGCCGCCGCCGCAGGCGCCGGTCGTGGACGTGCCGGAACCGCGCCCGAACGACATCGTCACCCCGCCGTCGCCGCCGGCACCGCCGGCACCGCCGACCTCGATCGAGGCCAGCGTGGACATCTCGTCGAAGGCCATGAATCCGCCGCGCTACCCGCCGGCAGCATTCCGCGCGGGTATCCAGGGCGAAGTGATCCTGATCATTGATGTCGATGCCAGCGGCAACGTCACCAATGTCACGGTGGAAAAGTCCAGCCGTAACCGCGACCTGGACCGTGCTGCGATGGAAGCGGCTCGCAAGTGGCGCTTCAACGCCGCTGAAGCAGGCGGTAAGAAGACGGCAGGTCGCGTTCGCGTTCCGGTCAACTTTGCGCTGAACTGATGCGCCCGGGTGGCCGCCGGCCACCCCCGCTCCCGGTTCGATTGTTTAGCTTAGCTACACCCTTTATCACCACACACAACAAAGGTAAGCGTCATGCTGCAGGAAATTTTCATCGCCGCTGCTGCCGGGGGCAATCCGTCCAACGCCCTGTCGCAGATGGGCTTCGAGCACCTGATCCACGAAATGACCACCAAGCCGGGTGATTTCGCGGTTTCCTGGGTCGTGCTGCTGACCCTGGTCGTCATGTCGGCCATGTCCTGGTACTGGACCGTCATCAACATCTTCCGTGCTACCCGCCTGAAGAGCGCCGCCGATCGCGTCGTCAGCCTGTTCTGGGACACCCCGAACGCGCAGGACGCCATCCGTGCGATGGAAGAACAGCCGGCTTCCGAGCCGTTCTCGAAGATCGCCCTGGACGCTGCCCAGGCAGCTGCCCACCACCAGCGCGCTGAAGGCGGCGCCACCGGCGGCGTGGGTGAGAACCTGAGCCGTTCGGAGTTCGTCGACCGCGCCCTGCGTCAGGCCGTGACCCGCGAAAGCAACAAGCTGCAGTCGGGCATGACCCTGCTGGCCACCGTCGGTGCAACCGCTCCGTTCGTCGGTCTGCTGGGTACCGTGTGGGGCATCTACGGCGCGCTGATCAAGATCGGTGCCACCGGCTCCGCTTCGATCGACGCCGTTGCCGGCCCGGTGGGTGAAGCGCTGATCATGACCGCGATCGGTCTGTTCGTCGCGATCCCGGCCGTGTTCGCCTTCAACTTCTTCAGCAAGATCAACAGCGCGACCATCAGCAAGTTCGATACCTTCGCGCACGACCTGCACGACTTCTTCGCCACCGGCTCGCGCGTCCGCTGATTGCGGCGCGCGTCACCCAGCGACGAACGTAAGTAGTCACCAAGATCTAGACGGAGCCCGTTATGGCTTTCAGTAGTGGTAACAGCGGCGGCCCCATGGCCGACATCAACGTTACGCCCCTCGTGGACGTGATGCTGGTGCTGCTGATCATCTTCATCATCACGGCGCCCCTGATGTCCCACAAGGTCAAGGTGGATCTGCCGGAAGCCAACCTGATCCAGAAGCCGGAAGACGCTGAAAAGCGTTCCGGACCGATCACCCTGGCAGTCAAGGAAGACGGCTCGATCTACTGGAACGACGAAGAAATCAACAAGCAGACTCTCGAGTCGCGCTTGGCGACCGCCGCCCAGCAGACCCCGCAGCCGCCGCTGAACCTGCGTGGTGACCGCACCACCAAGATGCGTGTCATCAACGACCTGACCAAGGTCGCGCAGGAGCAGGGCATGCTTGACGTCGGCTTCGTCGCGACCAAAGAAAAGGGGCAATAAGCCATGGCATTCAGTAGTGGTGGTGGCAAGGGCCCCATGGCAGACATCAACGTCACGCCCCTCGTGGACGTGATGCTGGTTCTGCTGATCATCTTCATCGTGACCGCGCCGATCATGACGTACCCGATCGCCGTGGACCTGCCGCAGCGCGTGCTCAACCCACCGCCGCAGCTGGTCGAACCGCCGCCGCCGATCGAACTGAAGATCGACGCCAGCAACCAGGTCTCGTGGAACAACAGCCCGATCAACACCAGTGAGCTGCAGCAGCGGATGGAGCAGGAGGTCCAGCGTGACCCGACCAACCAGCCGGAACTGCGCATCGACGCCAGCCCGGATTCCGAGTACGACGTGATGGCCAAGGTTCTGGCCGCTGCGAAGAACGCTCAGATGAAGAAGATCGGTTTTGTGCAGCAGTAATCGCTACACCGCAACACAACAGTCATGACGCGACTGCAGACGCCCCTGGAGACAGGGGCGTTTTTTTCTATGCCTGCCGGCCTGGACCGCTATGATCGGCGGATGCTCGCCCTCTTCGACTCCCTGCGTCATTGGCTCGACGGCATCGCCCACCTTGGCTCGATCCTGGCGGTGGCCTACCTGCTGTACCTGCTCGCGCTGACCGGCTGGATCATGCTGCAGAAGCGTGAGCCGGTCGCCACGCTGAGCTGGATCCTGTCGTTGGCGCTGCTGCCCTACCTCGGCTTGTTCATCTACTACCTGCTGGGCCCGCAGAAGGTGAAGCGGCAGCGTCTGCGCCGTGGCCGCGCGCGCTCGGGCATGGAGCACTACAGCGACGTCTGCCCACCCGACGCCGACTGCACCGAGCTGGCCAAGATCGCCCAGGCCACGACCGGGCTTGCGCCGAGCAGCGCCACCGAAGTGACATGGCTGGTGGACGGCGCGGCGACCTACGCGGCGCTGCTTGAGGCCGTCGCACAGGCACGCGACCACGTGCATCTGGAGTACTACATCTTCAACCCGGACCATGCTGGCACCGCCCTGCGTGACGCGCTGGTGGAACGCGCACAGGCCGGCGTGCAGGTTCGCCTGCTGCTCGACGCCGTGGGCTCTTCCGCCCTGCCCCGCCGCTTCCTGCAGCCGCTGCTCGACGCCGGTGGTGAAGCGATCTGGTTCCACCCACGGCAGCTGCTGAAGCCGTTCAAGCGCCCCTGGTTGAACCTGCGTACCCATCGCAAGCTGGTGATCGTCGACGGCCGGCTGGCGTTCACCGGTGGCATCAACATCACCGACGACGAGGATGAAAGCCGCAGGGCGGATGCCTACCGCGACCTGCACATGCGCATCCGCGGCCATGTAGTGCGCAGCCTGCAGCTGGTATTTGCCGAGGACTGGCTCTACGCCAGCGGGCAGGATCCCTCGCGCATGGACATCGCCCGCCTGTGGCCAGCCGACATGCCGCTGCGCGGTGACGGTGCGATCAACGCCCAGGTGCTGGTCTCCGGCCCGGACTCGGGCTGGGAAACGATCCATCGCCTGCATGTGGCGGCGATCCAGGAAGCGCACGAGCGCGTGTGGCTGGTCACACCGTATTTCGTGCCGGGTGAAGCGGCGCGGATGGCGTTGACCTCGGCTGCACTCGGCGGCCTGGATGTGCGCTTGCTGGTACCGAAGATGAGCGATTCCTGGTTCGTGACCCAGGCCGCCCGCTCCTACTTCGATGAACTGTTGCACGCAGGGGTGAAGATCTACGAGTACGGCCCGCGCATGCTGCATACCAAGGCTTTCATCGCCGACGACGATGTCTGCATCGTCGGCAGCGCCAACTTCGACCACCGCAGCTTCCGCCTGAACTTCGAGCTGTCGATGATGATCAGCGACCGTGACCGCGTCGCCGCCCTGGCCGAACTGCTGCAGGGCGAATTCGACCGTTCCACGCGGGTGCACGACCAGGCCGGCCGCTCGCTGTGGCTGCACCGCCTGCCGGAAGCCTTCGCCCGGCTGGCCTCGCCGCTGCTCTGACGCAGCGCTACACTGCGCCGATCACCCGGGGAGCCCGACTATGTACTGGTTGTACCTGCTGCTGGCGCTGGGCTGTTTCGCCTTCGCCCTGAAGACTCCCAGCGCCGGGCTGATGAGCCTGTGCCTGCTGGCCGCCCTCGCCTTCCTGCTGGCCTGGGTACGCGGACGCTACGTGGCCCGCTTCGGCGACCTTCAGCGGGACCCTGCCACCCTTGTCGATGCCGAGGAGCTGCGCCGCCTGCGCGAGCAGGCCCAGGCCCGCCGCAATGTCGACGCCAACGACCACGATCCGTCCCCTCTTTCCAAGTAGTTCCGTTCCATGACCCAGCTCAGCGTCAACGTCAACAAGATCGCCGTCCTGCGCAATTCGCGCGGCGGCGCCGAACCGGACGTGGTGCGTGCCGCCCAGGCCTGCCTGGATGCCGGTGCACATGGCATCACCGTGCACCCGCGGCCGGACCGCCGCCACATCACCGCCGAGGACGTGTTGGCGCTGTCCACGTTGACCCGTGCGCGTGGAGTGGAATTCAACATCGAAGGCAATCCATTCGCGCCGCCGCGCGAGGGCTACCCAGGCCTGCTGCCGCTGTGCGCGCAGACCCGCCCGGCGCAGGCGACGCTGGTGCCGGATGGCGATGGACAGATCACCTCCGACCATGGCTTCGACTTCGAGCGGGATGCCGAGCGGCTGCGACCACTGGTGGCCGAACTGAAGGCGATGGGCTGCCGGGTCAGCCTGTTCGTCGATGCTGGCAACCCACTGCTGGAGCAGGCGGCCGAAGTCGGTGCAGATCGTGTCGAGCTGTATACCGGCCCCTACGCCGAAGCGCACGCGGCTGGCGACGCTGCGGCGATGCTGGAACTGTTCGCCACTGCGGCGCGGCGGGCGCAGGCGGTAGGCTTGGGCGTCAACGCCGGCCACGACCTGTCGCAGGACAACCTGCGCGATTTCCTGGCCCACGTGCCGGACGTGCTGGAGGTGTCGATCGGCCATGCGCTGATCGGCGAGGCGCTGTATGACGGGCTGGATGCTACGGTGCGCGGCTACCTGGCGCTGCTCTGACCGATGGATGCAGCCGAGCATGGGCTCGGCTCTACAAGGTACCCGTATCAACTGTAGAGCCGAGCCCATGCTCGGCTCAGCACCGCCCTGAACCCTTCAGGCGGCCGTCGCAGCCATTGAGACGGCCACGACGTACGCTGCCGCAATGGGTATTGCGATCAAGGGCCGAGGTTCCACGTCCCACCTTGCCGGGCGCTTTGAAAGCACCGTCAGCGAGGCGGTGGACGATGGCTGGGCGGTGGACGAGAGCGAGGAGTTCCTTGCCCCGCGTCTCCGCACCGAGGTGCGTGCCGAGACCGCGCGTAGCATCATCACCCGCAACACCTCGCCGGACGTGGGATTCAGCCAGTCGGTGAATCCGTATCGCGGTTGCGAGCATGGATGTTCCTACTGCTTCGCGCGCCCCTCGCACGCCTATCTGAACCTGTCGCCGGGCCTGGACTTCGAAACCAAGCTGTTCGCCAAGACCAATGCGCCGCAGTTGCTGCGCAAGGAACTGTCGAAACCGGGCTACGTGCCGCAGCCGATCGCCCTGGGCATCAACACCGACGCGTACCAGCCGATCGAACGCAAGTTCAAACTCACCCGCCAGCTGATCGAGGTGATGCTGGAAACCAAGCATCCGTTCTCGCTGATCACCAAGAACGCGCTGGTCGAGCGCGATATCGATCTGCTTGCACCGTTGGCCGCGGAGAACCTGGTCAGCGTGCATTTCTCGGTGACTTCGCTGGACCCGCATCTTTCCGCAAAGCTGGAACCGCGCGCATCGGCACCGCATGCACGACTGCGCGCGATGAAGCGCCTGCATGAAGCGGGCATTCCGGTCGGGGTGATGGTGGCGCCGGTAATTCCGTGGATCAACGACAGCGAGCTGGAAGCCGTGCTGGAGGCCGCACACGATGCAGGTGCGAGCACTGCCGGCTACGTGCTGCTGCGCCTGCCGCTGGAAGTGGCGCCGCTGTTCCGGGACTGGCTCGATACGCACCATCCCGATCGCGCCGCGCATGTGATGAGCACCATCCAGCAGCTGCGCGGCGGCAAGGACTACGACAGCCAGTTCGGCACACGCATGCGCGGCCAGGGCGTGTATGCGGAGCTATTGAGCAACCGCTTCAAGCTGGCGCGCAAGCGTCTGGGTTTCAATGCGCAGAACAGCCATTGGCCGAAGCTGGATTGCAGCCGGTTCGTGAAGCCGTTGCCGCCGAAGAAGGATTCGCCGCAGGGTTCGCTCTTCTGAGGCGTGTACGTCTGCTGGCGAATGCATCAGCGATTCGTCGCGCTGTGCTGTACCCAGCTCATTGATGGGCAATGCACGAAAAACATTAGGTGCCTCCATTGCACCGTTACAGCGTGCTGTCATAGACTCGTTACAAACATGAATTCCCGATGACTGAATGAGTCGGTCTCGGATGAGGAGCTAGGCAAGCGCATGACGCACGTTGCAACGCGGAACACCCTGCAGTCCCGTCTTCTTCTTCTGCCGCTGCTTTGCCTGCCGATGGCATTGGCAACCGCGGCAAACACTCTCGAAACCGTTCAGGTCACCGCCAAACGCCCTGCTGGAGGTAGCGGTGTAGGTGGTTTTGGATTTGGCGGCGGCAGTGGTGTCCACCTGTCCGAGTCTCAAATGGACAATGGCGGCGGCGGTGCAATTCCGACCGAAACCGCGAAGGAGCAGCCGACCGATGACAAAGAGAAGGATTGCAACGGCCGCAAGGGTAATCCTGTCGTTCTCTACAGCGGCAACAAGGTCGAACCAGAACTTGATTTCGCCAGCCAGGGCGAAATGGGCCTGTTCCTGCAGCGCAACTACAATCACTACTGGAGCGCGACCGGGCTGTTCGGCAATCACTGGCTGAGCAACTTCGACTATTCGCTCGCATTCACCGATGCAAATCAGCTGGCGTGGGTGCAACGGCCCGACGGTCGTCGCATCAAGTACCTCAAGGATCCGGCCAGCGGTCGCTGGTATGAGGACAAGGCCCAGCCCATCGCGTACCTGTCTGCGAACGGCAATGGCACGTTTACGCTTCGAAACGAAAACAACGGTACGGAGACCTACAACGCCGAGGGCTATATCACCCGACTCAGCAATGAGCAGGGCGTGAGCTGGACGTTCTCCTATGCTGACCGTTACTTGCAGAAGGTGACGCACTCCTCTGGACGCAGCGTCAGCTTTGGCTGGGCCAACGGACAGGTCAGCCAGGTGACCGATCCGGCCGGCAACATCTATCGCTACACCTATACCCCCAATGTGTTCGGGAACGGACGTGGGCGGCTCGCCAGCACGACGCTGCCTGGCACACCTGCAACGACGATCAGTTACCACTACGAAGATGCCCGCTTCCCGGGTGCCCTGACTGGCAAGTCTTTTAATGGCGTGCGCTATTCCACGTTTGCGTACGACGCGGAGCGCCGCGCCATCAGCACAGAGCACAATGGTGGCATTGAACGGTTCCGCTTCAGTTACGCCGTACGCAGCACCGAACCGGTGCTGCCGCCCCCCGCTCCGACTCGACCCGGGGGTCTCCGCGCCGATGAGGAGCGTGGATGGTGCGAACAGCGCACCGGAGGCACACGCATCTGCTATCAGCCGCGCTCACTGCCTGTTGGCTCGCTGCCGATGGAGAGCGCACTCGGTATGACCGCCGCCGCTGCGCCGAGCCTTACGCGGCCCGTCGATATCGATGTCACCGTGATCAACCCTCTTGGCCGCAGCACCACCTACACGTTCAAGGACGGAAAGATGGTGTCGACCAAGGGTGATCCGTCGCCGAACTGCCCTGCCAGCTACAAGGAGCAGAGCTACGACGCCAATGGGTACCCTGATCTGGTCCATGATTTCCAGGACAATCTGACCAACTTCGACTACAGCGCACAGGGCTACTTGCTGAAGCGGGTGGAAGCGGTCGGCAGCTCGGCCGAACGTACGACGTTGCAGGAGTGGGATACCGCGCGTAACCGACTGCTCAAGACGACAGTGGTGGGGGATCTCGAAGTCGCCTACACCTATGACGATCGCGGAAACGTGGCCAGCGTAACCGAGCGCAATCTGACGGCACGTGGGGTGCTAAGCCAGACGCGGGTCACCCGCACAACCTATACCTATCATGCCAATGGTCTGAAGGCCTCGGTCAAGGTCGACGGCCCTCTTGCGCAGGATGACGTCACCTCCGTCTTTAATAGTCAGGGCGATCTGACCAGTGTCACCAACGCGCTTGGTCATACGATCAGCTATTCCAACTACAACGGACTGGGGCTGCCGGGGCGCATCGTCAACGCGAACGGTGGTGTGCGAGAGTTGACGTATGACGGCCGTGGCCGCGTTGTGTCCGACAGAACCAGTTCGGGAACTGGCTGGGCGACGACCGCCATTGGCTACACCGCTGCAGGTGACATCGCCTCGCTTACCCAGCCTGATGGCGTGACAGTCCGCTACGGCTACGATGCAGGGCGCCGCCTGACGCAGGAAGTCCGTTCAATGGGGGACGGCAAGTGGGCGTGGACCCGTCATAGCTACAACAACGCTTCCAATCGCACGCGCACTGAGGTTTCACAAACCGACTATCCGATGGATTCGATGGTGAGCGGCGTGATTGACGAAATCACTCATGATGCGCAGTGGAACTGGTTCGTGCGTGGCTGGGCCTGTTCCACTGGCTCGGCTGGGTCAATCCAGGTGGACGGTTACGCCGACGGCAACGTCTACCTGGGTAGCACACAAGCAAACCTTGCCAGCGAGCCAGGAGTTGCAGCGGCTTGCCAAGCATCAGGGAGTGCCTATAGGTATCAGTTGCCGATATCGCTAGCCCAGAGGCAGCAGTTCGGCGGCCGCAAGTTCTCCGTCTACGGCCAATCTCCGCAGGGCCGCGGCCAGGACCGACCGCTCGCGAACTCAGGCGTGTTTGCGATTCCAACGGCAAACATCGTTGGTGACATCGGCGGCGTGACCCAGGACGGCAACTGGAACTTCTTCATTGAAGGCTGGGCCTGCTCAGTTGGCGTGGATGCCTCGATCGACGTACACGTCTATGCCGGCGGGGCAGCTGGCGGCGGCACATTCGTAGCTTCGGGACGCGCCAACATGGCGACCGACGGAAACGTCGCCAACGCGTGCCAGGCACGTGGAAATGCCTATTGGTTCAAGATTCCTCTTGACGGCAACGTACGATCGAATCACGGGGGAAAAGCACTATACGTGCACGGAATCTCGCCTGTTGGCGGTCCGAACCTGACCATCAATCGCTCGGGTACGTTCACGGTCCCCGCAGTGGTGCGCAATGCAGAACTCGTCAGCGCTTCGGCATCACCCCGCCAGATATTCAATGGTGGCTCATCGGAGCTGACGTTCCAGTTCCGTAATACCGGGAACGTCGTGTGGAATCCTGGCGACACCTATCTCGCATTCGGAATTCTTCAGCTCAATGAAAGCATGGGCCTAGCTGGACCGGTGCCGCCCGGGGCGGTTGCAACCTTTACCAAGAGCGTTGGTCCGAAGAACACCGGGAATGGCAACGTCAGCTTCATCTACAAGGCGCAGATGGCCTCTGGCGGTGCTGCGTGGGGCATGGAGGGGAGGACGACATTGTCTGTTGAGAACAACATGGGAAGCTGTGGTCGCGTCACCTGCGAACGGCCTCGGTAACAAAGGACTGTCCATATGTCAGCACTGACGCTTGCCCTGATCGGGCTGAACGCTGTTGTCTCCGTCAATACATATGAGTACGACGAGCTGGGCCGCGTGATTGTCGAGCGCGGAAACGGCGTACAGAACGTGCGTTATGCCTATGACGCGGAGGGACGCGTCACCCAGGTCACCGATTCGCAGAATCGGGTTACCCGGATGAGCTACGACGCACGCGGTCGCTTGATTCAATCAATCGATGCTGCTGGAGGGACGACGCAGATTGCGTACGATCATGCAGATCGTCCGATCCGAGTGAGCGATCCGCGCAATCTGGTCACCACCTATGAGTTCGATGGCTTCGGCCAGATGTGGAAGCAGGTGAGTCCAGATACGGGAACGACTCAGCATCAATACGACGCTACGGGCCTGCGGACTTCGACGACGCGGGCCGATGGTAGTGTCGTCTCCTTCGGCTATGACGGCCTGGGACGAATGACTTCTGCGAGCGCAGAAGGCCGAACGATGGGTTATAGCTACGATTGGTGCGGCAACGGTAAAGGTCAGCTGTGCGGCACTTCAGGGCCCGGAACCGCCACCCATTTTGCCTATACACCGAACGGACAGCTGCAGATACGGCGCGACTTCACCGATCTGTCTGGTCAGAAGACGGACTACAGCACCACCTATGGATACGACGGCATCAATCGCCTGAGCCAGATCACCTATCCCAACGGTGACAAGGCGACCTACACATATGGCTCCCAAGGAAAACCAAGTGCGTTGATGGCGACGGTCGACGGGACTCAACGCTCAATCATCTCCCAGGCCAACTGGAAGGTCACGGGAGCGCATGAGTGGCTGGCCTATGGCAACGGGCTTGCCCGGGGCTACAACCATGATCAGGAGGGGCGGCTGACCGCAATGTCGGTCTGGGGACCCAATGGCAGCAAGGTCAGCTATTGGGACTATCAGTACAGCGGCGATGGCGAAATCACCGCCATTGTCGACGCTGTCGACCCGAACATGACCCAGTTGATCGGCTACGACGCGTTGAGTCGTATGACCAAGCTGACCCGCTTCGGTGTCATCAACAATCTTTCCTACGATGCCGGCGGCAATCACGACCGCTATCAGGCAGGCAATCAGCTGACCCAATACAGCATCGACCCGGGGAGCAACCGGGTGCTGAACTACACCAACCAGGACGGCAGCCGTCAGTACCAGTACGACGCATTGGGAAATCGTATCAGCGAGACCGCAGGCAGCCGGATCAGCACCTATGAGTACAATGCATTCAATCGCATGAGCCGCAGCAACATCGGTGGCACTGCGACTGATTACGTGCTCAATGCGCAGGGGCAGCGCGTTGCAAAGATCAACCAGAACACCAACAGTCGCTACTTCTACGTTGGCCAAAACCAGCTTATGACCGAGCTGAACAATGGCGTGTGGACCAACTATTTCTGGTTCGAAGGTGAACTGGTGGGTTTGGCTCGCAGCGGGCAGCACAATTATGTGCATACCGATCATCTTGGACGCCCGGAGTTCGTCACCAGCCCGAGCCAGCAGACCGTCTGGAAGGCGTACAACTACGCCTATGGGCGCAGTGTCCAGAAGGATGAGATTGGCGGGTTGAACATTGGCTTCCCGGGCCAGTACTACGATGTGGAAAGCGGCCTCTGGTACAACGGCTTCCGCGACTATGACGCGAGCATTGGCCGGTATGTGCAGAGTGATCCGATTGGATTGGCAGGGGGAACCAATACCTATGCATATGTAGGCGGAAACCCCATTTCCTTCACGGATCCTTATGGACTCTGTGGAATCAACTACCTTGACCTTGCTATTGGAATTGCTGACTTCCATATCGGAAGAGTTGAACTCGCCGGTGGTGCCGCCACTGCAATCATAGGTGCCGGATTTGGGTCAGAAGAAGCAATGGCTGCAGGCGCGTTGGCCGGAGGTCTTGGGTGGGCAACCATGTATGATGGCGCAGCTGGTGTCTGGGGTGCCTTTGACGGAAAGAAGCGTGACCCTGCGTTACAAGAGGTTGGTGGAGCTCTTCTGGGATACCACGGAGCTAAGGCGGGGAGAATCATCTCTGACTGGACGACCATTCGCGGTGGATTCAAAGGTCTGAGGAGCGTCATGCGAGGTAAAGCGACTCTGCAAGGAGCCTATGACGCCGCAAAAGCCGGGAAAGAGATGGTAGATAGCCAGTCGTCCGGCACCGATCCGTGCGATTGCAAGTGAGAGAATGATGAAGATTCTACTTTGGGCACCTGTAGTTATATTTTCTTTGCTGTCATTGAGAGCAGTAGCTTTCGTCGTGTACCAAGGGATAAATGGATCCCCCTTCGAGGAGGAGGAGATCATAGTTGCTGGGATCGGATTGATCTGTGGTTGGATCGCCTGGGTTATGTACAAGACCTTGATCAGACCATGGAGGAAGCCGAAGTCCTAGTATTGAGCTGGAGATCGTGAGTCACCCAGTCGCCGGATGGACCTTTCGCGCAGCCCGTTGCGCTGGGCTACCGTTCAGCGCAACGGACGAAAGGCGACCGATAGCGCGCATCGTAAACAAGAGATCACTGGTCAATTGTCTCTGTACCTTGCCATGGCTATCTTGATCGGACTGAAGGCCACTCTTCTATCTTCAGTTCAACTTTCAACTCGAAATCTGCGTCGAGAAGGTCAGTGCCTGGCAACATAGCAACGACGATTTCTGACTGTTCTTTGGACCCACGAAATACTTGGGTTAGCCCCCCCTATCCCCCAGACAACTTCTGCGCACTCTGGAACAGGATCCAGCTGGTGGCGATGAACTTGTCGTCGCCCTGCGGCCGGTTGCCACGATGGGCGTGGGTGAACGCGATCGGGGCGATCAACAAACTGCCGATGCGAAGTACGATCTTCCGCCCCTGGAACAGGAACTCGGTCTCGCCTTCGTCAATGTCGTCGTTGAGGTACAGCGTCCACAAGAGGAGCGTTCAGCATCATGGATGCGAACCATATCCGCCTACTGGTTCAAGTCGATGCTTCCGGATCCATGAGCGCATGAAATGAAGATCATCTACTGGCTGGGCATCGCGTTCCTGTGGATGCTCCCATTGAACTTTCTTCTACTGACAGCGGCCAAATTGCTGTCAGCGGATCCGCTAGGCAGCGAAGAGCTGGTCGGCCTCGGCATGGCCGTATTTGGTGGGGCAGCGGGAGGGATCCTGTATCGCCGTCGTCCTCGCAAGCCCCTCGCTCCGTCGAGCATCCATGATCCGGTGCACGGGGCAAAGACGACTGAAGCCTTGCGGGATTCAAGTTGCGACGAACAACGACAGTCGGGGAATGGGCCTTGAAAAAGGTACCGTTGCGCCATCTGCTCCTGTGCACTGTCATTGTGGCCCTGACAAGCGGTACTTATCTTTCAATGTTTGGATCCATCGGACGTGGCGATTGGACCGGAAAGCCTACAGAAGCAGAACTGCGCGCTGCCACCGATACCTTTGAACTCCCTTCAGGGGTCCATCCCACGAACGTTACGTTCTTACCGAAGGTCACGTTCCTGGGGGCCGTCTTCGACGCCGAGCTCGAATCTGATCCAGAGCAGATCGCCGCTTTCTTCATCAAACAAGCCGCAGAGAAGCGGTGGCGACTGCAGAAAGACAAACGGCAGCGCGATTACAGATTGATGGTCTTCTGCGAGGATCGCCTGGCGCGCTCGGTAGAGCTGACGACAAGGGGCAGTACGGTGAAGCTCTATGGAGGAACCTACTGGGACTCGGACAGGGGCGGCGACTACTACTGCTCTCCTGAGGCCCGGTAATCCACCGACGGCATAACGAACTTGCCTGGATACCGGCCTCAATCGGGAGGGGCGCGATGCCCTCACCCTCCCCCAAACAACTTCTGCGCGCTCTGGAACAGGATCCAACTCGTCGCGATGAACTTGTCCCCACCCTGTGGCCGGTTGCCACGATGGGTGTGGGTGAACGCCGTCGGCGCAATCAGCAGGCTACCGGTGCGTGGTGCGATCTTCCGCTCCTGGAACAGGAACTCGGTTTCGCCCTCTTCGAACTCGTCGTTGAGGTACAGCGTCCACAACACGTGCCGATGCAGGGTCTCGGCCTGCACATCCTTCGGGTACAGCTCGCAGTGCCAGTAGGGGTACCCGCCCTCGCCCGCCGCATACCACTGCAGGTTGATGGCGCCGGGGCGCAGGCAGGTGCGCGCAAGATCCGCCAGTTGTTGTGGAGGCATGTCGGGGAAGTCCTCGGCAGACAGGCGTCGCGGTTGGCCGTTGCTGTCCTGGACCTGCAACATCAGCGGCGCAATCAACGCCTGTGGATAACGGCGTAGATAAGTCAGCAGGCCATTGAACACCGCATGCTGCAGCTGATGGTCCACATCCTGCCAGCCATCAAGTCCGCTGATGCGCAGATCCTTGCTGTGCTTGAGTTCCGGGAACACACCACTGCCTACCGCACCTGGCCGCAGGCCCTGTGCAGCGCGCATGCGCTCGACGATCGCCGCGCAGACCTCGCTGGGGACCGCATTGTGGATGACTTCGATGAAATCGACCGGGCCCTGCTCGTGCATGCGTGCATTCCTTAGGCGGCAACGGCTTGATGGTGCCGTTTGCCGCCCTCGGTGTCACCTCACGGTCATGTCATCGTTCTGCCATGTCCGCTGTCAGGCGATAGGCCGTCAGCCCTGCGCGTCGTCGTGCGCGTGGTGGTAGCGCACGGCTTCGGCCACTTCCTCGCGCGAACCCAGGAACACCGGCACGCGCTGGTGCAGCTGGTCGGGCTGGATGTCGAGGATGCGTTCGCGGCCGGTCCAGGCGGCGCCGCCGGCCTGTTCGACCAGCAGGCCCATCGGGTTGGCTTCGTACATCAGCCTCAGCTTGCCGGCCTTGGACGGATCCTTCTTGTCCCACGGGTAGATGAAGATGCCGCCGCGGGTCAGGATGCGATGCACGTCGGCCACCATGCTGGCGATCCAGCGCATGTTGAAGTTCTTGCCGCGCGCGCCTTCCTTGCCCGCCAGCAGGTCGCTGACGTAGGCCTGCATCGGCGCTTCCCAGTGACGCTGGTTGGACATGTTGATGGCGAATTCCTGGGTGGCCGCCGGAATCTGCATGTTCTCGGTGGTCAGCACGAACTCGCCCTTCTCGCGGTCCAGAGTGAAGGCGTGGGTGCCATGGCCGACGGTCAGCACCAGCTGGGTGCTGGGCCCGTAGATGCAGTAGCCGGCGGCGATCTGCTTGCTGCCCGGCTGCAGGAAGGCGTCATCGCCCGGCAGTTCGACATTGGTCGGGCAACGCAGCACCGAGAAGATGGTGCCGACGGAGACGTTGACGTCGATGTTGGAGCTGCCATCGAGGGGATCGAACAGCAGCAGGAAATCACCGCGCGGATAGATGTCCGGCACCGGCTGGCTGTGGTCCATTTCCTCCGAGGCGCAGGCGGCGAGGTGGCCACCCCAGGCGTTGGCTTCAAGCAGGATCTCGTTGCTGATGACGTCCAGCTTCTTCTGCGCTTCACCCTGCACGTTGCCGGTACCGGCATCGCCGAGCACGCCACCGAGGGCGCCCTTGCTGACGGCGATGGAGATGCTGGTGCAGGCGCGGGCCACCACGGCGATCAGCTGGCGCAGGTCGGCATTGATGCGGCCGGCGTGCTGTTCCTGGATCAGGAAGCGGGTCAACGAAGTACGGGACATGGGCGGGCAGGTCTCGGCAGCGGGAAAACGCCTATTGTCGCTGGTCTGGCGGGCGCGTGCGTGAGCGCGGGAAGGCGTAATCGTTTCCAGATGCGTTGCGCTCGTGGCGCCTTCCTTTTGTCGAGGCTCGCGGGAGGGGAAGGCGATGCAGGACACGCTGCAAGTACGTCCCTGTAAGCTCGATGGCGCCATCCATGGCGCCAACGGTCCTGCATCGCCTCCCCCTCCCGCGAGCGTCAGGGTTCGCCGCGAGCGCGGTGGGGATGGCAAAGGCAAGAGCAGGAGCAAAAAACAAAGGCGCCTGTCGGCGCCTTTGTCCTCAAGCTACTGGAGCGTTGCTTCAGCCCTTGGCGACGGTGGCCACCGCCTTGGCGACGTATTCCAGGTTGTTCTGGTTCAGCGCGGCCACGCAGATGCGACCGGTGCCGACGGCGTAGATGCCGAACTCGTCGCGCAGGCGCTCGACCTGCTCACGGCTCAAGCCGGAGTAGGAGAACATGCCGGCCTGCTCGTTGATGAAGCCGAACTGCGGGGCACCTGCAGCGGCCAGCTTCTCGACCAGGCCCTGGCGCAGGGCATGGATGCGCTCGCGCATCTCGGTCAGCTCCTGCTCCCACATCGCGCGCAGTTCCGGGTGGGTCAGCACGCCGGCCACCAGCGCAGCACCGTGGGTGGATGGGCTGGAGTAGATGGTGCGGATCACGCGCTTGACCTGCGACTGCACCGCCTTGGCGTCAGCGGCGGTCGGCGCCACCATCGACAGCGCACCCACGCGCTCGCCATACAGCGAGAACGACTTGGAGTACGAGTTGGCGACGATGAAGCTGTCGATGCCGGCTTCGGCGATGATGCGCACCGCGGCGCCGTCCTGCTCGATGCCCTTGTCGAAGCCCTGGTAGGCCATGTCGATGAAGGGGAACAGCTGCTTGTCCTTCAGCAGCTGTGCGACCTGCTTCCACTGGGTGACCGTGAGGTCGGCACCGGTGGGGTTGTGGCAGCAGGCGTGCAGCAGCACCACGGTGCCGGCTTCCAGCTTGCCCAGGTCCGCCAGCAGGCCGTCGAAGTTGACGCCGTGGGTGGTCGGATCGAAGTAGGTGTAATCCAGCACCTCGAAGCCGGCCGCGCTGAACACGGCGCGGTGGTTTTCCCAGCTCGGGTTGCTCAGCGCAACGGTGGCGTGCGGCAGCAGCTTCTTCAGCACGTCGGCGCCGACGCGCAGCGCACCGCTGCCACCAACGGTCTGCGCGGTGGTCACGCGGCCAGCGGCCAGCAGCGGCGAATCCTTGCCGAACACCAGCTCACGCGTGGCCTGCGTGTACGCCGGCAGGCCGTCGATCGGCAGGTAGCCGCGCGGTTTGGCTTCAGCGGCGAGCTGCTGCTCGATCTGCTTGACGGCGCGCAGCAGCGGAATGCGGCCGCTCTCGTCGTAGTAGATGCCCACACCCAGGTTGACCTTGGTCGGGCGGCTGTCGGCGTTGTACGCCTCGGTCAGGCCCAGGATCGGGTCACCTGGGACCAGTTCCACGTTTGCAAAGAAGGACACGGCGGTACTCGTTCGGTAGACGGAAAGGGGGAGGAAGTGCGCTACGCGGTCTGCGGCGTTTCGGCCGGAAACAGCCCATCGTAACAAAGCCTGCCGGGGGCTGGCCGCCGCCATCGTCATCCACGGCCCCGTACCATGGCGTGCGTTGCCGCCCGACCCATCAACCTGAATCATGAAAACTGCCGCACGCCGCCGTAGCCTGCCGCTTTCCGCCCTGCTGCTGTCGCCCTGGGCGGTGATGGCCGCGCCTGCGCCCACCGCCCTGCCGGCGGTGCAGGTACAGGCTGCACGGGTGCCGGGCATCGACCCGTTCGCGCTGCCGGCCAGCCAGGACACGGTCTGGATCGATGCCAGCCGCGCTGGCACCGGCGCGCAGCTGTCCGAAGCGCTGGCTGGGGTACCCGGTCTGCTGGCGCGCGACCGGCAGAACTTCGCCCAGGACACCCAGCTGTCGATCCGTGGCTTCGGCGCGCGTTCGACCTTCGGGGTGCGCGGGGTACGGGTGTTGATCGACGGGGTCCCTGCAACCATGCCCGATGGCCAAGGCCAGCTGTCACATGCCAGCCTGCTTGGTGCCGAACGCATCGAGGTGCTGCGTGGGCCGTTTTCCGCGCTCTACGGCAATTCCTCCGGTGGCGTGCTGCAGGTCTGGAGCGAACAGGGCCAGGCCGGCGACCCGTGGCGGTTGCGGCTCAGCGCCGGTGCCGACAACACGCTGAGCGTCGGTGCACAGCTGAAGGGGGCCGGCCAAGTACTGGACTACAACATCGCCGCCAATCACTTCCGCACCGATGGCTGGCGCGATCACAGCCAGGCACGCCGTGAATCGCTCAACGCGCGCATCGGGGGCGAGCTGGGCGGCGGGCGGCTGGAGCTGTTGCTCAATGCGCTTGATGCACCGGATGCGCAGGACCCGCTGGGCCTGACCCGTGCCCAGGTGGCGGCTGACCCGCGCCAGGCCACGGCAGTCGCGCACCAGTACAACACCCGCAAATCGGTGCGCCAGCAGCAGGCCGGCCTGCGCTGGACACGTGAAACCGGGCCGCAGCGCTGGCAGCTGATGGGCTATGCCGGCCAGCGCGCGGTACGCCAATACCTGCCGATCCCACCGACCGCCCAGGCCAACCCCCTGCATGCCGGTGGGGTGATCGATCTGGAGGGCGGCTACGGCGGGTTGGACGCGCGCTGGGGCTGGCAGGGTGACCTTGCCGGCCGGCCGCTGGACCTGGTGGCCGGGCTCAGCGCCGACCGCCAGCGCCAGCATCGCACCGGCCATGAGAACTTCCTCGGCAGCGCCCTGGGCGTGCGTGGACGGCTGCGTCGTGACCAGATCGACGTCGTGCAGAACGTGGACCAGTTCGCCCAGGCCTGGTGGCAATGGAGCCCGCGCTGGTCGTTGCTGGCCGGCCTGCGCCACAGCACCGTGCGTTTCAACTCGGACGATCGCTACATCACCGCCCGCAACCCGGATGACAGTGGTCACCGGCGCTACCAGGCGACCACGCCGGCGGCCGGGATCAGCTTCGAAGCGAGCCCGCAGTGGCGGCTGCACGCGGCGGTGGGACGTGGCTTCGAAACGCCTACCTTCAACGAACTGGGCTATCGCGCCGACGGCCAGGCGGGATTGGCGCTGGATCTGGCGGCCGCCCGCAGCCGCAATCTGGAGATTGGAAGCAAGTGGCACGCGCAAGGCGGAGCCCAGCTCGATGTCAGCGTATTCCGCGCAGATACCAACGATGAGCTGGCAGTTGCCAGCAATATCGGCGGGCGCAGCACCTATCGCAACATCGGCCGCACCCGCCGCCAGGGCATGGAACTGCAGTACCGGCAGCCGCTGGGCGAACAGCTGGAACTGCAGCTGGCATGGACCTGGCTGCAGGCTCAGGTGCGCTCGCCCTACCTGACCTCGAACACCTTGGTCGCCGCAGGCAGCCGCCTGTCCGGCGTGCCCCGCCAACAGGCCTTCGCACGCCTGCAGTGGAGCCCGGCTGAGTGGCAGTGGGCGCTGGAGGCCTCGGCCAGCAGCGATACCGTGGTAAATGACGTGGCGACCGAGCGCGCGCCGGGCTACGCCCTGCTGCACCTGGAAGCCGGCCGTCGATGGACGCTGCCGGGCGGTGAGCTGCGCGCCTTCGCCCGGCTGGAGAACGTGCTGGACCAGGCCTACATCGGCTCGGTGATCGTCAATGACGGCAACGGGCGCTTCTATGAGCCGGGACCGGGACGGCGAGCCAACGTCGGCCTGCAGTGGTCGTGGCGCTGAGTTGGTAGTGCCGGCCGCTGGCCGGCATCGCTTTGTGTAGGGCAGCCCAGACGTTGCCGGCCAGCGGCCGGCACTACCGGTCAGTCGGGGGCCTTGGCCGGCACGAACGGCGAGGTCGGGTCGCTGGCCGGGAACGTCTCCTCCAGCGCCTCGTCCTGGTTGTCGCTGGCGCGCTGCTTGCGCTCGCGGCGCTTGAGCGGGCTCTCCTGGCCACCACGGTGGCGGTCACCGCCATCCTTGCGGTCCTGGGCCGCCTGTTCAGCCTCGTGCTTCACCGGCAGGTGGTCGTGCTCGGCATCGAAGAACGGCGCGCCGGTGCCGCGGTAGTCGGCGTTGTCGGCATCGCGCTTGCCGCGCTGCTCGCCGGGAATGGGCGGGTGGTTCTCCCGCAGCGGGTCTCGCGAGGTCTCTCGGCTCATGGTCTGGTACCTGCCCTTGGGGGGATTCCACTACACCGCCCCGCAGGTAAAGCCGTTGCGAACCTGGCGTCATGAACATCTCGCTCACCCCCCGGTAACGGCACCGCGCGTATTCCTGCCCACCCGCCCCCGCTGCAGGAGCCGGCCATGCCCCGTCTTGAACGACCCGCACCGTCCGTGTTCAACGCCCTGCTCGATCCACTCGGCCAGCGCACTGCCCAGCGCCGCACGCGCCGCCAGGAAGATCCGCAGGCGGTGGCGCAGGACTACCTGCAGTACATGATCAGCGACTACGAGGAGAGGCGTGGCCAAAGCCACCGCAACTGGCGCGATCTGTGCCCGGTATATGCCTTCGCGCTGACGACCCATGCCGCGGATTGGCCACGCGGTGATGCTGCCGATACCTGCGAGGAACTGGCCGAGCATTGGGAACAGATGCGCGGGCAGTCGCGGCTGGGCTGGTCGCAGGCACGCCCGGTCGTGGAGGACGCCTGGCGCGCGCTGGACCATATCCCGGCGGCGGCGGTGAGGCCGTTGCTGCAGTAGTGGCGGGCACTTGAAGCAGCCGAGCGCGGGCTCGGCTCTACAGCCAAGTGGTCGCGCCACCTGACGTGCACGGCACGGACACGGTTGGTTTACGCCCTCCGGCCCACGCTGGGCACCCTGCCCCGCCAAAGGTACGCCCATGGCCCGCCCGATCTGGACTGGCACGCTCTCGTTCGGCCTGCTCAATGTGCCGGTGTCACTGATGTCCGGAGAGCGCAAGGTCGATCTGCAGTTCCGCATGCTCGACTCCCGCGATCGCAAGCCGATCCGCTTTGAGCGGGTCAACGCCGATACGGGCGAGGAAGTTCCCTGGAAGGACATCGTCAAGGCCTACGAGTACGACAAGGGCAGCTATGTCGTGCTGGAGGAAGGCGATATCCGTTCGGCGGCACCAGAAAGCCACGAGGCCGTAGAAGTGGAATCGTTCGTGGATGCATCGCAGATCGATCCGCGCTACTACGAGAAACCGTATTTGCTGGTGCCCGGCAAGAAGGCCGAGAAAGGCTATGTGCTGCTGCGCGAGACCCTGCGCAGCACCGGCAAGGTCGGTATCGCGCGGGTGGTCGTGCGCACACGCGAGTACCTGTGCGCGGTGATGCCGCATGAGGACGCACTGGTGCTGATGATCCTGCGCTATCCACAGGAACTGGTGGATCCGGAGGAGTACAAGCTGCCCACCGGCAAGCTGTCCGACTACCGCATCACCAGCAAGGAAACGGCGATGGCCGAACAGCTGATCGAGTCGATGGCCGGCGACTGGGATCCGTCGCAGTATCACGATGAATTCCGCGAGCGCCTGCAGCAGGTGTTGAACAAGCGCATCAAGTCCAAGGGGGGTACCACGCGGGTCGACGATGAGCCTGCACCGCGCGAGGACGCCAGCACCAATGTGGTCGATTTCATGGCGCTGCTGCAGAAGAGCCTGGATGCCAACAAGCGCACGCCAGCGAAAAAGACGGCAACGCGGAAAGCAGCCACCAAATCCACGGTAAAGAAGGCAGCCAAGAAGGCTGCGAAGAAAGCTGCAAAGAAGACCGCTGCACGCCGCAAGGCAGGTTGAGCATGTCGCTGGAGCAGTACCGGCGAAAGCGCCGACCTGGCGGCGGCGCAGGGCAGACGCCGGCGCCTGACGACACGCCCGCGCAGGGTGATCCGACGCGGCGGCCTACCTGCGCCAGGCTGGTTTCAAGCGGCTGCGCAGCGACACGCCGAAGGAGGACCTTGGAATGAACATCGCAGATACCGAAGCTGGAGGCGAGGTCCAGATTACTCATCCGGAGCGGGTGGTTTTTCCAAAGCAGAAGCTGACCAAGGGCGCCGTGGCCGACTACTACCAGCGCATGGCGCGCTGGATCCTGCCGGAAATCAGCGCGCGTCCGCTGTCACTACTGCGCTGCCCGGACGGCGTCGGCAAGGCCTGCTTCTTCCAGAAGCACCATGGTGCCGGCCTGGGCGATGCGGTACATGCGGTGCCGCTGCAGCAGAAGAGCGGGCGCGAGGATTACGTTTACATCGACGACGCACGGGGCCTGCTGCAGCTGGTGCAGATGAACACCCTGGAGTTGCATCCCTGGGGTGCAACCGTCGCCGACCCCGAGCATCCGGATCGGCTGGTGTTCGATCTTGACCCTGGAGAAGGCGTCAGCTGGGCACAGGTGAAGGCCGCTGCGCGTGACGTCCGTGACCGCCTGCAGGAGGCCGGCCTGAAGAGCTTCGTGCGGTTGTCCGGTGGCAAGGGCGTGCACGTTGTGGTGCCGCTGAAGCCCAGGGCCGACTGGGAACAGGCCAGGGTGTTCTGCGAGGCATTTGCCCGGGCGATGGCGGAGCGCGCGCCGGACCACTACGTGGCGACCATGAGCAAGGCCAAGCGTGGCGGCGTCATCTTCATCGACTGGCTGCGCAATACGCGGGGCGCCACCAGCGTGTGCTCGTGGTCGCTGCGTGCGCGTGAAAGTGCCGGTGTGGCGGTACCGCTGCGCTGGGAGGAACTGGCACGCGTCGGTGCGGCGGATGCGTTTTCGATGGCCAAGGCGCTGGCGCGCGCGAAGCGGCTGAAAGCGGATCCGTGGCAGGGCATCGATGCGTTGAAGCAGACGCTGCCGCGGATGGACCTGTAGAGCCGAGCCTATGCTCGGCTGCCTGTGTAAATGTGCATGAAAGCCGAGCACAGGCTCGGCTCTACAGGGGCGGCATCACCTTGCATCGCGCGAGGGACGACGGCCAAACCACCAGCCGGCCAGCAATTGCAGCGGCAGCGACGCCAGCAGCGAAATGACGAACCAGAGCGGGAAATCCGCACCCGCCGTCCACATCGCGTAGCCACAGCCCAGCGCGACCAGCGACCAGATCGAGAAGCCGTGCGAACGCGGCCAGCAGGGCGCGTAGTAGGTGGCAAAGGCGATACCCGCGATGCCACCGAGCACGCTGAAGGACAGGTCCCAGCCCAGCTGCGCGCTGTTGTTGTCCGGCGGCATGCCCACCAGCGGCGGCAGCCAGCTGGCGACGCTGCTCACCAGCGCAAGTGAAAGTACGCCGCCGAGCAGGGCAACGATGGACAGGAACAGGATCTTGAGCACGCCGGGCATGCACGCATTGTACGGCCGCGCGAGTGCCCGCTGGCGATGAATCGGCATGGCCGCCGCGTCCGTGGGAGAGGGGGACGGAGCGGCGGCGGCCATGCACGGAGGGTCAGGCGGCGAAGTCCAGTACGACGCGGCCTTCGATGGTGCCCGCGTGCATGCGTGCGAACACGTCGTTGATGTTTTCCAGGCGATCGGTGCTGACGGTGGCGGCGACCTTGCCCTCGGCAGCGAACTGCAGCGATTCCTGCAGGTCCAGGCGGGTGCCGACGATCGAGCCGCGCACGGTGATGCCGTTGAGCACCATGCCGAAGATATCCAGCGGGAAGTTGCCGGGCGGCAGGCCATTGAGCGAGACAGTGCCGCCGCGGCGGACCATGCCCAGTGCCTGCTCGAACGCCTTCGGCGACACCGCGGTGACCAGTGCACCGTGTGCGCCACCGATCTCCCTCTTCAGGAAGGCGGCCGGGTCGGTGGTACGCGCGTTGACGGTGACCTGCGCGCCGAGCTGCCGCGCCAGCGCCAGCTTGTTGTCATCCACGTCCACCGCCGCCACGTTCAGGCCCATTGCGCGGGCGTACTGCACGGCCATGTGGCCCAGGCCACCGATGCCGGAGATCGCCACCCAGTCACCGGGCCTGGTGTCGGTGACCTTCAGGCCCTTGTAGACGGTCACGCCGGCGCACAGCACCGGCGCGATCTCCACGAAGCCCACGTCCTTTGGAAGCAGGCCGACATAGTTGGCATCGGCCAGTGCGTACTCGGCGAAGCCGCCGTTGACCGAGTAACCGGTGTTGCGCTGCGTTTCGCACAGCGTTTCCCAGCCCCCCAGGCAGTGTTCGCAATGGCCACACGCCGAGTACAACCAGGGGATGCCGACCCTGTCGCCTTCCCTGACGTGCCCGACCCCGCCACCCACGGCCACGACGTGCCCCACGCCCTCGTGACCGGGGATGAACGGCGGGTTCGGTTTGACCGGCCAGTCGCCCTCGGCGGCGTGCAGGTCGGTGTGGCAGACACCACAGGCCTCGATCCTGACCAGTACCTCGCCCGCCCCCGGGCGTGGTACCGAGACTTCCTCGATGACCAGTGGCTTGCCGAACTCACGCACGACAGCGGCCTTCATGGTGGAATTCATGTTCGGATCTCCGTAGTGCGCTTGCCCACAGAATGACGCCGGCACGAGGCCGGCGCTTTGATCACGATCAAACCTTTGAAGATCCGTGCGCCGGGTTCAGCTGGCCAGCACCGAGGCCTCGCGGGCGAGGCGCTCGATGGCCTCCCAGTCGCGGGTCTGCAGCAGTGCCGGCGTGGTCAACCACGAGCCACCCACGCACAGCACGTTGGGCAGGTGCAGGAACTGCGGCGCGGTCTGCGCGCTGATGCCACCGGTCGGGCAGAAGCGCACGTCGGCGAATGGACCGTGCCAGGCCGCCAGCAGCGCGGCACCGCCGGCCTGCACGGCGGGAAAGAACTTGAACGTGTCTTGGCCGTGCTCCAGGCCCAGGATCAGGTCCGAGGCCGTGGCCGCACCGGGCAGGTACGGCAGGTCGGCATCGTGCGCGGCCGCGTACAGTGCCGGCGTGGCGCCGGGGGACACCGCGAAACGCGCTCCGGCCTGCTTCGCCGCCTGCATCTGTGCCGGGGTAAGCACGGTGCCGGCACCGATCACCGCGTCCGGTACGGCCTCGACCATGGCTGTGATCGCGTCCAGCGCCTGCGGCGTGCGCAGGGTCACTTCGATCACCGGCAGGCCGCCGCGGAACAGGGCCTGGGCCACTTCGACCGCGTCATTCACGTTTTCGGGGGTGTACACCGGAATCACCGGTGCCAGTTTCAGGACCGCGCGTACGCGCGGATCAGCGGCGGACATCGAATCGCTCCTCGCCCATCAGGGCCAGCACGTCAGCTTCGCTGACAGGATTGAAATCGCCGGGGATGGAGTGCTTCAGCGCCCCGGCGGCCAGGCCGAACCGCACGGTGGCGTCGGCATCAAGGCCGGACAGGATGCCATGCAGGATGCCGGCCGCGAAGGCATCACCGCCACCGATGCGGTCGACGATGCCCTGCAGATGACGCAGTGGGGCCTGTGCGCGGGTTCCGTCGCAACCCAGCAACACAGCGCCCAGCACATGGTGGTCCACGCTCAGCACCTGCCGCTGCGTGCAGGCCATCCACTGCAGTTGCGGAAAGGCACCGAACGCGGCGGCAGCGGCCGCGTCGATCCGCTCCATCAGGTCCGGCTGGGTGAAGCGGGTGCCCAGTACGACCTCCATGTCGCGGTAGTCGGCGAACACGATGTCGGCCTGCGCGAACAGTTCGCGCAATACCGCCTGCGCATCGCCTCCCCAGCGCTGCCAGAGGCGGGGCCGGAAATTGCCGTCGAAGGAGACGCGGACACCGGCCTGTCTTGCCGCGCGCGCCGCCGCCAGCGTGGCCGCCGCCACGTGCGGGCCCAACGCCGGGCTGACCCCGGAGACGTGCAGCCACTGCGCGTCCTGCAGCAGCGCTGGCCAGTCGTAGTCGGCTGCAGTGCTGCACGCGAACGCCGAATCCGCGCGGTCGTAGACCACTTCGCTCGCGCGCTGTACCGCGCCGGTGGTGAGGAAGTACAGGCCCATGCGGCCCTCGGCGTCCTCGCGCACACCGCGCGTATCCACGCCGTGCCGCCGCAGTTCACCCAGTACATGCGCCCCCAGCGCATTGCCGGCCACGGTGCTGACCATGGCCACCTGATGTCCAAGCCGGGACAGCGAGACACCCACGTTGGCTTCGGCCCCTCCCACATGGACCTGGAGTTGCGGCGACTGCAGCAGCAGTTCGTTGCCGGGGGCACCCAGGCGCAGCAACAACTCTCCAAAACACACGATACGACCCATCTCAGCTCCTTCACGCGTGCCACCAGCATGGGACACTGCATGGCGTGTAAGTGGACCACGCGAGGGGCGTGGCGATTGGCTAGCGGTGTCATTCTAGACCGAAGACGCCTTGAGAGCGCTTGGGCGATATGTCGAAACCTTTGTCCTGCAAGCGTCTTGGAGACATTGCAAATCTGTTGCGGTGCAAGATGCCCGATCCCGGTGGTGCTGCTAACGTCGGTTTTGACTAGCGGTGTCATTTCGCCGCGCAGCTGCGATACCAGACCTTTGGGAGAGGGGAAAGGCATGCAATCTCGGATCCATGGAAAAAAGACACCGGTTACCTTGCTGGCCCTGGGGGTGGGACTCGCCCTGTCCACCAGCGCGGCCGCCCAGCAGCAGACCGCTACCGACCTGGACACGGTGAACGTCACAGGCTATCGCGCCAGTGTCGAAAAGGCGCTGGACATCAAGCGCGGCGAGGCCGGTGTGGTCGATGCCATCGTCGCCGAAGACATCGGCAAGTTTCCCGACCTCAATCTGGCTGAATCGCTGCAGCGCATTCCGGGCGTGGTGATCACGCGCGAAGCCGGCGAAGGCCGCAACATCTCGGTGCGCGGCCTGGGCCCGGATTTCACCCGCGTGCGCATCAATGGGATGGAAGCGCTGACCACCGTCGGCGCCGGTGACCAGAGCGGTGGTACCAACCGCGGCCGCGGTTTCGACTTCAACGTGTTTGCCTCGGACCTGTTCTCGCAGCTGGTGGTGCGCAAGACCGCCTCGGCCGACGTCGAGGAAGGCTCGCTGGGTGCCACTGTCGACCTGCGCACCGCGCGCCCGTTCGACTACGACGGCTTCACCTTCGCCGCAAGCGGCCAGGCCGGCTACAACCAGATGGCCGAAAAGGCCGACCCGCGGCTGGCCGCGCTGGTCTCCAACACCTTCGCCGATGGTACCTTCGGCGCTCTCCTGTCGGTGGCCTACTCCGAGCGCCAGGCACTGGAGGAAGGCTCCAACACTGGCCGCTGGGCCAACGGCCCGAGCAATGGCAATTTCGCTGCGTCATCGCCGTTCGCCGCCGCACGCGCCGCTGATGTATTCCACCCGCGCTTCCCGCGCTACGTGCAGATGGAACACGAGCAGAAGCGCCTGGGCGTGACCGGCTCGCTGCAGTGGAAGCCCAGCGATGCCAGTGAAGTATCGCTGGACATGCTGTACTCGAAGATCGATGCCACCCGCGACGAGCAGTACATCGAAGCGATTTCCTTCAGCCGTGGCAGCAGCAGCACCCCGCGCCTGGTCGGCAAGCCGAGTACCATCGTCAGGAACGGCGAGATCCGCAACGGCGCGCTGCTGTACGGTGAATTCGACAACGTCGACATCCGTACCGAGAACCGCCACGACGAGTGGAGCACCGAGTTCAAGCAGATCAGCCTGAACGGCCAGCACCGTTTCGGCGACGACTTCACCGTGTCCGGTAAGCTGGGCATCTCGCGCTCCAGGCACGAGAATCCAGTGCAGACCACCGTCATCATGGACAAGTACGACGTCAAGGGCTACAGCTACGACTACCGTGGCAACAGCCGCTTCCCGATCCTAAACTACGGCATCGACCCGACCGACCCCAACGGTTGGGAACTGGCGGAAATCCGCCTGCGCCCGCAGTACGTGGACAACGACTTCGATACCGGCCAGATCGACTTCAACTGGAACATCAGCCCCGGCTTCCGCCTGAAGGGCGGCGTGCTTGCCAAGGACTACACGTTCAAGACCACCGAACTGCGCCGTGCCAGCGAACTGGCCGTGCCGACCTTCGCCAGCGGCAGCAGGATCGTGCCCGTGGACATGATCAACCAGGCCGGCCTGAAGGGCATCAATGGCAATCCATCCAACTGGGTGGTGCCGAACCTGGATGCAATCGCCGACCAGTTCGACATCTACAGCAACAGCGGCATCTATGCCGTCGCGCCGCGCGCCAACAACGTGCGCAGCGTGGAAGAGAAGGACCGTGGTGCCTACCTGATGGGCGAGTTCAGCACCGAAATCGGCTCGCTGCCGCTGTCGGGCAACTTCGGCGTGCGCTACGTGCGCACCAGGCAGACCTCCACCGGGCTGTCGACGCTGGCCAGTGGTACCACCTCCACCACCGCCACCCGCACCTACGATGACACCCTGCCCTCGTTCAACCTGGTGGCCGAGGTCACGCCCGATTTCCTGATCCGCCTGGGTGCGGCCAAGGTCATGACCCGCCCGGGCCTGGGCAGCCTGACGCCAGGTGCAACCGTGGCCGTGGCCGGTGGTGCGCGCACCATCTCCAGCGGCAATCCCAACCTGGACCCGACGCGCGCCACCAATGTCGACCTGGGCTTCGAGTGGTACTTCGCCGAAGGCGCGATGGCGGGCCTGGGCCTGTTCTACAAGGACATCGAGACCTCGGTCCAGACCCTGCGCGAGAACCGCCCGTACACCGACAGCGGCCTGCCTGCCGAACTGCTGACCGGTACCGGCGCCTCGCCCACCGACGACTTCACCTTCACCCGGCCAGTCAATACCCCCGGCGGTGAGCTGTACGGCGCCGAGGCGAACTACACCCAGCCCTTCACTTTCCTGCCGGGCAAGTGGTCGAACCTGGGCGTGCAGCTGAACTACACCTGGGTCGAATCGAAGATCCAGTACATCAACTCGGCTGGCCAGCCGGTGATGAAGAACGATCTGCTGGGCCTGTCCAAATCGTCATGGAACGCAACGCTGTTCTACGAAGGCGAGACCTTCGCTGGCCGCGTCTCCGCCACCAACCGCGATGACTACCTCACCCAGGTGCCCGGTCAGGAAACCGGCTTCAACCTGGACGGCTACCACGGCATGACCGGCACCACGGTCATTGATGCGTCCATCCGCTACAAGATCAGCGACCAGCTGGAACTGAGCCTGGAAGGCATCAACCTGACCAACGAAGCCTCGGATGAATGGGTGTACTCGCCCGCCACCGGCCGCCTGCCACTCCAGTACACCGAAACCGGCCGCCAGTTCCTGCTGGGCGTGCGCTACAAGTTCTGAGCAACGCCGGCGGCGCGTACCGATACGCGCCGCGGTTCGCCATGACCGCTGCTGCGCCGCAAGGTGCCGCTGCGGCGTGGCCTTGCTACGGTCCGGCGGCCCGCCGCCGGCCGTCGCCCGTTGAAAGGAAATGTCTCCATGCCGCACCGCACGACCGTGTCCCGCTGCCTGCTGCTGGCAGTGGCCCTGGCTGCAGGCCCCGCGACGGCCGCCGCCGATGTCCCCACCCTGCTCTTCCATGTGGATGCCAATCACGGCCTGCAGGCCGTGACCGCTCACGGTGAGGCCGTAGCGAACTTTCGCGACAAGGTCGCGGTGGTCGACGACGGCCAGCATGGCAAGGCCATCCAATGGGAAGACGACGGCGTGCTTGCCTGGGACGCGCCGGGCAACATCCTGGCCCAGCGCGGCACGCTGGCCTTCGACTGGCGTTCACGCTACGCGGTGGGTGAAGCGCCGTTCGTGATCTTCCGCGTCGGCTACGCCGACCACAGCAGCTGGGACATGGCCTGGCTGCGCATCGACTGGAACGGGCACGGCTTCGATGCCTTCGTCACCGATGCCAACCTGGCACGCACACGCGTGTCGTTCCGCATGGATGCACTGCCGCGTCCCGACCAGTGGTTGCACCTGGCCTTCGCCTGGGATGAGGACCACGGCGTGCGCCTGTTCATCGATGGCCGCGAAGTGGCGCGCGCGCAGGCCACCGGCAATTACGATGCCGCGCTGGACCAGCTCGGCCTTGCCGGGCGGGTAATGGCACCGTACCAGGTGCAGAGTCGCTACAACTTCCTGCGTGGGAGCGATCTCCAGCACATCCGGGTCTACGACCGCATGCTGGATGCGCCGGCGGTGGCAACGCTGGCGCGCGGCCGCGAGCCAGCCAGCGCCGTGGCGATCGGCGATGGCACGCGCGCCTGGCGCCACCGCTTCGGCTGGGAAGGGGCTGCACCCCCAGCGTTGGCGGCCGGCGGCACCCGCATCCGCAAGATCGAATTCGCCGACACCCGCGACCTGAAGGCGTGGATGTGGAAGGCCACCGATGGCATCGCCGAAACCACCTGGCCGGGCGTGTACAACCGCTCGCGCCTGCCCGGCCGCAATGACTACTTCCAGCTTCCGGACTGGAACACCTATGTGGAAGGCGGCCAGCACCTGGACCTGACCCTGCCGGCCACCGAAACGGTGAACCGGGTGGAGATCCGTGGTGCGGCCTTCGGCACCCTTTCCCACGGGCCCGACGCCGGACATGCCACCGACGTGCTGGTCAGGCGCCCGCGCGGCGTGGTGCGCAGCGTCGACGACATTGCCGCGCAGCGCGGCGGCGTGCTGCGTTTCAGCAACGTCGAGCAGGAAACACCGATCCAGGAAATCTGGGCCTACCACGTGAGCAAGGGCACCGAGCCGGAAGGCACGGTGAAGCAGACCTACATCATCGACAGCCGGGCGCTGCCCGACTACACCAACCTGGACGCATTGCGCCGCTACATCGACGGACGTTTCCCGGCCGCCGAACGCAGCACGGTGATGGCGCTGCCGAAGGGCGCTGGTTCCCGCCGCCGGGATGCCGGCACCCTGCCCGCACATCCGCAGCCGATCGTGCACGTGCTGATTCCTTCCGGGGTGGGTGACGCGCCGGCCAACCAGCCGCTGATCCGCAGCTGGGCCTACAGCTGGGAGAACATGCACGACGGCCTGGACGGCGTGGCCATCGACCTTCCCGCGCTGGACCTGCCGCCCACCCACGATGGACTGATCCCGCTGAACATCCGCATCAAGGATCCGATCTGGCCGGCGCGCGACATGATCGATGTATCGGTGTCGGTGCCGCCACGGCAGGCGCGCACGCTGTGGCTGGACCTGCGCGATCGCATCCTCACCCCGGACAGCCTGTGGCTGAGCATCGCCTCGGCCGCACCAGGCTTCGATGCCGATGCCCTCGACGGTGCGCAGGTCCGGCTGGTGTTCAAGCCGCGTGCCGACGCGCTGAAGGAGCACGTGGCCGACCGCTTCAACCAGGTCCGCGACAACTGGGGCTTCCTGGTGGAAGAGCACACCACGTCCAAGCGCCAGCGCCTGTACGCGCGCGTGTACGCGGACCTGAGCGACCTGCTGCGGGTGGATCCGGACCATGAACTCGGCCGCCTGTACTGGAACTACATCAGCTACAACAGCCAGGGCCGCCCGCCCTACACGGCGCCTGCCGTGCCCAGGGGCGTGCCGGCGTGGGCATTCAACCAGGTGCAGGACCTGGCGCAGGTGCGGCAGTTCGTCGACTGGTGGATCGACGAACGGCAGGTGGCCTACGGTGACTTCGGTGGTGGCATTTCGGACGATTCCGACCTGACCCAGCAGTGGCCGGGGCTGGCCCTGATGGGCGTGCAGCCGGATCGATTGAACGCCTCGCTGACCGCGCTGTCCGACGCGGTGTACCGCAACGGCATGTTCAGCAACGGCTTGAGTACCATCGAGACCGACGAGCTGCATTCCTATGAGGAAGGCATCAACACCAACAGCGCCATGCTCTACCTCAACTGGGGCGATCCGCTGACGCTGGAACGCCTGATGGAAACGGTGAAGGCCTTCGACGAGCGCATCATCCTGCGCAACCCGCAGGGCCACCTGCTGTTCTCCAGCAACTGGTTCGGTGGCAACAAGGTCTACCGCGAACCGAACTGGCAGTGGCAGAAGCCGTATTCTTTCCCGGTGCTGCACCCGGCGTTCCTGCTGGGCCAGTACAACGCCGATCCCACCGGCCGCGGGCTGGTGATCGGCCTGGCCGATGGCTATCTGGCCCACGCAGGCAAGGACGACAAGGGACGCTTCACCCTGCCCAACGAGATCAACTGGGCCAGCGGTGCCACCCGCGGCGGCGAGTTGAACAACGGCTCCGGCAGTGGCGACACGATGCACACCTTCTGGGCGGCGTGGCGCTGGAGCGGCGATGCGAAGTACCTGCAGGCACTGGACTACCGCGTGGCCCGTGGCGGTCCGGGCGCACTGGCCAACCTGGGCGAGAACGTCGTGGACGTACTGGGCCGGCAACAGGACTGGTATCCGCTGCTGCGCGCCGAGGCCGACGCGGGAAAAACCGGCTTCGCCAGCCTGATGGCCTGGCAGGCCAGCGGCGACAGGTCATACATCGCCGCCCTGCATGCCGACGGCCTGCAGGCGAAAGTGCAGCGCGCGTACATGAACACCGAGGGCCACTGGTGGTCCGACCGCGTGGAAGCGCCCAGTGAATTCCTCCAGCGCGCACGCCTGGGTGGGATCGCGCTGAAGCGCAACCAGAGTTGGCCCGGCCACACCGTCAGCTGGCGCTTCGACCGCGATGGAGCGGCCGAACAGGTCGCCCTGCTGGTGCATGCGCCGTCGCGTGAACGTTTCACCGTTACCAGCTACAACCTGGGCACGCGCACCATCGGCGCCGACATGACCGGCTGGAACGTGGCCAGCGGGACCTGGCGGATACGCAGCGGCGTGGATGCCGATGGCGATGGCCACATCGACGGCACGCCCGCCGAACGCCGCGTACAGCTGGAAACCAGCGCTTCGGTGGCGCTGCAGTTCCGTCCCGGGCGTACCGAGGTGTTCGAGTTCGAACGCGTGTCCGAGGGAACACCGGTGGAAACACGGCCGGACCTGGGCGTGGGTCGCGGCGACGTACGCATCGACGGCAGCCAGCTGCAGGTGACCGTGCACAGCCTGGGCCATGTCGGCACCGGCGTGGCCGTAGCAATGCTGGAAGACGCGCGCGGTCGCGAGATCGCCCGCACGGACGTGCCGGCACTGGGGGCACCCAGTGACCTGCAGCCGAAGACCGTGCAGGTCTGGCTGCCGTTGCCGGCCGGTGACCGCAGCGGCCTGCGCGTGCGCGTGGCGCTGGCCGACGGTGGCGAGGAAGTGACCCGGCTCAACAACGTGGTCGGCGTGCCGCGATGATGCCTGCATTACGCCGGGCGTGATCCGGCGTGGGTCAGGACGCCTCGGTCTCCAGCCGTTTCATCCGGCGCTGGTACCAGCCATCATCCAATGGCTCGAACACCGCGCTGCGTTCCATCACGCCCTCGTAGACATGCAGCGACACGGCCACGTCCGCGTCGCTGGCGTTGCACAGCGTGTGGTACTCGTGCGGCGGAATCAGGCTGCCGGCACTACCGCAGTGGCCGTACAGCGTGGGCTGGGCGGCAAAGCGATGACGTTCGCCATCCTGTTCAATCAGCGCATAGGGAGTGACGATCAGTTCGCCCTGCCAGACGCCTTCCACGCACCACATCGCATCGTGGTCGTGCAGCGGCGTGCCCTGGCCTGGGCCCCAGCACATGGCGATGACGCTGTAGCCCAGGGTCGGGCTGCGGTGCAGTTCACGGCGTGCGTAATGCCCTTCGACCGGGCGCCGCACGCAGGGGGGCAGCTGGATGGACGGATCGACGATGGCCTCGCGCAGCACCTGCTGCAGCGCACCGGTGATGGCCTCCGGCGTGCCCAGCATCACCGCGGCATCGATCGCAGCGAACAGCCGCTCCCGGCCGGTGAATGACGGTGGCAAGGACATCGTTCCCATGCCCCGACTCTAGCCGAGAGGGGTTAACAGAATGTTTGCACCGCGGTGTCATCACTGCGTGCCGCGCTGCACGAACGGTACTTTTGCATACAGCGCACGTTCGCCGGCACGAGGATCGTCCACCACGCTGCTCTGGCGATCAAACAGCATGGTCTGCCGCCGGGGCAGCGCGTAGGGGGGCCATTGCGGCATTCCGCGATGATTGGGGTCGCCGTTGCGCGCGAAGGCGATCAGTGCGTCGCTCATTGTCGCCGCCAGCGTATGCGCGTCCGCGCCGCCACCGGTGCGTGCGCCGGGCAGGCCGGCGTTGTCGAACACCAGCGGGATGTCCAGCGTGTGGAAGGCGCGCAGCCGGCCTTGCTCCACCGGTGAGCCCCAGTCCAGCTGGTAGGCCCAGGTGGGCGCGGCCCCGCTGGGCTGGCGCGCACGCGCTTCCAGCTCCTCCACTGCGCCGCGCCAGGAACGTCCTGCGGTAGTGGCCGCGAAGAACACCTCCGAAGGCGTGTAATGCGGGTACAGGCGCCGGTACTCGGCGATCACCGTCTGCGGCAGCAGATCCACGAACTGCTGGCGTTGCAGCTGTGCCGGCAGCGTCTCCCAGGTCAAGGTGAAGTTGGCCGGATCGTTGCCGAGGAAGGCACGGGTCTCGTCGCGCGTATTGCCGATGACCATCGGAATGCTGGCCGACTGCCGCGGCGCCTGCGGCCAGAACGGATGCACCGGAAGGGAGACTTCGTCCAGTACCGGCCCGAAGTACAGCGACGTGCTTTCCACCCGCGATGGATCGCGGGCACGGGTGGCTGCAAGCAGATCCGTGGCCGGGAGCCGCAGCAGGGCAGACAGGTCCTTTGCACCCACTGCCTCCATTGCGATGGCAGCGCGCTGCGCGGCGGCACGCGGGCCGGCCGCGGTGACCTGCTGCCCGCTCATCGTCCACGCGCGCTGGAACAGGCCGCGTGCCGCCGGCATCGCCATCAGCGTGGCGATCTTGGCGCCGCCCCCGGACTGGCCGAACACGGTGATGTTTCCAGCGTCACCGCCGAAGATCGCCGCGTGCTCGCGCACCCACTGCAGCGCCTGCACCAGGTCGAGCTGGCCGACATTCCCCGACGCGGCGTAGCGTGCGTCGCCAAGTGCGCCCAGGTACAGGTAACCGAAGGTGTTCAGCCGATGATTGAGGGTCACCACCACCACATCGCCGCGGCGGCACAGCGCACTGCCGTCGTACAGCGGATCGCTGCCGGAGCCGTTGTTGAACCCACCCCCGTGTATGTAGACCAGCACCGGGCGGCGACCGCCATCCCCCAGTGCGGGGGTCCAGACGTTGAGGAACAGGCAGTCTTCGCTGCCGGGGCCTTCCGCGCCGCCCTGCGGTGCGGCCGCGCCATAGTCCAGTGCATCGGCGATCCCGTTCCATGCCGCTTCCCGGCGTGGTGGCTGGAAGCGATGGGTGCCGGTATCGGCGCCGTAGCGCACGCCGCGGAATACCAGCACGCCTTGTTCATGCTGGCCGCGCAGGCGCCCCCCGCGCACGCGGACGATCGGCAGGCGTTCGTCGCGTGCAGCGGGCATCGCCGCTGCCGGCAGTGCCACCAGCGTGGCCGTGGCCAGCGCCCAGCGCGCGCTGTCGCGCAGGAAACGGCGGCGCTGCAGATCGTCGGGTGCTCCCGTCATCGGCTGCGCTCCGCATCCTTTCCTGCTGTCAGCCATGCCTGCGCCAGCGCTGGCCACTGCGCCAAGGTGGAGCCGGGCTGCAGGCGCATGCCGAAGCCGTGGCCACCATGGGCGAACACATGCAGTTCGTGCTCGACGCCCGCCCTGGCCAGCGCCTGCGCCATCACCTCGCTGTTGTGCACGCTGACCACGCGATCGTCGTTGGCATGGATCAGCATCGTCGGCGGCATGTCCGCACGCACGTGCTCCTGCACCGAGTACTGCGTCGCCAATGCGGGGTCAGGGCGCTCGCCCAGCAATCGCCCGCGCGAACCACTGTGCGCATGCGCGCCCATGTCGATGACCGGGTAGACCAGCACCGCCCGTGCCGGGCGCGCGCTCAGCTGATCGATCGCATCGCGTGCGGGATAGACCGGCGCATCGAAGCCGGTGGCCAGCCGCGCAGCCACGTGGCCGCCGGCGGAAAAGCCCATGACCGCCACATTGTCCGCCTCCAGGCCGCGGCGCGCGGCCTGGTCGCGCACGACCCGCAGCGCACGCTGGGCATCGGCCAGCGCCGCCTGGCGGTCCCTGCCCGGCTGCGGCAGGCGGTAGCGAAGCACGAACAGGGTGAAGCCTGCCCGCTGCACCCAGTCCGGCACCAGCGCGCTGCCCTCCTTGTCGATTACCACCCGCTGGTAGCCGCCGCCCGGAATGACCAGCACCGCCTGCCCGTTCGGACGTGGCGGCGCGTGCACGATCATGTATGGCGCATCGATCCCGTCCACGAACCGGTCCGGATGGGCCGGATCGGCGCTGCGCTCAACCACCCGCGCCTTCCGTGCCGGAGCGCTCTGGCCAGGTACCTGGCCGTCCGGCCACAGCGGCAGGCGTTCGCCCGCCACCTCCCCGGCAAGCCGCTGGCCGTCGCGCAGCGGGACGTCGCTGGCACGTGCCGGGGCAAGCGTCAACAGAACGCACAGGAACAGCACAAGAGGGGGCAGACGCATGGCGGACCGGGCTCCAGCGAAGGGTGGGCAGCGTGCCGCAGGCGCCCCGGAAGCGGGTGTGATGCGCTGCGGCTTGCGTGATGACACCGGTTTACCATATACACCTCCTGCAGACGCTGTCGATGGGCAGTGCAACAACGCAGAGGGAGACCGTTCTTGAGCAACGAACACGGCACACAGGGGCAGAGGCCGGCGCCGGACGGTGCAGCCGCCATCGCCCGCGCCTTCACCGATGCACGCCGCGCAGGCAAGGCCCTGCCCGCGTTCCCCGGAGAGATCCCCGTCGATCTGGTGGCTGCCTACCACGTGCAGGACCAGGCCATTGGCCTGTGGAGCGATACGGTGGTCGGCTGGAAGGTGGGTTACATCGCTGCCGAGCGCCGCGACGGCTCCGGCGATGAGCGCCTGCTGGGGCCGATCTTCAAACGTCAGCTCTGGAATGATACCGGTGGAACAACCGACATCCCGGTCTTCGTCGGGGGCTTCGGCGCAGTCGAAGCAGAGTACGTGCTGGAGCTGTTGGAGGACGCGCCGGCCGGACAGCTGGACTGGTCCCCGGAACAGGCCGAAGCGCTGCCTGCGCGCCTCTATATCGGCGTGGAAGTGGCCAGCAGCCCGCTGGCCACCATCAACGAACTTGGTCCGCGCGTGGTGGTGTCCGACTTTGGCAACAACAACGGCCTGGTGCTGGGCCCGGAGATCGTCGACTGGACCGCACGCGACGAAAACTCGCTGCGTGCCGAGACACTGATCGAAGGTGAGGTGGTCGGCACCGGTGGCGCCACCCGCCTGCCCGGTGGCCTGCGCGCGGCCTATGCCTTTGCGCTGTCCCGTTCGGCCCTGCGTGGCCGGCCGCTGCGCAAGGGCGACCTGATCGCCACCGGCAATGCCACCGGCATCCACGATATCGAGGCAGGACAAACGGCGCTGGTGCGCTTTGCCGGCTTCGGTGACATTGCCTGCCGGGCCGTGCCCGCGGGATGACCGCGGGGCTGCCCTGGTGAACACGCGCGGGAGGGCGCAGATGATCACACGACGTAACTTCCTGGCCGGTGGCGCTGCTGCCCTGGCCACCCCGATGCTCGCCGCCTGTGGCCGCGGGCCGGGCGGCGATATGGCCGGTGGCGCGCTGTTGACCGCCACCGACGTGCATGTGGCCGACTACCCTACCGTCACCGCGGTGAAGTGGATCGGCGAAACGCTGCAGCGCGAAACCAACGGTCGCCTGCGCCTGCGCCAGTACCACTCCGGCCAGCTGGGCCGCGAATCCGAGGCGATCGACATGGCGCGCTTCGGTGCCATCGATATCACCCGCGTGTATGCCGGTGCGCTGAACAATGCCTTTCCGCTGACCCAGGCGCTGTGCCTGCCCTACGTGTTCACGTCGGTGGCGCACCAGCGTGCCGCGCTGGATGACGGCGTGGCCGAAGCCGTGCTGCGCGGCTTCCAGGGCCGCGGCCTGGTCGGCCTGGCGATCTACGATTCCGGTGCACGCTGCTTCTACAACACCAAGCACCCCATCGTTTCGCCCAAGGACCTGCACGGCCTGAAGCTGCGCGTCGCCTCATCGGACATCTTCATCCAGCTGATGCGCCTGCTCGGCGCCAATCCGACGCCGATGTCGCTGGGCGACACGTTCTCCGGGATGGAAACCCACATGATCGACGGCGCCGAGAACAACATGCGCAGCTTCCATTCCAGCCGCCACTTCGAAGCGGCGCACTACTGGTCGCAGAGCGACCATTCGTACGCGCCGGATGTGTTGCTGATGTCGCGCGCCAGTTTCGAACGCCTGTCGCCTGACGACCGCCAGCTGCTGCTGCAGACCGCGCGCGCGTCGGTGAAGGTGATGCGCGAGCAGTGGGATGCGTCGGAGGACGCCGCACGCCGCGCCGTCCTGGCCTATGGGGTGAAAGCCAACGAGGTGGACATGCCCGCCTTCCGCACCGCCGCCCAGCCGCTGCTGCAGCAGTACCTGCAGCAGCCGGAGATTGCCGCGCTGGTCGACCGCATCCGCGCCGCCTGAGGACACTGCCATGATCGAGACGACGACGCCCGCCACCGGGCCTGGCCAGCGCCTGCTGGACCGCATCGCCGACATCGCCATCTACGGCGCCGTTGCTGCCCTGCTGGGGCTGGTGGTGGTGCAGGGCTGGCAGGTGTTCGCGCGCTACGTGATCAACGATTCGCCCAGCTGGACCGAGCCGGTCACGCTGCTGCTGCTGGCCACGGCGATGAGCCTGGGCGCCGCCTGCGGTGTGCACACCAACCGCCACTTCGGCTTCTTCCTGCTGCATGCCTGCCTGGGCCCCGGCCTGCGCCGTGCGGTGGACGTGCTGGTGCAGCTGGTGGTGGCGGTGCTGGGAGGCTTCATCGCCTTCTGGTCGGGTGATCTGCTGCTCGACGGCCTGGACATCAAGACCGCCGGCGCCGATCTGCCGCAGAGCATCAACTACCTGCCACTGGCGGTGGGCGGCGGGCTGATGCTGCTGTTCGCGCTGAACCGTGCGTGGAACGCGCTGCAGGCCCGCGCCACCGGCGCCGAAGACGCTGAAGGAGATCGTTGATCCATGGGTATCACCATCCTGTTCTCCGTGTTTGCCGTGCTGCTGCTGCTCGGCGTGCCGGTGGCCTACGCGCTGGCCGCTGCCGCGCTGGCCACCCTGCTCTACCTGGATATCCCCAGCATCGTGCTGGTGCAGCAGATCTCGGCCGGTACCGGCTCGGCCTCGCTGATCGCCATTCCGTTGTTCATCTTCGCGGGCGAGATCATGATGCGCGGCGGCATCTCCGAGCGCCTGATCGCCCTGGCCTCGTCGCTGGTGGGGCGCTTGCGCGGTGGCCTCGGCCAGGTCTCGATCCTGTCCTCGCTGTTCTTCGGCGGCGTGTCCGGCTCGGCCATCGCCGACGTTTCGGCGGTCGGCGGCACGATGATCCCGCAGATGGTCAAGCGCGGCTACGACCGCGATTTCGCCGTCAACGTCAGCATCACCGCCGCGCTGGTGGCGCTGCTGGTGCCTCCGTCGCACAACCTGATCCTGTTCTCCGCTGCCGCCGGCGGGGGCCTGTCCATCGCCGACCTGTTCGCCGCCGGCATTGTCCCTGCGCTGCTGATGACGCTGGCGCTGATGGTCACCGGCTATGCGGTCGCACGTCGCCGCGGCTATGGCGTGGAGGTCTTTCCCGGCTGGCGTGCCGTGGCCCTGCGCATCGTCTCCGCCCTGCCCGGCCTGGGCCTGGTCGCGCTGATCTTCATCGGTATCCGTGCCGGCATCTTCACCGCAGTGGAAAGCGCAGCCATCGCCGTGGTCTACGCCTTGCTGGTGACCACCGTGCTGTACCGGCAACTGCGCTGGCGCGAGTTCTTCGACACCGTCATCCACGCTGCGCGCAGCACGGGCGTGATCCTGTTCGTGATCGCCACCGCTGCCGTGTTTGGCTGGCTGCTGGCCTACCTGCAGGTGCCCGCAGCCGCCGTCGAGTTCCTGCAGTCGTTCGCGCACAGCCAGTTCATGGTGCTGCTGATGATCGTGGTGATGCTGCTGCTGCTGGGCACCTTCATGGACCTGGCGCCGATGATCCTGATCTGCACGCCGATCTTCCTGCCGGTGGCGCGCGCCTACGGCATCGATCCGATCCACTTCGGCCTGGTGCTGGTGCTCACCGGTGGCCTGGGTCTGGTCACGCCCCCGGTGGGCTCGGTGCTGTTCATCGGCACGGCCATCGGCAAGATCAGCGTGGGCCAGAGCATGCGCACGATCTGGCCGTTCTGGTTCGCCGCGCTCGCCGTGCTGCTGGTCGTGGCCTTCTTCCCCTCACTGTCGTTGTGGCTGCCCGCCGCGCTGCGCGGCTGAGCCACGAGGAGACTGCCATGCGTGCACTGTGTATCGCCGCCACCATCACTCTGCTTGTGCTGTTGCTGCCGGCACGGCCTGCACCCGCGGCGGAGCCCGCGCGCGCGCCGGCGCAGTGGGCGCGGGGGCTGGAACACCAGCGCCAGGCGGACCGGGGCGATGGCACGTTCCTCAATCCGGTGCTGGCCGGTGACCATCCGGATCCCTCGGTGCTCAAGGACGGGGACGATTACTACCTCACGCTGTCGTCGTTCGACGCCTACCCCGGCCTCCCGATCTGGCACTCGCGCGACCTGGTGAACTGGCAGCCGCTGGGACATGCGGTCACTCGCAACGTGGGGGCGATCTGGGCGCCGGACATCGTCAAGCATCGGGGGCGCTACTTCATCTACTTCCCGGCCCGCACCGGCGAGCGCCGCAGCAACTTCGTGGTCTGGGCCGATGACATCAAGGGCCCGTGGAGCGCGCCGATCGACATCGGCCTGGGTGGCTACATCGATCCCGGCCATGCAGTGGGTGAAGACGGCAAGCGCTACCTGTTCCTCAGTGGCGGTGATTACGTGCAGCTGGCCGACGACGGGTTGAGCGTGGTCGGCACGCCGAAACACGTCTATGACGGCTGGCGCTACCCGCAGGACTGGGACGTTGAGGCCTACGCGCAGGAAGGCCCGAAGATCCACGTCCGCGACGGCTGGTACTACATGACCACGGCAGTGGGCGGCACCGCCGGTCCGCCGACCGGGCACATGGTGATCACCGCGCGCTCGCGTTCGATCCACGGACCATGGGAGAACGCGCCCAACAACCCGATTACGCGCACGCAGTCGGCGGCCGAGCCCTGGTGGTCACGCGGCCACGCGACGGTGATCGAAGGGACCGATGGACGCTGGTGGATGATGTACCACGGGTACGAGAACGGCTTCTGGACGCTGGGTCGGCAGGCCCTGCTCGAACCGATCGAATGGACCGCTGACGGCTGGTTCCGGGCCACGGGCGGAGACCTTGGTCAGCCACTGCGCAAGCCGGCCGGACAGGCGCTGTCGCCGCATGGCATGGCGCTGTCGGATGATTTCCGCGGCAGCACGCTTGGCCCGCAGTGGGCGTTCTTCAACCCGGCGCAGGATGAGTACCGCCGGCTGGGTTTCAGTGGCAACGGCCTTGTCCTGCAGGGCAAGGGCAGCACGCCGCGCGACGCCTCGCCGCTGACCACCATCGCCGGCGACCGGGCCTATCAGTTCGAGGTGGAGATGGAGATCGCCCCCGGTGCCGTGGGCGGCGCGCTGCTGTTCTACAGCGACCGGCTGTACGCGGGCGTGGGCAGCAACGGCGAGTCGTTCATCATGCATCGCTACGGCGAGGAGCGCCCTGCCCGACCGGCCCCGGGCCGCGGCGGCCGGCTGTGGTTGCGGGTGACCAACAACCGCCACATCGTCACCTTCCACTCCAGCACCGACGGGCACACTTGGCAGAAGTATCCGGTTCAGATGGAAGTGTCCGGTTACCATCACAATGTCGCGGGCAGGTTCCTGGCGTTGAAGCCGGCGCTGTATGCGGCCGGCGACGGTGCGGTAACCTTCCGCAACTTCCGCTACCGCGCGCTGGACTGAGCGCGGAGCCGGAATCCCCAGACTTACCGGGTTCAAAACATGTCAGTGCGCAACAAGAACGATGCCGCTACGCCGGCATTGGCGAAGGGCAAGGCAGCCACCATCAACGACATCGCGCGACTGTCGGGTGTATCCAAGAAAACGGTTTCAAGAATCATCAACAACTCGCCACTGGTGCGCAAGGACACGCGCGACAAGGTGGAAGCGTTGATGCGTGAAGTGGGCTATACGCCCGATCCACTGGCCCGCGGGCTGGCGTTCCGCCGCTCCTTCCTGATCGGCATGGTCTACGACAACCCCACCGCGCAGTACATCGTGGACATGCAGTACGGCGCGCTGGATGCATTGCGTGGATCCAGTTTCGAGCTGGTGGTGCATCCCTGTGACAGCCGCAGCCCCGGCTACATCGAAGGCGTGCGTCGCTTCGTGCAGCAGCAGAAGCTGCACGGCGTGATCCTGGTGCCGCGTGCCTCGGAAGACCAGGCGCTGGCGGACATGCTCGATGAGATCGGCTGCCGGTTTACCCGCGTGGCAGCGCTGCCGCTGGACGAAAGCTCGCAGATGGTGGTCACCCATGACCGCGATGGTGCGGCCGAAGCCGCCGACTACCTGCTCTCGCTCGGCCACCGTGACATTGCCCTGGTGACCGGTCCCAGCGCCTACCGTTCGGCCCATGAACGTACCGCCGGCTTCATCGACGCACTGTCGCAACGCGGTATCGAGCTGCCGAAGGACCGCATCATCGAGGCCGGCTACACCTTCGAATCCGGTGTCGCCGCTGCCGAGAAACTGCTGCTGGGCAAGCGCCGCCCGACCGCCATCTTCACCGGCAACGATGAAATGGCCGCCGGTATCTACAAGGTGGCGCTGCGCGCGGGCATCAACATTCCGCGCCAGCTGTCCATTGTCGGCTATGACGACAGCCCGCTTGCCTCGCGCCTGTGGCCCTCGCTGACCTCGGTGCGCCGGCACACGCGCGATACCGGACGCACCGCCGCGGCGATGCTGATCCAGCCCGAAGGCCAGGCCGCGCTGCCCATTGCCAGCGTGCGGCCGCACCTGATCGTCCGCGATTCCTGCCAGCCGCCGGAGGATTGATCCCCAAGGATCAATCCTGCAGGTCACGACCTCTGGTCGTGACACGCCCCTGCCCCATCCACCCGATCCACCCCGCCATGCCCGGGCCATCCCGGCATCGTGCGACGCAAAATGACACCGGTTTCCTGTCTGGCTAGAATCGACCGTGAACCGCGCCGGGGCCGACCCGTCGGCCCGCCCCCCGCTCTGGAGACGCCATGTACAGCAAGACCCATTACGCCACCCATCCCGATGCCATCCACGGTGCCAGCAACGACCAGCTGCGTGACCTGTACCTGCTCGATGGCCTGTTCAACGCCGGTGCCGTGACCCTCAAGTACACCCACTACGAGCGCTTCGTGATTGGTGGCGCCGCCCCGGTGGACGCACCGCTTGCGCTGCCCACCCAGACCGAACCCGCTTCGGCCGCAGGCCACCCGTTCCTGGAGCGCCGGGAACTGGGCGTGATCAACGTCGGCAGCGGCACCGGTACGGTCACCGTGGATGGCACCGGCTACACGCTGGGTCCGAAGGACGGTCTGTACGTGGCCATGGGCAGCAAGGAGGTCGTGTTCGCCTCGCAGGACGCCGCCAACCCCGCCCAGTTCTATCTGGCCTCGACCCCGGCCCATGCCCGCTTCGAAACCAGGCAGCTGTCCATCAAGGACGCCGTTGCACTGGACCGCGGCGCGCTGGAAACCAGCAACGAGCGCACCATCTACCAGTACATCGTGCCGGCCACCTGCCAGTCCTCGCAGCTGCTGCTGGGCCTGACCGTGCTCAAGCCGGGCAGCGTGTGGAACACCATGCCGCCGCACCTGCACGACCGTCGCAGCGAGGTCTACTTCTACTTCGACCTGGGTGACAGCGACCGCGTCTACCACTTCATGGGCGAGCCGGCCGCGCAGCGTCACATCGTGATCCAGAACAACGAAGCGGTCGTGTCGCCGCCGTGGTCGATCCACATGGGCGCCGGCACCAGCAACTACGCCTTCATCTGGGCGATGGGTGGCGAGAACCTGGACTACACCGACATGCACGTGCTGGACATCTGCCAGCTCAAGTAAGCCCGCCTGGCCGCCGCGCACCGTGTGCCGGCCGTCGACACCGCTCGTCTCTATCAAGGAACGCATACGCAATGGCTAATCCCTTCAGCCTGGAAGGCAAGGTCGCTCTGGTAACCGGTGGCAATACCGGTCTGGGCCAGGGCATCGCCGTGGCACTGGCCGCCGCTGGTGCCGACGTCGCCGTGGCCGGCATCGCCCCGCCCACCGATACCATCGAAAAGATCACCGCGCTGGGCCGCCGCTGCCTGGCCATCGAAGCCAACCTGATCAGCATCGAGCCGGTGGCGCGCGTGGTCCGCGAGACCATCGAAGGCCTGGGCGGGTTGGACATCCTGGTCAACAACGCCGGCCTGATCCGCCGCGCCGATGCGGTGGACTTCAGCGAGCAGGACTGGGACGACGTGATGAACGTCAATCTCAAGTCCGCGTTCTTCATTTCGCAGGCCGCCGGCCGCCACTTCATCGAACAGGGCCACGGCAAGATCATCAACATCGCTTCGATGCTGTCCTTCCAGGGCGGTATCCGCGTGCCGTCGTACACCGCCAGCAAGAGCGGCATCGCCGGCATCACCCGGCTGCTGGCCAACGAGTGGGCGGGCAAGGGCATCAACATCAATGCCATCGCCCCGGGCTACATGGCCACCGACAACACCGCCCAGCTGCGCGCCGACGAAGCGCGCAACAAGGCGATCCTGGAGCGCATCCCGGCCGGTCGCTGGGGCACGCCGGATGACCTGGCCGGTGCGGCGGTGTTCCTGGCCTCGTCGGCGTCGGATTACATCAACGGCGCCGTGCTGCCGGTCGATGGTGGCTGGCTGGCGCGCTGACGCGTGATCCGCGGTAGTGCCGGCCGCTGGCCGGCGTCCTGGCAATGCTTCCGCCGTTCATGAGGTTGCCGGGCAGCGGCCGGCACTACCGGAGACCGGACATGCGCACCCTGTTGCCTTTGTTGTTGCTGCTGTCGTGCACCACCGCGCAGGCGGCGCCCGTGCGGGTCTTCATTGCCGGTGACTCCACTGCGGCCGCATACGGCCCCGAGCGCGCGCCGCAGGCCGGCTGGGGCCAGGCGCTGCAGAGCTACCTGGACCCGGCGCGCTTGGAGGTGCACAACCACGCCAAGGGCGGGCGCAGCACGCGCAGTTTCATCGAGGAAGGGCGCCTGGAGGCCATCGCCGCCGAGCTGCGCCAAGGCGACGTTCTGCTGATCCAGTTCGGCCACAACGATGCGAAGTTCGAAGACCGCACGCGCTACACCGATCCGGACAGCGACTACCCACGCCTGCTGATGCGTTACGTACAGGTGGCCCGCGCAAAGGGCGCCACGCCGGTGCTGGTCACGCCGGTGGCGCGGCTGCTGTACGACTTCGGTTCACTGCTGGATACGCATGGCCGCTACACGCAGTCGATGAAGGCGTTGGCCGCGCGCGAGCAGATTGCGCTGATTGATCTGAATGACCGCAGCATGCGCTGGATCCGCGCGCTGGGTGAGGAGGGCGCGCGACCCTACTTCCTGTTCGTGCCCGAACAGAACAAGGCCGACGGCACCCATTTCAGCGTGGCCGGCGCACATGCGGTGGCCTGCCTGGTATTGCGCGAGGCGGTGCCGCTGCTACCCGCGCTGCAGCCGGCGCTGGTGCGGGATATCGACTGCGACGTGGTGGCGGAAGGGCAGGGTAGCGACCCAGCCCTGCCCTCGCAGGTGGTGCACGAAGACAGTGTTGTGCGCACGCAAGCAGGCCCGCACGGCGGTGCCGGCCCGACCACGGCGTATCCGTTCTTCGCCGATGCCGAAGGGCTGCCGTTCGTGCTGCGCAAGCGTGTGCTGCACAAAGGCGCGGGCATCGGCCTGCATCCGCAGCACAAGGACGAGATCTATTACATCGTCAGTGGGCAGGGCAGTTATGTGCTGGATGGCAGGCAGTACGACGTGCACGCCGGGCACGCGCTGCTGACCCGCAAGGGCAGCCACCATGCGCTGCAGCAGGTGGGTGAGGAGGATCTGGTGGTGCTGCTGGTGTACCCGCGCTGATTGAAACGTAGCCGAGCATGGGCTCGGCTCTACAGAACAGCGCCGGCGTGCATGGTCATCGTCGTTCGACAGGCTCCGGGCCGAAGTGCTTCAGCCCCAACCTGGCCAGGTCTTCCGGTCGCTCGAAATAGGCTTCGTCGAAGGCGTGCAGCGTCTCCTGCTCCTGTTCGGTCATCGCGCCGTACAGGTCGGTCAGTTGCTTGACCGCCGGGTCATCTTCCAGCCGGTCGACCAGCCCGCGCATGCCGGCCAGGATCGCGTGGGTCTTCGCCGCGCCCATCGCCTGCAGCGCACGCAACGCCAGCTGGCAGGTCGGGTCGCCCCAGTTGCACAGGAACTGCATGAAGCCGCCGTTGTTGATGTCGGCCTCCATGCGCCACAGCGCCACCAGCTGCTGGTCTTCGTCGGACAGCGCATCCAGCGTCCACGCGGCTGCCTTCAGTCGCGCCAGCGCGGCCTCGTAGCGGTCTTCCCAGACCTGGTTGAGGATATCGACCACGCCAGCCTCGCGCGCCGGCAGCAGCGCCGGCCAGTTCACGCCCAGGCCATCGGCGGTGGCGACCCACCGCGCGCGTTGCCCTGCATCGGCTTCGAACAACGCAGGTACCCAGCGCAGCGGCTGGCGGGTACGGCGGCCATCGGCCAGGGTCAGCAGGATGAAGTCGTCGTCGAAAGCGACATCGGTTACGCGCAGCGAAGCAAATGCATCAGTCATGCCGTGCAGGATAGCCGCGCGGCAGCGCGCATCACACGTCGCCGCCGTCCGCCCAGCCTTCACCCGTGCCGGCCTGGAACACGTGATCGTCAGCCTGCACGTCACCGGCAGGCAGGTGCGCCTGGTCGGCCAGTGCCGCGTAGATCGGGGTGAAGTCCGGCGACGTCGCCTGCATCAGCTGTTCAAAGCTGTCGATGACGAAGTAGGTCTTCTGGAAGGTGTCGATGCGGTACTTCGTTCGCATGATCCGCTGCAGGTCGAAACCGATGCGGTTGGGTGCGGCCGATTCCAGCGAGTACAGCGACTCGCCCTTGGACGACACGATGCCGGCACCGTAGATGCGCAGGCCGTCGAGCGTGTCGATCAGGCCGAACTCCACCGTGTACCAGTACAGGCGGGTGAGGTTCTGCAGCGCGTCCGGGCCGATCGCGTGGGCTTTGACGCCGCCACGGCCATAGGCCTCCATGTAGTCGGCGAACACCGGGTTCATCAGCAGCGGCACATGGCCGAACAGGTCGTGGAACAGGTCCGGCTCGGCGATGTAGTCGATCTGGTCCGGGCGACGGATCCACCAGGTCACGGGAAAGCGGCGGTTGGCCAGGTGGTCGAAGAAATCCAGTTCCGGCAGCAGGCCTTCGACGCCGACCAGGGTCCAGCCGGTGGCCGCGCCCAGCACTTCGTTGAGCTGGTCGAAGCGCGGAATCATGTGCGCGTTCATGCCCATCTCGTCCTGCGCGTCCAGGAATTCCTGACAGGCACGGCCGACCAGCAGCTCGCGCTGGCGCTGGTACAGCGTGCTCCAGGTGGCGTGGTCGTCGGCGCTGTAGGTGTCCCACGGCTGCTCGACGAGCGCGGTGGTGTACACCGGCACGTAGCCCTTGTCGGTCTGCTGGTGTTCGACGCGGCGGGGCTGGGCGAGGTCCATGGGGCACTCCTTGAAGGGATAGCCACGATGCTAGGGCAGGGCGCGCGCAACAGGGTTGCAAAAGTTGCGCCGATTGGCATTGTTGGCGCAATATCCTTGCGCAGTCACCATGTTGCGGAGCAGCAATGGCCGGAGAAGTCCAGTTTGATCGCACGGATATACGCCTGCTGGCTGAAATCCAGCGGGATGGGCGCGCCACCAACGCGGAGCTGGCGACTCGGGTGAACCTGTCGCCCTCGGCCTGCCTGCGCCGCCTGCAGCGGCTGGAAAGCGAGGGCGTGATCGTCGGCTACGGCGCGCGGCTGGAGCCGCGGCAGCTGCGCCTGGGCCTGCAGGCCTTCGTGCGCGTGCAGTTGGAAAAGCACGACCAGGCCGCCATCGGCCACTTCGTGGACAGCGTGCAGGGCTGGGACGAGGTGGTGGCCTGCCATGCGCTGACCGGCGACATGGACTACCTGCTGCACGTCTACGTGCGCGACCTGGAGCACTTTTCGCACTTCCTGCTGGACCGCCTGCTCAACGCCGGCGGCGTGGCCGACGCCAATTCCAGCTTCGTGCTGCGCACGGTGAAGGGTTTCCAGGCATTGCCGTTGTCGCAGCTGGAATGAGCGCAGCGGCGATTTGACGCGGCCGGGCGGGTAGCCGAGCATCACCGCCCTGCGCGCGCCGCAGCGTTCCTTTCCGGTTCCACGCATGTCCGAACTCCAGCACCCGGTGCCCACCACCATCTTCCTGCCGCTGCAGCGCAAGTCGCTGGCACGTTACATCGCTCACGGCACGCCGCCGCAGACGGCAGTGGAGCAGGCCGGGCTGATGGCCGCGCAGTTGTGCCGGACGCGCCTGCATCCAGCGGCCGAGATCGAACGCCTGCTGCATGATGCCTGCGCGCTGTTTGCCGGCAACGAAGGCGCCGCCGCGGAGCTGGCCGGCCCCGGTGGCGGAGGCCAGCCGGAGCTGGATGCCTGGCTGACCGCATTGGCCGCCCACGGCGTGCTGCTGGCGCCGGCGCAGATCCTGCAGGACGTCATCGCGCAGTCGCCATTGGAGTATCCGGGCCTGGCCCTGCAGCAGGCCTGCCAGGAAACCCTGACCGAGCATGAGATCCGCTTTCCCGCCACCTTTTCCAGTGACGAGGCGCTCACGCAGGATGACGTGGCCGCCGAGGACGCGCGTGCGGTCGAACACCATGGCCTGTACACCTCCGAGCAGGCCCGCGTGCTGCGCGCCATCGCCGCCAACCCCGATGAGCTGATCGACCTCGATGGCTATGCCGGCACCGGCAAGGGCCACCTGGTGCTGGCGCTGATGGAGGCGCGGCCCGGCCGCTACACCTACGTGGCGCCCTCGCGTGGGCAGGTGGAAGCCTTCCGCAGCCGCGTGCCGGCCAGCACCGCGGTGCGCCTGCTGACCCAGATCGAGTTCGCCAACCGCGTGGCGCAGCATGCCGCGCGCAGCGGCCACACCGGTGGCTTCGTTGCCAGCTACCGGCGCAGCACCCGCACGCCGCGCGAGATTGCCGGCCGCATCGGCCTGCAGGGCATCGGTGGGCGCAGCCCGGAGCAGGTGCTGCTGACTGCGTTCGAGGCCATCAACCGTTGGTGCGCGTCGTCGGCACCGGGCTTGGCGTTCCAGCATTTCGACCGTTCGGTGCCCGCCGCGATGCTCGACGTGTCACCGTACATGGCGGCTGCCGAGCACGTCTGGCGCTGCATGTTCGACGCCGAGCTGCAGCGGGGCACGCTGCTGAGCCTCAGCCCGGCGCACATCGGCAAGTGGTTGGCACTGCGCGGCGTTACCCCGCCGCTGGACATGGGCATGCTGCTGGTGGACGAGGCGCATGACCTCAGCCCGTCGTGGAAGCAGTTGCTGGCCGGCCATGCGCCTGGCGTGGTCAGTCTGGGCGATCCGCATCAGTGCCTGTCCGGCACGGTGCCGCGCTGGGGCGCGTCGAAGGTGCTGGAAATGCACCAGTCGGTGCGCCAGGGCAACCAGGTCGAGGGCCTGGTCAACCAGACCCTGGCGCTGGATGGACTGGGCCAGGACAGTGGGCCGTTCGTCGGTGCCGCCGACCGCGCCACCGGTGTGCTGCATTACCGCCACTGGGCGCAGGTACCAAGCGAGGGCCTGCGCATCCATGGCAGCGTCGCCGATCTGGCCCTCGATGCGGCGCAGCTGCAGGCGCTCGGGCTGCGGCCCTACCTGCATCCGGCATCGCTGCGCGCGCTGCGCGGTGTGTTGCAGCGCCCGCTGGATGCGTGGCGCCGTCGCCACGCCAGCGCATCGGACCCGGAGTGGGAGCGCTTCCTGGCCACGCAGGCCGACGAAGGGCAGGGCGCGCTGGTCGAACTGTTTGCGTCTGCCGATCGGGTGCAGTCACTGCTGCAGGCGCTCGATGACCAGGACACGCCCGCTGAAGGGCGCGTGGCGCTGTGCCTGGCCGAACACGCGAAGAACCTGCAGTTCGACGTGGTCTCACTGTCACCCGGTTGCTTCAGTGCGGGGCAGGGCGGGCGCATCTGGCACAACCCGGTGCGCGCGGTCTATCTGGCACTCACCCGTGCGCGACGCCAGCTGCATGTGCCGGCCGATGGCATGGAACAACTGCAGCACACGGCGACACTGCAGGAGCAGGCCCGTCAGGCGCGCAGGCGCGAGCGGCAGCAGGCCAGCGGTTACCGGCCTGCGCGCTAGAACGCGCGCGTCGCTGTCTGGCAGCGACACGCCGGCTCAGCTCAGCACTTGTCCTTGCGGCCCATCAGCCTGCCCAGGCGCGAGGCTTCCTCGCACTTCGGCGCGGCCACGGGTGCCGGTGCCGCGGCCGCGGCGCGTGCACGCTGCAGCTGCTGGATCTTCGCGCGGATCTGCGGCATCGCGGCCATTGCGGCCTTTTCGCCCTCCAGGATCGCGGTGCCACGCTGGCTGAAATCGGCGGCGCCGATGTCCAGCACCTTCGGGCGGATGACGATGTCGGCGCGTGCCAGTTCCTGCTCGCCCAGGCGCTGGCCCATGATCGAGATGGACTGGTTGACGATGCCCAGCATGTCGGTCGGCGCCTTGCCGCTGGCCTTGCTGGAGATGTCCACGGCGATCACGAAGTCGGCGCCGAGCTGGCGCGCGGCATCGACCGGCACCGGGCTCACCACGCCGCCATCGATGTAGTTGCGGCCACCGATCTTCACCGGTTCGAACACGCCGGGAATGCTGCTGGAGGCGCGCACGGCCTGGCCGACGTTGCCGCGCACGAAGATCGCGCGCTCGCCTGTTTCCAGCTGGGTCGCGACGGCGGCGAACGGCTTCTTCAGGCGCTCGGCGGGGCGGTTGGCGACCTGCTCGTTGACGTAGTCCTGCAGCTTCTGGCCCTGCACCAGGCCACCGGAGAACAGGCGCACGTCGCGGATGCTGGCTTCATCCAGCGCCACTGCCTTGCTCTGCATCTGGAACGCATCCATGCCGCTGGCATACAGCGCGCCGACCACGCTGCCGGCACTGGTGCCGGACACCACGGCCGGTTCGAAGCCATTGGCCTCCAGCATCTTGATCACGCCGATGTGGGCGAAGCCCTTGGCTGCGCCACCACCGAGGGCGATACCGATCTTCACCGGCTTGGCCTGCGGTACCACGGTTGGCGCCGGCGGCGGCGCAGGGCGGACCGGGTCGCCACCGCAGCCGGCCAGCAGGCCGATCAGGGCGACGGACAGCAGCATGCGGGGTCGGAACAGGCTCATCGGCAGTGCGCTCGCGGCGCCGGATTCAGGAAAGGGCGCCAGCATACCGAAGGTGCCGCAGGGCGGGCAGGGTAGGTCGGCCCGCCCATTCATCGGATGCTTCGGGTAGTGCCGGCCGCTGGCCGGCACCCTCGTGAAACAGCCGGCCAGCGGCCGGCACTACCGCGAGGCGGTCAGAACCGGTTGTCGCCGTCCAGCATCCGGCCCAGGCCGCCCAGCACCGAGCCTTCGCCGCGGTTCTGGCCGCCGCCCTGCGGCGCGGCCATCCACATGCGGCCGGCCAGGCGCGAGAACGGCAGCGACTGCAGCCAGACCTTGCCCGGACCGGTCAGCGTGGCCAGGAACACGCCTTCGCCGCCGAACAGCATGCTCTTGATGCCGGCAACACGGCGCACGTCCATGTCCACCGTCGGGTGATACGCCACCACGCAGCCGGTATCCACGTCCAGGCGTTCACCGGCAGCCAGCTCGCGCTCGACCACGCAGCCGCCGGCGTGGATGAACACCCAGCCGTCGCCCTCCAGCTTCTGCATGATGAAGCCCTCGCCGCCGAACAGGCCGGTCATGATCCTGCGCTGGAACTGCACGCCGATCTGCACGCCGCGCGCGCCGGCCAGGAAACTGTCCTTCTGGCAGACCAGGCGGCCGCCGTGCTGGTCCAGCTTCATCGCCAGCACCGTGCCCGGGTAGGGCGCGGCGAAGGCGACCTTGCCCTTGCCGTGGCCGCTCTGGGTGTAGACGGTGGCGAACAGGCTCTCGCCGGTCAGCACGCGCTTGCCGGCGGCCATCACCTTGCCCATGAAGCCGCCGCCCTGGTCGCCGTTGGCGGCGCCGAACACCGTGTCCATCTGTACCGTGGCGTCCTTGAACATCAATGCGCCGGCCTCGGCAATGGCGCTCTCGCCGGGGTCGAGCTCGATCTCCACGAACTGCATTTCATGGCCGACGATGCGGAATTCGATGTCGTCGGCGCGGCCGCTGGCGGAGGGGACCGGCGGCGGGCTGTTCGGCATGCCCGGGGCCGCAGATTGCAGCTCCGGCACCTCGGCAATCGAGGTCCATCCGCTCATGCCCTGGCACCAGGCCAGCGCGCGCGGGTTGGCCCGCGCATAACGGCGCGCAGCCTGGTCATCAAGCGGGCCGATACGCTCGGCCTGGGCGGAGGCATGGAAATACCACTGGGTCATCGCGGCGGCTCCGCAGGGCTGGAAACCCCCGAGTCTAGCGAGGGCGCCCGGGCCGGGGCGACAGGCCCATGAACGGCGGGCATTTGCGGGGCAGGTGCTGTATTGCAACAATTATCTGGTAGCGCCGTTTTACCACCCCTCCAAACACAGCCTACCGCCATGTCCCCGACCCGTACTTCCCGTGGCCGCCTTCCGGTCGCGCGCCCCCTCGTTGCCGCTCTTTCCGCCCTGCTGCCGCTGGTTGCGGCCGCCCAGGAAACTCCCGCTGCCAAGGATCCGGTTGCCCTCGATGCCCTGCAGGTGACCGCGCAGCGGCGCGTCGAGAACGCCAAGGACGTACCGGTCGCACTGAGCGCGATCCAGGGCGAGAAGCTGGATGTGCTCGGCTCGGCCGGCGATGACATCCGCTTCCTGGCCGCACGCGTGCCCAGCCTCAACATCGAGTCGTCCTACGGCCGCGCCTTCCCGCGCTTCTACATCCGTGGCCTGGGCAACACCGATTTCGACCTCAATGCTTCGCAGCCGGTGTCGCTGGTGTATGACGATGTGGTGCAGGAAAGCCCGCTGCTGAAGGGCTTCCCGCTGTTCGACCTGGCCAACGTGGAAGTGCTGCGTGGCCCGCAGGGCACGCTGTTCGGCCGCAACACCCCGGCCGGCGTGGTCAAGTTCGATTCGGCGCGTCCCTCGCAGGATGCCGACGGTTACGTGCGCGTGGGCTACGGCAGCTACAACAGCTGGAACGTGCAGGGCGCCTACGGCGGCCCGCTGACCGACCGCTGGTCGGCACGCGTCTCGGCCATCTACCAGCGCCGCGACGACTGGGTCGACAACACCCGCGCCGGTGCGCCCAACAGTGGCTTCGAAGGCTATGACGAAGCCGCCGGCCGCGTGCAGTTCCTGTACGAAGGCGACGACTTCGAAGCACTGTTCAACCTGCACAAGCGCAAGCTCAACGGCACCGCGCGCCTGTTCCGCGCCAACATCATCCAGAAGGGCGGCAATTCGCTGGTCGAGAACTTCGACCGCGACAAGGTGGCCAACGACGGCGTCAACTTCTCCGACCTGGAGACCTGGGGCGGCAGCGCGCGCCTGCAGTGGAACCTCGGCTCGGTGACCCTGCACTCGATCACCGGCTACGAGACCGCCGAATCGCTCAACCGCGGTGACATCGACGGCGGCTACGGTGCGGCCTTCCTCGGTGCCGGCAACTACGGTCCGGGCCTGATTCCGTTCTCGTCGGAGTCGGCCGACGGCCTGCCGCACCACCGCCAGTGGACGCAGGAAGTGCGCATCGAGTCCAACGAATGGGGCCGCTTCGACTGGCAGGCCGGCGTCTTCTACTTCGATGAAGACGTGACCATCAACAACTTCAACTACGACTCGCTGACCCCGGGCAATCCGCAGACCGGCCACGTGGTGCAGAACCAGCGCAACAAGGCGTGGGCGGTGTTCGCTTCGGGCGACTTCGATGTCACCGACCGCTTCAAGCTGCGTGCCGGCGTGCGCTATACCCAGGACAAGAAGGACTTCAGCGCCAGCGTGCTGCAGGCCGTTCCGTTCGGCACCCCGGTCAGCGGCCCGTACCTGGCCAACTCCGACGTCAACGACGTCAGCTGGGACGTCAGCGGCGTGTACAAGCTGACCGACGACATCAACGCCTACGCCCGCGTCGCCAAGGGCTTCCGCGCGCCGTCGATCCAGGGCCGCCTGGCCTTTGCGCCGGGCCTGTCGCAGGCCGATTCGGAGAAGGTCATCTCGTACGAGGCCGGCATCAAGGCCGACCTGTTCGAGCGCCGCGCGCGCCTGGGCCTGAGCGTGTTCCGCTACAACGTTGACGGCCAGCAGCTGATCGCCGTGGGCGGTGCCAACAACACCGCCACCCTGCTCAACGCCGACAAGACCATCGGCCAGGGCGTGGAACTGGACCTGGAAGCCTACCTGGCCGACAACGTCCTGCTGACCTTCGGCAGCAGCTACAACGACACCGAGATCAAGGACAAGAACCTTGCGGTGGCGATCTGCGGCGGTGGCTGCACCATCAACGACCCGACCACGGTCATCAACGGCGGCACCTATGCGCTGGTGAACGGCAACCCGCTGCCGCAGGCGCCGAAATGGATCCACAACGCGACCCTGCGCGTGGGCTTCCCGCTCAGCGATGGCAGCGAGCTGTACGCCTACACCGACTGGGCCTACCGCAGCGCGGTGAACTTCTTCATCTACGAGTCGCCGGAATTCCGCGGCCGCAGTTCGCTGGAAGGCGGCCTGCGCCTGGGCTACAACTGGGATTACGGCCAGTACGACGTGGCGGTGTTCGGTCGCAACCTGACCAACCAGACCCGCGTGGTCGGCGCGATCGACTTCAACAACCTGACCGGCTTCCTCAACGAGCCGCGTACCTGGGGCGTGGAGTTCATCGCGAAGTTCTGATGCGGTGGTTGCGTTGATGCAATGCAGAAGGGCCGGCGCACTGCCGGCCCTTCTGTTTCCTGCTTCGTGTAGAGCCGAGCCTGCGCTCGGCTGCTCTGAGCCGAGCATGGCTTGTATGTTCCTCCCGGCTCCTACGCGGTATGTAGGAGCCAGGGTGGAGGGACCGTCAACATGATATCTGCGGATAGCAGCCGACAGACGAGCCGAGCGATCCCCATCCCGCACCTTAACGTCGATA
>NZ_JCAFTG010000013.1:0-121353 GCF_059370035.1 Stenotrophomonas sp. YJH_SMC_37
CTGTGGCGACGAGCAACGGCTTTGACTGATGTGGAGGTCTTGCAGGCCTCTTTGGCGACCTGCAGTTTGAAACGAGCGTCGTATCTGTTCATGTATCCCTCGGGGTTGGATCTGGCGTCCAACTCCCGGGGGTCACTTCAGCTCCGGGTGCTTGGCGCCATTGGGGCCACCCAGGTCTAAGATGACACCTTCGCTCAGAGTGGATGTGTCCTCCGCCATCGTTAGGGGCTCTCAGAAGAAGGGTAGGCCGCCTCGGATCTCCTACGCTGGCGTAGAGTACGGATCGCCCATCCTGGCTGCACGTTGGGATCTAATCGCACAAGCGATAACACTTCAAGCAGATCCCTACGACATCTCCCACATTCATGCATATACAAGTGATGGCAGGGATCTCGGCAGGCTCGAGCCACTGAGCTCGCGGTGGCGCCACCCGCACTCCCTAGAGATGCGGCGATTGCTCAGGTCCAAGATCATGAGCGCTCGGGATGAGCCCTTGGCCGACATCGTCGGCTCGGAGCTTCAAGTGCTGGCTCAGAAGGCCCTGGATGCGTGCGCAAGCGCACCCCGAGCCACAAAGGCTGCGACTGTTCTGGCGGAGGAGGGGAGGAAAGGATACGCACCGGATATGACTTTGAGGGCCGCCGCAAAGTCTGTTGACACGCAGACGCTGGCATCGCGTGTCCGAAAATCTAGAAGCATTGATTTTTCCGTCATTGGAAAATGATGAGACTAACAATGGATACCCACGAGAGCATCGCTGCCATCCAAGCGACCTACCCATCTTTACGGGAGCGGCACCCCCTACTCATGGCGTCGGCCGTACTTCCCACCGCCCCAGTCAAAGAAGTAGCGCGCCTGGTCTTCGACCGAGCGCAGCGATTTCGCTCCTCAATCGCGTTCTGGGCTCATCCGTTGTGCGGGAAGTCTTCGTGCATCTACGCGCTGCAGAAGCTGGCCCCTGTCCAGTACCCGGGATCGGCGTTCGTTATCTATGAGCCCTCTTCAAAGGACGCGGCGGCGGAAGGCGCATTAATCGAAGACCTTCTCTCCGTGATCGACTACGAGCCCCGCGTACTTCGCTCCCTTGCAGGAAAGCGTGACCAACTGATGCGAGCTCTCTATGCACTGTCAGTAGCTGGAAGGCACCTCTTCTTGGTAGTTGATGAAGCACAGAACTTGCACGCCAAGGATCTAGGCTGGTTGAAGCGTATCGTCAACTGGCTAAACACGCATGAGGTCAAGGTCACGGTCGTCCTGTTCGGACAAAGCCAGCTTTGCACGATGCACCAACAGTTCATGGCCGAAATGCCAGATCTGACCATCAGGTTCATGGCGGAGTTGGTTGAATTCAGAAGCCTGCAAGATCCGGCCGACTTGCGCGTCGTTCTCAAGTCGTGTGATGACGAGACCGAGTATCCTCGCGGTTCGGGCTGGTCGTACACGCAGTACCTGTGGCCCAACGCCCACGCCACTGGGTTTCGCTTAGCCAATTGCGCCACGGATCTGTACGACGCATTTCGGTCTCAGTCTGCAGGCGCCGTTGATCAAGAGGGAATCAGCATGCAGTGGGTGGCCGAAGCACTGATGTTGGTCGGCCAGGACGGGGAGGGCAGTGATACTGAAGGAATGACGATTTCGCGGGAGGTCTGGGAGCGCGCGATCCTTGATTCCGGCTACCGGTCTAGGACTCCTGCGGCGCTGGCCGCTACAGCGATGGGGAGGCGTCGCACACAGAGCTCGCCATGATCGCTTGGAGCCCAAGCCTGATCGATGCCTACTGTTCCTCGTGGACCATCATCCAAACATTGGAGTGGCTCAACTGCATTGATCTGAAGTGGATGCCAGTGCGCCGAGACTGGCGAGTGCCGCTCGCGCGATCAAAAGCACATCTCGCAGAATGCGACGCTAACGACGATGAGTTCGTCGATGAGGCGGAGCAGCTCGTTGATGTTCAGTCGGCTCTTAATGAAAGATGCCGATGGTTGACAGACGAAGAACTTCGTTACTGTCCAGTCTGCGTTCAGTCTGGGCGCCACTATCAGTACCAACAGGATAAGAGATTTGTGCGTTGCATCCTGCATCTAGAGCGGTTGCAGACGGGCTGCCCCAACTGTTCAGTGGCGCTGGACACAAAAGGATCTCTAGTGCATGGATTCGCATGCAATGTCTGTGGCGACACACTGCTGAAGTATCCGATACCTGGATCCTTGAAGACTGGCGAGCGTGTCTCGTACGCTCGCGTACTCGATGAACTGCATCAATGGCTTAAAGATGCCAACGTATCTCTCCTCAGATACCAAAGAGCATGCAGTGGGCACACATCGATATGCTGGGACGGTGATCAAGCTGATAGCCATGCTGGCACGTATTGGTACGCACTCATTCAATACCCGAACTCCATAGTGCGGAACGCGCTGGCACCGACGCCGGCCTCCTTCCGGTCGTTTCAGGCAACCCCTCTAGTGCAACCACTTCCGTCTGACGATGGCAGAGCGGCGATCAAGCCCTACCAAGACCTGCTCAGATGCGTCGCACGTCAGATAAGACGCACTTATCTTAAGGGGCACTCTCGCTGCCGCATTCATGCTATGAGGTCCGTGGGCGGGGGGCGCGCCCGGTTCAACTCCTGGTCTCCCGCTACGCTTAAACCGCATTTGTGCTGCGCTGGACAGGCGTACGCACTATGGCAGCTCCAGCGGCGCGAAGAGCTCTTAGTTGTCTCCCGAGCATTGGTAATGAAGGTGCATTCAGGCTCAGAGGTTCCTATATGGCTGCCCGACCTCCACGCAGCCGCAGCCAGTTTCATCAGCTCTTTTGAGGCATGGGTGGCAAATCTTGCACGGATACAATCGCGGGTTGATCGCACCAACAGACAGCCCATGCTGTGCGAACCGTTCAGTTACTCCTCGCACTGGGCACTGCATCAGCCTGGTGCGACCTGGAGCTGCCCCACGCACCTCCGTCTGCGCGGCTGGGAAGATCTTGGCCTCTGCGACAAGGGGCTCGTTCAAAAGGAAGATCACGAATTGGTCATAGCCATGGGGCAAGACCGGCGTAGGAGTATTGCCAGGCTCGCTAAGCGACGGCGACGCCGCGGTCCCGCTACCCCTGACATCCCGCTTTGAAAGCGCCGCGCAACCCATAAAACGAAGAATGAACAGCTACCTCGACGGGCGCTGCTTCTACACGGCATTACGACAGCGTAGAAGGGCTATCAGGATGGCAGAAGCACCAACCTCGGACAGGGCAACTCCGTCGCAGGCCAGGGCATGCTCGGCATTCCGCGGCAGCACCGGATGCTCGGCCGACGTCGCGCACTGTCCAATCTGAATGGCCCGACGTCAGCGTCCCTGAACCCATCTGTTGTCTGTCTCATCGATAAGCGTGCGTTATCGAGGCTGCGAACTTTGGCCGGGTCCTCACAGATCTCCGATTTGCTCAGTGAGAAGTGCTATTGCCTGTGTAAAGCCCTCCATGAACATGGGCTTGGTCCCATCTGCATGGGTTTCGAGGATGCTGGGGAGTAGCTTCTCCCATGCGCGTCCGAGCTGATCAGGATCAGGGTGTGTGATGATCATGATCCTGAGGCCATACTCGAACGCTTTTAGGTAGCCGCGATGCGCCTCCAGTGTGCACTCGCAGGCTGAGAGTCGCTGTAGCATATCTTCCATTGTGGTGATCATTCTCGAAGTAGGAATCGACAAAGGGACGGGGCTTCAGCCATATTTCGCGAAGACCTTTGGACTAGCCTGATGAGCATCCTCAACGTTCTGTTGCGTTCTGACCAGCTCCTGGTTGCCGTGGACACCCTGGCCGAAGACGCCAGAACTGGCGTGACATCGGCTGGCGCGAAGGCACTCCTTATCCCTCAGCACAACCTGGTTCTGGCAACGCGCGGATCAACTCAGTTCTTCATTCGAGTCTTCGAGCTCACTCTCCAGGCCAGTTACCGCTCGGATTTTAGGCTGGAACAACTCTTCGCTGAGATGGGGGCCGTGATTGATCGCCTGTGGCCCAGCTATGAAGAAGCGGCTGCGGCGGCTGGTCTTCCCATCGGCCAGCTTGGCTCTGAGATCTTGGTCGGCGGCTGGTCGCCCCAACATAGCCGAATGATGGCCACCGCTTATGCCAAGAGCAGCAACGACCGACCAGCGATAGTCCAGCCACTTGACGGCGGATTGGCGTCCCCTGGAGAGCCCTTGGTTGGCAGACCGGATAGCTTTGATCCTGCCGATGTACTGGCATCTGGCAAGATTCAAGCGGCCTGGCTCAATGGGCAAGTAGGACGCAAGGTGGCGGGCGGCCGACTTTTGGCGACTGTTCTGCGCGAGAACCAGGCGGTGATTCAGGATCTAGGTCAAATCTAGATCTTCGGGCGTCAACCCCGCCAGCGCCAAGATCCTGTCTCTTTTCATCTGCTTCCCCCAGAGGTTCCAGGCTCTGTCGGTAGACAATGTCTCTGTCACCTTACAGGCTGGGCAAGTCAGTTCGACGCCACCTTCTACATCGGCAAGTCCGCATCCCCGAAACATGCGTGACTCGTCCCCACATGCGCCGCACTTGGCCTGAAGCGTCTCGACGCGCTCGATCGTTCCGTTGAGGCGGAGCAAAGGACGGATCCTCAGGATCCGAAAAGCAGCTGGATAGGTCATGTGTCGTGCCGGTCAGGGGCTAGACACGGAGGCGAAGGATTCGCGCCCAAGAGGAGCCAAGTGCGGCCAGCGTACAGCATAAATCGTTAAGAATCCTCAAATTGACTTCACCCGTTGGTGCCGGTGCGAATGTCCTGGCGGGGACTCGACTCAGCAAGGCTTAACGCAATGGTTTGGCCGACAGCTGAACTCCATTCGTCCCCGGGCGGCAGGGAGAGTAAGCTCACCTTCAACCATTTGACCCGGGGCTCTTATGGATCTCATCAGACTGCTGCGATCGCTTGAAGAGTTCCTCTATGAACTCGTAGGGTGGCTGGTGTTCTACCCGCGGACCCTGTGGAGGGTGCTGGTGCAGCCGGGCGAGGTAGCGCACTACACGCGCCGAGAGTTCTCCAAAGATCCGGAACAACGATTCGCCGATGCCATCAGCCCTGTGCTGATGTTGATTCTGTCGGTGGTGCTGGCGCACGCATTGGAAATGTCTACGCGCACCGCCCCCCTCGCGGTATCAGGACCCGTAGGCAAGCTGCTGTTTGGGAGTGAGCAGGGGCTGCTGCTCACCCGTTCGGCTGCCTTCTGCATCTTCGCCCTGGGGGCGGCGCTAAGCACGCTGTGGCGACAGCGCCTGCCCATCAACCGCGACACGCTGCGGGAACCTTTTTCCATACAGGCGTTCATTGCGTGTCCATTTGTGATTCTGCTTGCAGTTTCGCAGGCAGCTGGCTCTGCAGGTGGAGAGATTGCGCATCGCTTGGGTGTGGGGATCGGAGCGCTGGCAGTTGCATGGTATTTGTGGGCGCGAACGCGCACCTTCGTGGCACTGAACGGCACCGGGCCACTCCAAGCATTTGGCTTCGTACTCGGCTCGTTTCTGCTGACGCTGGCACTGGTCGTCGCACTGACGCTCGCCTTGGTTCTCTAGTCCAAGAGACCTGTATTGAAACCGAGCCTGGGAACGAAATCCGATCAAATGCCTAACGATCGGCTAACAAAGGCCTAATTTCGCCTTAATCGGCGCGCTTCAGGATCGTGCCCCATGGACATGATCCCTCAGCCGATTCCAATGGTCCCGCATCCGGGCAGATTCGCGGAAGCCAACCTCGTCGGGCCTGATCATCCGCTACGTGGACAGGTGCAGTCCTTCATCGCCGACACCTATCGTCAGCGCTTCGATGCCGAAGTCCGTGACTTCATGCCACAGTTGCTGGCCTACCGCGATACGCAGGGGGCACTAGTGGCGGCAGTCGGGCTTCGACACGCAGACAGTGGCCCGCTGTTTGTGGAGCACTATCTGGATGCGCCCGTCGAGGCCGTGCTGGCGCAGCACCTTTCCAGTGCACCTCGGCGAGCGCAGATTGCCGAAGTGGGCCACTTTGCCGCGTCGACGGCGGGCATCGCACGCGAGCTGATCGTGCAGCTGGCCTGGGTCCTGCGCGCCGCCGAAGTGGATTGGGTGATGTTCGTAGCGACCCAACAGCTGCGCAACGCGTTCGTCCGTCTGCATCTGGCACCGCTCGAACTTGTGCCCGCGCGTGCCGAGCGCATGGGCGACAGCGCGGGCGACTGGGGCCGCTACTATGAATCGCAACCGCGCGTGATGTGCGGCGATATCCGCGAAGGCATCGCCTTTCTTGGCGGAAAGGCCTGCTCGATAGACCCAATGGATACGGCCAGTTCCGTGGGGGTGGCCGGATGAGTGTTGATGCACAGCACGTCCTGCGCCTGCTGCAGCAGCATAGCCAGCCAGTGCTGACCGCTCAGGAGAAGCTGAGTGCGTCCGAGCTGCGGTCTCGCGTAATGGAACTGACACAGTGGCTGCAGCGGACAGGTATCACCTGCGTTGCCAGTCGCTTGGACAACGGCCCCGACTGGGTGGTGCTCGACCTGGCCCTTCGCATTGCCGAAGTGGTGCACGTACCGTTGCCCACCTTCTTCTCGGATGAACAAGTGCAGCACGCACTGCAGACCAGCGGTGCCCAGCTGCTGGTGCTGGCGGAGGGCGCGCCGCCGCCGTGCGGGATCACGGCCGCACCAATGGCGTTGCCGACACTGAGTGCGCACGGCTTAGGCCTGGACGCTCCTGCTGGCAGTACGCTGCCGCTTGGCACGGCCTGCGTGACCTACACCTCGGGCAGCACAGGGCGCCCGCGCGGCGTATGCCTCTCTGCCGGAACGTTGATGGCCACCGCCGCGTCATTGGCAGGTGCCGCAGGTGACATCGCACCACGCCGACATCTGTGCCTGATGCCGCTGTCGACGCTCCTGGAGAACGTCGCGGGATTGTATGCGGCGTTGTTGTCGGGCGCCGAGATCGCGCTGCCGTCCCTGCAGGAGATCGGTTACACCGGCGCAGCAGGGCTGGATATGCCGGTGCTGCTGAGTTGCCTCAATCGTTACCGCCCCGAGAGCATCATCCTCGTGCCCCAACTGCTTCTGGCCCTGGTCATGGCGGCAGAGCAGGGCGCTGAACTGCCAGCATCACTGCGATACCTGGCCGTTGGGGGAGGCCGGGTTTCTCCCGGTCTTCTGTCGCGGGCACGGCACCTGGGGTTGCCGGTGTTCGAAGGCTACGGCCTGACCGAGTGTGGGTCGGTGGTGTGCCTGAATCGTCCTGGTGCCCAGCGCGATGGCACGGTGGGGCGGCCCCTTCCACACGTGAGGGTGCAGATCGTGGACGGAGAAATCGTGGTGTCCGGTGCGCGTGCACTGGGTTATCTGGGCGACGAGTCGCTGCCGGAGGGGCCGATCCACACCGGTGATCTGGGACACATCGATGCCGACGGCTTCGTGCATGTGACTGGGCGGCGCAAGAACGTCTTCATCACTGCATTTGGCCGCAACGTGTCGCCCGAATGGGTGGAGAGCGAACTGCTTTCGCACCCGGCCATCGCGCAGGCCCTGGTCTGGGGGGAAGGGCAGGCCGACAACCTGGCATTGCTGGTTCCGCGCATCGCGCAGCAGGGCTCCGGCGCGCTCGATGCGGCGCTGTCCACCATCAACGCCGGCCTGCCCGACTACGCGCGCATCGCGCGCTACGTGACCGTCGCGCCATTCAGTGCGAACGCCGGCCTGTTGACCGCCAATGGTCGCATTCGTCGCGAGGCCATCCTCGCCCACTACCAGGCAGAGATCGACGCCGCCTACCGGCGCCCTGCGTTCAGCACCATCGGAGACCCTGCATGAGCTTCCACGATCACCTTCTTGCCCAGACCGCCAGCGAGCGCCAGTCGCTGCTGGAGATTCCCATCATCGGCGATGCACTGGCGGGCCGCATCGACCGCGACGACTATTTGGCGTTCCTGCAGCAGGCGTACCACCACGTGCGCCACACGGTACCGCTGCTGATGGCCTGTGGCTCGCGCCTGCCTGCGCGCCTGGAATGGCTGCGGACCGCGATCGGTGAGTACATCGAAGAAGAGATGGGCCACCAGGAATGGGTACTGGACGATATTGCAGCTGCCGGTGGTGATCGGTCCGCTGCTGCAACATCCGAACCCGCACTGGCCGCCGAACTCATGGTCAGCTACGCCTACGACACCATCCAGCGCGGGAACCCTGTGGGCTTCTTTGGCATGGTACTGGTGCTGGAGGGCACCAGTGTGGCGCTGGCAACGCAGGCTGCAAACACCCTGCAGACGTCGTTGGATCTTCCGCGCAACGCCTTCAGCTATCTGCTTTCGCATGGCGATCTCGATATCGAGCATGTCGGCTTCTTCAAATCGCTGATGGACAGGCTGGATGATCCCGGCGACCAGCAGGCCGTTGTCCACGCGGCACGCCGCTTCTACGTGCTGTACGGCGATATCTTCCGCACCCTGCGCAGTGGCGGTGCGCGTATGGCGGAGGCGGCCTGATGGACCTGCGTGGACGTACGGTCGTTCTGACCGGAGCCAGCGGCGGAATCGGAAGGTTGCTCTGCGGCGGCCTGGTGGGCGAGGGCGCGCAGGTCGTGGCGGTGGGGCGGGGCCGCGATCGGCTGCAGGCGCTCACCGACACGTTGCCGGAAGGGGGTGTCATACCGGTCGTTGCCGATATCGGCACGGCGGCGGGCCGCGGCACGTTGCTGGCGAAAATCGATGCGCTATCCAGGCCGCCTTCGGTGCTGGTCGTAGGCCATGCAAGCGCCGCCTTCGGACTGTTCGGCGCGCAGACCGAACAGGCGTTGGAGCAGCTGATGCAGACCAACCTGGTTGGCTCCATGCTGCTGATCCGCGCCTTGTTGCCCTTGTTGGAGCGGCAGTCGCACGCCAGCGTGGCCGTTCTCGGCTCGACGTTCGGTAGCCTGGCCTTCCCGGGTTTTGCCGCTTACAGCGCCAGCAAGTTCGGATTGCGCGGCCTGGTCGAAGGACTGGGCCGCGAGTATGCCGGCAGCACAGTCAAGTTCCAGTACCTCTCACCACGCGCCACCCGCACCGATTTCAACAGCGGCGCCGTGGATGCCATGAACGCTGAACTGGGCGTTTCCCACGACTCGGCCGAGAAGGTCGCGACGGCCTTGTTGCAGGCCCTGCGCTCTGGCAATCCGCGCTTGCAGATTGGCTGGCCAGAGCGGCTGTTCGCTCGGTTGAACGGCCTGCTGCCCGAGCTGGTGGACCGTAGCCTCCGCAAACAGTTACCCATCGTCAGGCGCCACGCCAGCAGTGGCACCACCGCAGCGAGTTCTTCCGCATCCCCTCCCAGCAAGGACACCTCCCATGAAGCGCACGCAGGGTAAGACCATGTTCTATCTCATTCTTATTGCCGCCGCCGTATTGGTCGGGGTCGCTGCGGCTGCCGAACCATCAGTGCCGGTGGCGCAGATCCGTGACCGCTGGGCCCAGATCAACTACCAGACGCCCAAGCCGCAGCGCGAGGCGGCGTTCATGGCCCTGTCCAAGCAGGCCGCGCAAGCCCGGCAAGCGGCCCCCAGGGATGCCGCTGCGCTGATCTGGGAGGGCATCGTGCTGTCCAGCCTTGCGGGCGAAAAAGGTGGCATGGGCGCACTCAGCCTGGTCAAGCAGGCCCGCGCCGATTTCGAGGCCGCGCTGAAACTGGATCCCCGGGCCCTGGATGGTGCGGCGTATACCAGTCTGGGCGCGCTCTACTACCAGGTTCCGGGGTGGCCGCTGGGCTTCGGGGATGACGATCAGGCGCGGCAGATGCTGAAGAAGGGGCTGGATATCGACCCCAATGGTATCGATGCCAACTATTTCTATGGCGATTTCCTGCGCGATCAGAAGGAGTGGGGCCCGGCGCAGGCGGCGCTGCAGAAGGCACTGGCAGCACCAGCCCGGCCAGGAAGGGATGTGGCCGATGCCGGCCGCCGGCATGAGATCGAAGCCAAGCTGCACGATGTGATGGGCCATCTTGCAAAGTGAAGTCCGCGACTGGACACTGCCTTCATGCGCATCCTCCTCGTCGAAGACGACCGCTCCCTGGGTGAAGGCATCCGGACCGCACTTCGACGGGGCGCCTTCGCCGTGGACTGGGTGGAAGACGGTACGGCCGCACTCCTGGCTGCGCAGGATGGGGATTTTGATCTGGTGGTGCTCGATCTGGGTCTGCCACGGGTAGACGGCATCGAAGTGATCCGCCGCCTTCGGGCGGCGGCAAACCCGGTGCCGATTCTGGTCCTCAGTGCCCGTGAACGCCCGGCCGACCGTACGCTCGGGCTGGACGTTGGAGCAGATGACTACCTCGGGAAGCCCTTCGATACCGCCGAGCTGCTGGCACGCGTCCGCGCGCTCGTCAGGCGCAGCAGCGGACGTTCGCATCCCACGCTGGACGCCGGTGACCTCCATCTTGATCCGGCGACGCTGGAGGCGCGATGGAAAGGACGGACGCTGGATCTGACCCGCCGCGAGTTCTCGCTGCTGAGATTGTTGATGGAGCAGAACGGGCGGCCAATGGCGCGAGAAACGATCCAGAAGCACCTCTACGGCTGGGATGAGGACGTCGCCAGCAACGCGGTGGACGTTCATGTGCATCAGCTGCGGCGCAAGGTCGACCCTGCGATCGTGCGTACCGTGCGAGGCATCGGGTATGCGCTGGGGCAGTCGCCGGAGGCGGATGCATGAGGTCAATGCGACGTACTCTGCTGCTGACCCTGCTGAGCACCTTGGCGGTTCTGATGGCCGTGGCTGGATTCTTCAGCTATCGCGCCGGCCTACAGGAAGCGGGGGAAATGTTCGATGCCCGGCTGGTGCAGTCCACGCGGGTACTGATGGGCCTGGTAGATGAGCCGCTAAGTGATCTGACTGCGTTTCCGGGCGACCCCATTGTGCTGCATGGTTGGCACGGGCACGCTGAAGGCGTGGGCGACGCGCTTGCGTTCAGCGATGGGCATGCCTACGAGAGCAAGCTTGCCTTCCAGGTGTGGGACGCGAAGCAGCGCCTGTTGCTCCGCTCGGATAGTGCTCCCACCCGGCCACTGGCTTCATTGGTGGCCGGGTACGCCAGTCCCGTGATCGACGGCGAACAATGGCGCACCTTCACGCTGCAGACCCGTGGGGGCCGATGGTTCCAGTCTGGCGAGCGGTCGGACATCCGCGAAGAGTTGGCCGAAGATATTGCAGGAGGCACCTTGCTGCCGTTGTTGCTGGCGCTGCCACTTATGGCGCTGGTGATCTGGTGGAGCGTCAATTACGTGACCCGCTCGCTGCAGAGCGTCTCGGACCAGATCGGCAGGCGTGATCCCGAGCGCATGTCGCCACTGGACGCGGCTGACGTGCCGCGCGAGGCGCGAGGACTGGTGCAGGCAGTGAACGGTCTGCTTGGGCGATTGAACGAGGCACTGGCGCGTGAGCGGCGATTTGTAGCCGATGCCGCACACGAGTTGCGCACACCGATCAGTGCGCTGAAAGTGCATGCAGACAATGCACGCATGGCGCCGGATGATGCAGGAAGGGTTCGCGCACAGGAGATGGTCAGCGACTCAGTGGCGCGGCTGGAGCGCCTTGCTTCGCAGCTGCTCACACTCAACCGCGCAGAAGCCGTATCCCGATTGACTTCGGTGCGCCTGAGCCTGGATGGCTTGGTCGGCATGGAGGTGGATGCGCTGCGTCCTATCCTTTCCGTAAATCGACAGTACATCGAACTGAAGCTGGACAGCGCGGAGATCAGGGGTGACGAGGCCGCGCTGAGCGCTCTGGTTCGCAACCTGCTGGAGAACGCCGTGCGCTACACTCCCGTCGGCGGTCGCCTGAATGTCTACGTGATGCAGGAGGAGGGCAGGGCGTTTCTCATCGTCGCCGACAGCGGTCCGGGCATCGCCGAGGAAGAGCGCGATCGCGTCTTTGACCGCTTCTACCGAACGCTGGGGAGCCGGGTGCAGGGCAGCGGGTTGGGGCTGTCCATTGTCAGGGAGGTGGCCGATGCCCACGGCGCGGGCGTGACGCTGGGCACCTCACAGAAACTGGGCGGACTTGAGGTGAAAGTGACCTGGCCAGCAGGATCAGCGTATCGAGCCGCGAGTGACAGCTGAGTGCCAGGCGAGCGCGTCTGGCAGGGCGCTCAGCTGCATTGCACTACCACCACACGTGCTGCGACCTGCGCCAGAAAACCGACGTTTGGGTGTCCTGCGTTGCTTTGATATTCTCCGGCATGCCGCCTCGCTCCAGCACGTGACGCCCTCCAAAGGCTGAGCTGCCATTGCCAAGCACGGGCGGATTCAGGCTAGTGGATGGGCAGTCAGAGGAGCCTCCGGTGATGAGGGATGGCGCGGTACACGCTGGGCTTGGGGTCCTGAAATTCAAAGGCGCAGCTCGCCGCGACAAGGTGTCGGCCATACTGTCCCTCGCAGGAATCTCCTGCATCTGCCTGGGCCTGGCCTGGACATCCTGTTACCTGTACTTCGGTCGGGCCGAACTATCCATTGTGTTTGTTGGCTTGATAGCCGTCGGCATCCTCGCGCTGCTACGAAGCAAGCGCAGTGACGGCACATCAATTCTGATCGTCGCCCACGGAGTGCTGGCAGCTGTCTGTGCGATTGCGGCCATTGATGCGCCCATTGCAGGCGTGCCACGTTCGGTTCACCTGTTCCTTCTGCCCTTGGCCGCAGGTGCTGCTTTCACATTCGAAGCGCGCGAACGCTATGGCTCCCTGGTCTTTCCGTTGCTTTGCCTGGCAATGTTTGCAGCGTTCGCGCTGGGGGCACTCGATCGAATTGCACCTGGCATCTCACCGCCAGTAGAGGTTCGCCACTGGGGCGCACGCTTCAACACGGCGATCTCCATGGTGCTTCTGGCGGCGATCTTCGGCATCTACCGACTGGATATCGGCAAGCGCCTGCGCCTGGAGCGTGAGCTCGGACGCGCAGTGCGCAACGGTGAGATAGAGGTTCACTACCAGCCACAGGTGCATGTCGACGCCGACGTGATCGGCGTTGAAGCACTGGTTCGCTGGCGGCATCCGTCGGCGGGCCTGTTATCGCCAGACTCGTTCATACCGCTGGCCGAAGAAAGCGCATTGATCAACGAGATAGGGCTGGAGGTACTTCGACAGGCCTGCGAACTGCTCGATGGATGGTCCGGGCACGTCCATACGCGTGGCATGCGGGTGGCCGTGAACATCAGTCCGGTTCAACTCTTGGGTGAGGCATTCGTCCCTCGGTAGCCAAGCTGGTCAATCAAAGCGGAATCAACCCAGCCTTGCTGGAACTGGAACTCACCGAATCCGCACTATCCACTGATACGGCAGAGATGATCGACCGAATGCTTGATCTTGAGGCACTGGGCGTGACCTGGGCACTGGATGATTTCGGCACGGGCTATTCGTCCCTGTCCACACTGCGGACCCTGCCTATTCGCAAGCTGAAGATCGACAGGCAGTTCGTGCAGGAGGTCGCCACCCAGGAGAGTGCTCAACGTCTGCTGGGCAAGATTGTTGAGATCTCCCAGGTGATGGACATGAGCGCGCTGGCGGAAGGGGTCGAGACGGCGGAGCAACGCGACCTGTTGATCTCGCTGGGCTGCGAATCTTTCCAGGGCTACTTCTTCGCGCCACCGATGCCGCTGCCCATGCTGTCCGCCTGGCTGGAGGAACGCCGCGGCTTGTCCGTATCGCACTGCACCGGCGAGATTGAGGGGTCGCTGAGGTCGGGCGCTGTCACCTCGGGCGGGAGCGATACAAGCCGCCGCCTGCGTTGACCTGCCGTTGACAGCAAAGGGACAGACTGCGCAGGAGCAAAGGGCGCCTGGGGACATCATGGACACGGGTGAGGGAAGCGATGCCATTCTTCACTGATTCGGACGAGGTTGCGGTTGAGGGCCTGGGGGCTGCCCGCCGGATTGGGTGGATGCGCTTCGTGGGCGCCTCGCTTGCTGCGCTGCCCATTGCATCGGTGGGTCTGGAGCGCGGCATGGGCAGGTCGGCATGCGTGTTTCTTCTGGTCAATGCGCTGGTCTGGCCGGCCATTGCACAGCTGCTGACACGGCACGCCGCCCGGCCCGCTGTCGTGCAATTCCGTTGCATGGTTGTCGACTCGCTGCTGGGCGGGGCATGGATCGCCTTCATGGCTGTCAGCGCTGTGCCCAGCGCGCTCTTCGCTGCGCTGCTGGTGGCAGACAAGATCGCGGCCGGCGGTACACGGCTGGCGCTGAAGGCCACGGCTGCGCTTCTGCTCGGTTTCCTTGCTGCATGGCTTGCTATGGGCACGCCCTGGCAGCCGGCCACTTCTTCCCGAACATTCCTGCTCAGCCTTCCGTTCCTGTTTGTCTACGGGATCGGATTGAGTGCACTGAGTTGGCGTCTTGCGCGCCGGGTCAGGTCACAGAATCGGCAGTTGCAGCGACTCAGCCGAATGGATCCACTGGTGGAACTGGCCAATCGCGGCTATCTCATGCACCGCGCTCAGCAGATGATCGAAGCGGGGCGCGCTCTGGGCCGCAGGGATTGCCTGCTGATGCTGGACGTGGATGATTTCAAGCGCATCAACGATACCTTGGGCCATCGCACTGGCGATGAAGCACTGCGTCGTATAGCCGCGGTCCTGCGCAGCGTGTCACGCCCTGGCGACACACCGGGACGCCTGGGCGGAGATGAGTTCGCGCTTCTGCTCGCCGGGCAGACGCCGGCTGAGGCCATGCTGCTGGCAGAGAAGATCAGGAGCCTGCTCCACGCTGATACGGGCAGTGATGCCACAATGCTGGACCTGAGCGTGAGCATCGGCATTGCCGCCGCGCCCACGACGACCAGTGCTGAAGAGTGGCTCGCAAGAGCGGACCAGGCACTGTATGAAGCCAAGCGACACGGCAAAAACACGGCGAGCTGCGGCACGGATTGCTGAGCAAACCCTACGCATCGTGGTCGACGTCAATCGCTGACATCTTGATGGTTGCCGGCATCTGACGGAAAGATCGCCTCGTTCGCTGGGAACACTTTCCACTCCTGATGACACGGGACTGCACTGCGTCGGCCGTCGGGCGACGCGTTCTTCACAAAATGCAACGTTACACTGGCGCGCTTTCGCATGTGGAACTCGGAGGCAGATAGCCCGATCGTGAGAGTGATTTCCTCTATTGCCATTGCCTTGCTCGCCAGCGTTTCCTTACCCACAGAGGCATCCGAACCTGGTCGGAACGGCGATTCCTACTTCAAGCCTGGTGGTGCGGTAAGGTTCAATTACGGCTGGCTCGACTACGGGCCGACCAGCCGCCTTCAGCTTGAACTGATGCGTGCGGACCTTGACGCTGGAACCGGACCGTTTTCCTTCTCTGCCCAATACCGCTGGTACGATGGCTTCGACGCCGTGCATCACGCCTACGCGGGCTGGCAGTTCTCCGATGCTACCCAGCTCAAGGCAGGTATCCAGCAAGTCCCGTTCGGGCTGCTCCCCACCGTTTCGCAGAGTTTCTGGTTCGGCTCCGGCTACTACCTGGGCATCGAGGATGATTACGATCCGGGCCTTGTGGTGATTCACCGCAGCGGCAGCACAACTTGGCATCTTGGCTGGTTCCCCGGAGACGAATACGGGTCCGGGGCTCGCTACGATCGCTACTCCTTTGATGTCGCGCAGACCGAGGCGTTGCCGTATCGCGAGCGGCAACGACTGCATGCACGCGTGGAGAGCGCGCGCGACTGGGGCGGCGGCGAACTGTTGCTGGGCGCATCAGCGTTTGCTGGCAAGGTGCAGAACACTCAGACACGGCGTCAATACGGTCATCAGGGCGCGGTCCTCCACGCACAGTGGCAGCGCGATGGTTGGACCGCGCAGTTGCAGTGGGCGCGGTACCGGTATGACGTGCCCGGAGATCGCATCGCAATGTCGGCGTTCGAATCCCCCTTCCAGGTTGCAGCGCAGGCGGATGTGCCAAGCGCCAACATCGCCTATTCGTTCGGCCAGAAGGGCTGGCTGGATGAAATCACCTGCTATAACAACCTCAGCATGACCCGCCCAGTCGGGCACCGCGCGGGCCTTCGTGATTCGTGGCAGAACGTGACCGGTTGCAGCCTGCAGAAAGGCATCATGCTCACCTATGTCGACTGGATCGCTGGCCGCAACATGTGGTTTGCCGGTGGTGATGGTATCGGCATCGACGAGGGAGGTCCTTCCCGCTGGCATTCACGGCTGAACTTCAACATCGGCTTCTACTTCTGATCGGGCTCGCGCAAGCCGGAGGCTTCTTCACCCAACAACACGGAGGTATCCATGCAGAGCACGGCTCCGCAACATCCCCCCGTTCGCCAGCGGATTCTTCCGCAGGTGTTCATTCCCACGGCAGCCATCGTCATCGCGCTGCTCGCGCTTGCTGCCATCGCGCCCGATATAGCCACGCGGTGGTTCACCGCGGCCAAGTCATGGGCTGCCAATGATGCAGGCTGGTTCACCATCCTTGCGGTGGCCGGCTTCCTGGTCTTCGTCGTCGGCGTCGCCATCAGCAGTTACGGCCGCATCAAACTCGGCCCTGACCACAGTACGCCGGACTACAGCTACGGCTCCTGGTTCGCCATGTTGTTCGCTGCCGGCATGGGCATCGGTCTGATGTTCTTCGGCGTTGCCGAGCCCATCATGCACTACGCCACGCCGCCGGTCGGCTCGCCCGAGTCGGCCGCAGCTGCCCGCCAGGCCATGCGCATCACCTTCTTCCACTGGGGCATCCACGCATGGGCGATCTACGCAGTGGTAGCGCTGTCGCTGGCGTACTTTGCCTACCGGCACAATCTCCCGCTGCGTGTCCGATCCGCACTGTATCCGCTCATCGGCGATCGTATCCACGGCCCGTTGGGGCATGCTGTAGACGCGTTCGCCGCGCTTGGTACCATCTTCGGCCTGGCCACCTCGCTGGGGCTGGGCGTCATGCAGATCAACGCCGGCCTGAACTACCTGTTCGGCCTGGAGGTCAGTACGCTCGTCCAGGTTGGCTTGATCACCGTCATCACACTGGTGGCGACCGGCTCGGTCGTGGCTGGCCTGGACAGCGGCGTACGCAGGCTGTCCGAGCTCAACATGATCCTGGCGGCAGCGTTGCTGGCCTTCGTGCTGGTCTGTGGACCCACCGTGCACCTGATGCAGGCACTGGTGCAGAACACCGGCATGTACGTTTCCCAGCTGTTCTCGATGACCTTCAACCTTTATGCCTACGAACCCACGGGTTGGCTGGGTGGCTGGACGCTGTTCTACTGGGGCTGGTGGATTGCCTGGTCGCCCTTCGTTGGCATGTTCATCGCGCGCATCTCACGTGGACGCACTGTCCGTGAGTTCGTGGTGGGGGTGTTGCTTGTGCCGCTTGGCTTCACATTCCTCTGGATGACCATCTACGGCAACACCGCGTTGCACATGGTGCGGGCGGAGGGCATCCAGCAGTTGGTGCAGGCGGTCTCAACCGACAGCTCGATGGCGCTTTTCGAGTTCCTGGAGCACCTGCCCCTGACCATGCTGACCTCTTCGCTGGCGGTCATCCTGGTTGCGCTGTTCTTCGTAACCTCAGCGGACTCCGGTGCCCTGGTAATCGACATGCTTACCTCGAAGGGTGAGGAGGAATCACCGGTCTGGCAGCGGATCTTCTGGGCGCTGCTGGTCGGCGGCCTGGCAATTGCCCTGTTGGTGGCCGGCGGGCTGGAATCGTTGCAGGCAGCCACCATTGCCAGCGCGTTGCCATTCACGATCGTCATGATCCTGATGTGCTGGGGACTGCTGAAGGCCATGCATCTGGATGCGACCAAGCGCTCGATCCTGCGGGATGCACGTATCCTGCCGGGGACCAGCGAGGATTGGCGGGCGCGCCTGCGCCTTCTGGCGCACAACCCGTTGAAGATCGAGGTGACCGGCTTCATCGAGCAGCGCGTCATTCCTGCATTGGAAGAAGTTGCGGCTGAGCTGCGCAAGCAGGATCTGCCGGTCCACGTCTCCAAGGGGGAGGATCGTCGTGCGTGGCTGCAGGTTGGGCATGGCGAGGAGATGGACTTCTTCTACTCCGTGCGGCCCCAGCCCTATCAGCCGCCGACGTTCGCCCTGCAGGATCCCCGTCGACCGGTCAGCGAGGGTACCCGCCATTACCGCGCGGAGGTCTATCTGCGGGAGGGCGGGCAGGACTACGACGTCATGGGGTGGACGAAGGTTCAGCTCATCCACGATGTGCTCGATCAGTACGAGCGCCACCGTCAGTTCCTGGACAAGGTGCGCTCGTAGAATCCGTACACAGATGCCGCCCGGAGGAGCGGCATCTGCCTTGGGCCGGGCGTAACCGTGCGTTGACGTGGCCTCGGGGACCGACGTGCTATTGATGGTCGAACTGCCCAGGACGTAGCCCGTGCTCACCAGATTGAGGCTTGCAGCGAGCAAAGTTACCAAGCGGATGTGGTTCCGCTCGACCCTGTATGGCGCCTTGGGCATCATCACGGCGTTGGCCGGTGCGTTCCTCAAGTTCCTCATTCCCTCCGGCCTTGCTGCACGGATCGGCGCCGATTCCGTCGGTAACATTCTTGGCATACTTGCCGCGTCGATGCTGACGGTCACCACCTTCTCGCTGTCCACTATGGTCTCGGCCTACGGGTCCGCGTCGAGCAGCGCCACCCCGCGCGCGGCCCGCCTGCTGATCGAAGACACCCGGGCCCAAGGTGCGCTGGCCACCTTCATTGGTGCCTTTCTGTTCTCGATCGTGGGCCTGATCGCGCTCAGCACCGGCATGTACGGAGACAGCGGCCGGCTTTGGGCAGGCCTGGCGGTCGCCCGTCAGTCTGCTGAACATCGGTCTCCTTTTGTTCAGCTTCATTTTCCAAGCGAGCGTGGAGGAAATCATTTTCCGCGGCTGGATGCTCTCGTTGGTAGCGCGCAAGGCCAATGTCGCGGCGGCAGTGCTGCTGGTGTCGCTCGTTTTCTGCTTCCTGCATTTTAGTCCGCACCAGCCGCTCCGGGTTACGCTCGGCATCTTCCTGTTCTCGCTGTTTATCTGCGCCTGGGCGCTGCGGGCCGGCAATATCTGGGGCGTGATGGGCTGGCACGCGGGGTGGAACGGGTTGCTCGCGACGGGCTTCGAATTGCCCGTCACCGGCATGGATGCACACTTGCCGGCGCTGCTGGTGGCGCTGCGGCCGCAAGGCTTGGACGCCCTGACCGGTGGCGCGCAAGGGCCGGAAGGTAGTTACCTCTGCAGCGTTTTCTTCGTCGCCGCGATCGCGTGGATCCAGTGGCGGAAGACCCGCGGAGCTCAGGACTTCTTCCCGACCAGAAGGTAGTGCCACTGCCTGAGCTGCATCTCCGTCCCGTCCTTGCTGATCCGATGCTTGGCAATCTGGAGGCAGCTTGGGTTCGGAATGCCAGACCGAATGCCGACTGGACCGAGACTGCATTGGGTTCTACCCGGATATCACGGACGGTTTAAGAAATAGCTGCAATCTTCTGATCCTGCTTGGCGACCCTTCGCCGCATTCTTGGGTTGTGGCGTCGCTCGATTTAGTCAAATACATCCGCTCGTGCCGCACCCAGTGTGCGGTAGCTCGTTCGATCCATACGCTCACGCTGGAGCAGGGCAAGAAAGCCTTTGCAGGTCGCGTTGTCAACGTAATGCCCCGCCGCGCTCATTGAGCCGATCAGGCCGTTGGCGGCCAGAATCCCTGATAGTCACCGCTGCGGAACTGGCTGCCGCGCTCCGAATGCAGGATCACCGCATGACTTCCGTGCCGTTGCCGCACCGCCATCTGCACCGCTCGAATCACCATCTGACGGTCCAGCCGATCATGCACTGACCACCCCGCGATCCGCTGTTCGTAAAGCTCCAGCACGATGTACAGATACAGCTTGCCCTTCTGGGTCTTGATGTCGGTGACATCGGTCACCCACCTGGTCTCCGGCGTTTGCGCAGAGGCCAACCCTGCAGGCTGCCGGCCGCCATCAGGCGTGCTATCCGGTTCAGGCTGGCCGTCGCGCCCGCATCAGCCAGGTCTTCGCGCATGCGGCGAAGTCTCAGCGTGCCCCGGCTATAGTGGTGAAGCTGACCCATTCGTACTAGAAGGCGCGGGTCGTCGAGCGGCCGGGCGCTGGCAGGATGCTTGCTCCGCTCGTAATCATTGCTGGCCGAAACCTGGGTTGGCCTCCACGGGCAAATGTCGGTCCGACAGCCCGCGCGTGAGGAGATATCTAGGATCTGGACGCCATTCCTACCGGCGTGGTTGGCCAAGTGTGGTGCTTCGGATTACCTGATGTCAGGCTCCAATCAGCTAGCAGGATTGCTACATACGTGGTCGAGTGACGGATCAAGGCAATAGGCATTACTTAGCCTTTCGTGAACTGATCCTCGAATGGTCACGATTTGCTCGCTTAACCGCACCGTCCGGGCACCATTGTGGCAGCGTGGACGGTGCGGCTGTTGAAGCAGCGTCCGAATCAGAAGTCCCAGCGGGCGGCGACGCTCATCGGCACCGAAATCCGCTTGGCATCGTTGTTGATGCTGCCCAAGCCGAGCCCACCGATGTCGGCGTCATCACCGCTGAGCTTGTCGACGTAGCGAACGCCGGCCTGCGCAGTAAAGCTGAAGGTCTCGCCGACCGGAATGATCACGCCCACATCGAGGCCACCGGACGCGGACCAGGTCTTCTTGGTGAAGCGTGCATCGGGAATGGAAATGGCGGCATCCGGAATATCGAACGAGGCGTTGATTGCGTCAGTGCGCGTCGCGCCGATGCGGGCGGCGAGGAAAGGACGCGCAGCGCCCGGCTGCATGAAGAAACGGCGGTAGCCGAACTCGGCGCCGTAGCTCTTGTAGGCGCTGAAACGGCCGTACACCGGCAGCTCGGTGTCCAGCGCCGGCACGTAGGCGCCACCCACCTGCACGCGACCGGGCGAGGCATGGCTGTAACGCACCTGTCCGAACAGCTCGGCGCGATCGCTCAGTCCATAGCCCATTTCTAGACCGTAGGTGTCGGCCAGGCCATAGATGCGGTCATGGCTGCGCGACTGGATACGCAGCTCGGCACTGACCCCTGCCAGCGCAGGGTTGAGCGGTCCGAGGTCGGGCACTGGCGCGATTGCACCGCTGTGCACGTTGCCGCTGGTCGGCATGTCAACGCCACCGAAGGCGGAAAAACTCCACTTGCCAGCTTCGACACCGGACGCGTGAGCTGTAACGGATGCGGCCAGACCGGCAGCGAGAACGACAAAGGCAGCAGACTTCATTGGGGCTCTCCAGGCTGAAAGGGAAGTGCACAGGATCATGCTTGTTCCAATACGCAGCACGTACACGCTTGGATGCACGCCAAGGAGCGATCGGAGCCCGAAAATCCATCGACTAGAAGCTGGGGGTTGGCGTTGACGCGGCGTACACAAGCGATAGCCTTAGAACCCCTCTCGGCGATGGGCGATGCAAGCAACACGGTGGCACCAGCGGTGTCCAAGCCGTGTATTTCGCCGAGTCGGCGGTGTTGGTGAAGTCCATCCTGTGGGCCGCCGCGAGGCGTCACCGCGGCGTGTCCGAGGTATGTGGCTGGATGACGCCGATACCCGCCACGTTATCCAGGCGCGGAACTCAGCGGCGCTGGAACAGGTCGTGCGAGAGCATCCACTCCTGGCCGTCGGAATGACCGCCTCAGTCAGCGGCAGGTTGGCCAGACCCAGGGAGTCGGCGCGCTCGGAGCGGGCCAGGTTGCGCCGGCCGACCGACCACAGCCAGCGCCCGGGAAACACCTGCTCCTGCTCGTCCAGGTCCAGGTCCAGGTCCAGGTCCAGGTAGAGCTGGGCCATCTTGTAGCCGAAGGCATGCACTCGCGGGTGGTGGCGGTGGTGATGCGCCCCCCCTCGTTGGCCGCGCTGTGCAGCGGGCCGCTCATGCGCGGTGTCCGGCAGGGCCAGCGGACCAGTCCACGCCCAGCGCGCTGGCCACTTCCACCGCGCTGCTGCTATGCCACCACCGACTGCGGGGTATAGACCGGGTGGTGGTAGCTGAGCCGGCCCCAGGCGTGCACATGTTTCGGGCGCCGCAGTTCAACGGTTGTCTGGCGCGCAAGGTGCAGTCGATGCTCGGGCTGTAGCCGGGCCGACATACCGATCAGAACCGCCCGCTGGGGGTATTCCGGCAGGCCATTTGCGTTTGCGACGCTGAGGCGTGGCTTAATCCTGGTGTCGCAGTGACAGGAACTCGCGACGTAGCGCCGGGTCGCTGAGGAACTTGCCGCGCATCACGCTGTTGGTCATCTTCGAGCCGTCGTCCTTCACCCCGCGCCAGTGCATGCAGTAGTGATCGGCCTCCATCACCACCGCCAGGCCATCGGGCTTGAGCCGCTGCTCAAGCAGGTTGGCGATCTGGCTCACCGCTTCTTCTTGGATCTGCGGCCGGCCCATGATCCACTCGATCAGACGGGCGTACTTGGACAGCCCTATCAGGTTGGAGCCGGCATCAGGCAGCACGCCGATCCAGACCCGGCCGATAATCGGGCACAGGTGGTGCGAGCACGCACTGCGCACGCGCAGCGGGCCGACGATCATCAGCTCGTTCAGGTGCTCGGCATTGGGGAACTCGGTCACTGTCGGGGCCGGCTGGTAGCGGCCGGCGAACAGCTCACGCACGAACATCTTGGCCAGACGGCGGCCGGTGTCCTGGGTGTTGTGGTCGTTGTCCACGTCGATCACCAGCGCCCGCAGCAGCTCCTGGGCCTTGAGCGCGACCTCGTGCTCGATCGCGGCCAACTCGCCATCTTGCAGGTGGTCGGCAATGTTGTCATTGGCATGGAAGCGGTGGCCGGCCCTGCGCAGGCGCTCGCGCACGCGCTCGGAAGCTGGCAGGGGATGCAGCGTCGTGGAATCAGTGAGGGGCTGGGACATGGCAGGGCTCGCGGTAGCAAGGGGGAGCGGGAGGGGGAGGGAGCAGGGGCAGCCGGACAGGCAGGGTCCGGCCGGTGCGTGTTGATAATCACAGCGCGTCCAGGTTGGCCAGCAGCTGCCAGGCCCGCTGCGCCAGCGCCTCGCGCCGGCTCGCTGGCATCCGTGCCAGTTGCCGGTAGGGCATAGCCAGGCGCGGGTTGCGACTCAGGGTGTCTGCATGCCGGTCCAGAAAACCCCAGTACAGCGCATTGAACGGGCAGGCCTTGGCACCGGTGGGCAGGTCGCGGCGGTAGGGGCACTGGCCGCAATGGTCGCCCATCCGGTGGAGGTAGGCTGCGGCGGAGACATACGGCTTGGTCGCCAGCAGGCCGCCATCGGCGAACTGGCTCATGCCCAAGGTATTGGGCAGCTCCACCCACTCAAAGGCGTCGATGTAGATGCCTAGGTACCAGCGGTGCAGGGCCTGCGGGGCGAGCCCGGCAAGCAGGGCGAAGTTGCCGATCACCATCAGCCTCTGGATGTGGTGGGCATGTGCATTGGCCAATGACAGCTTGACCGCGCTGCGCACGCAGGCCATGCGGACGTTGCCGGTCCAGAACCAGTCCGGCAAGGGTCGGGTGTGGCCCAGCACGTTACTGTTGGCATAGCCGGGCATCTGCGCCCAGTACACTCCGCGCACATACTCGCGCCAGCCCAGGATCTGGCGGATGAAGCCTTCGACCGCAGCGAGTGGCGCCTGGCCATCGCGGCCGGCGGCCTCGACCCGCGCGATCACCTCGGCCGGGCTGAGCATCTTCACGTTCAGCGCAAAGGACAAAAGCGAGTGGAACAGCCGCGGCGCCTTTGCGCTGATCGCGTCCTGGTAGTCGCCAAAATGCGGCAGGCCGTATTTGATGAAGGCTTCCAGCTGCTGCAGCGCCTCGCCGCGGTCCAGCGGCCAGCGCAGCGCCTGCTCGCTCGGCTCGCCGAAGCTGGCCACCCCGGCGGCGCTGATCGTCTGCCACAGCGTGCGTAGGTCGTGGCGTGGGCGCAGGTCCGGCGGTTCAGGTGGGTCGCCACGCCAAGCCTTGCGGTTGTCGGCATCGAAGTTCCAGCGTCCGCCCAGCGGCTGGCCGTCCGGTTCGAGCAGCACGCCATGGTGCTGGCGCATGTGGCGGTAGAACAGCTCCATCGTCCAGCGTTTGCGGCTGCCGAAAAACTGCGCCACCTCATCCCGCTCGGTCAGAAAATGCGCACTGTCCACACAGTGCACCGGTATCGACTGCTGCGCGGCGTACTGGCACAACTGCTGATCCAGCCGCCACTCGTCTGGGGGCTGGTACTCCAGCGTGCCGGCCGCGTGCCGGGCCAGCAGCGCATCCAGGTTGGCGGTCAGCGACTGGCTGTTGTCCGGCGCATCGATGGCCAGGTAGCTGACCCTGTGACCGGCCGCGCGCAGCTGGTCGGCAAAGCGACGCATCGCCGCGAAGATCGCCAGGATCTTCTGCGCATGGTGCAGCACGTAGTCGGTCTCCTGACGGATCTCCATCAGCACGTAGACCACGTCCGGGCGCACGCTGGCGAACCAGGGATGCTCGGGATTGAGCTGGTCGCCCAGCACCAAACGCAGGCAAGTCACGGCTCACTTTCCAGTTGTCGGGGCTGCCAGTGGGACAGGCCGATGATCAGCGTGATGAACACCACCAGCACCGCCAGTGACAGTGCCATGACTGCGGCTACGCCAGCCCCTGCCAGTGCCGAGGCCTGCTGCCGGGCATACATTCCGAGCAGCCCCCGGACGGCGGCCAGCGCATACCACGGGTTGCCGCGCAGCTTGAGCGCCTGGCCAAGGGCGAACCCTCCATCAAGCGGGAAGATTGGCCCCCAGATCGCGAACGCACAGCCGGCGATAACGATCAGGGTCGGGTAGCGGGCGGGTATCTCGCCGCTACTCGGCCCAGGCAGGCCGGTATTGGAGAGCCAGCCCACCAGCGGCATCAACAAGGCCAACAGCAGTACCAGCCATTTCATTGGCACTCTCCGTGGAACGTGTCCTTGTCCTGGCGGGTTTCCTGCCAGCGTTGCGGGACGCGCTCGATCCGGCTGGCGTCATAGTCCAGCGCCGAGGCGAGATCAAGCATTACCTGGTAGTCGGCTGCAGGCACGACCGGGGTGCGAGCCATGCACCAGAGGTAGTCGCGGGCATCGCGTACCACCATTACCACCCTGTAGTCCGGTGCCAGCCAGCCGATCAGGTACTGCGTCTTGAACAGGCCGAAGAAGCATACTTTCCACTCGGCATTGTCGGTGCCCGGCTGCAACAGGCCGGTGGAGGCCAGCAGCTTGACCGGTGCATCGACGCTGTCTGGAGGGTACCGATACCAGGTGCCGATCTGGCCCTTGCTGTCCAGACGATAGGTTTCCACCGGGTTGTGGCTGCCACGCTTCAAGTGTGTGGGGATGATCCCGCTCACATACCAACGCCCCTTGAAACGGGGAAAGTCCACCGACTCGACCGGGGTAATAGGGGAGTGCTTGGCCTGGGCACAGCCGCCGAGTAGCGCGGCCACCAGCGGCGGCAGGACGAAGGGGAAGGACAGGCGCATGGCAGGCATACACGGTCGGAGAATGTAAGTGTTTACGCAGCGGCCATCGCTCTGGATGCATCAAATGGCAGAGCCGCTGCGTAGAAATCGCGTGATCACACGACCACTCCATCACTTGGACCACTACTTGCCTTGGCCGGCCGGGCGGGATGGCTGCGGCCCTAAAGCGTGCCCGGTGCCGCATGCGGAGGCGATCTGATGGCGCGGATGCGGAAAAAGGCCGAGCTGCCGCAAAAGCTATGCGCACGTTGCGCGCGGCCATTTACGTGGCGACGCAAGTGGGCGCGTGAATGGGACAGCGTGCGCTACTGTTCTCAGCGCTGCCGTCAACACCGATAAGGAACCGGAAAGTGGGCAAGCGGATTTTGTTGGGCGGTGCCACCGGCCTGGTCGGCCAAGGCGTGGTGCGCGTGCTGCTGCAGTGCGACCAAGTGGAAGCGGTGAGCGTGCTGGTGTCGCGCCCCTTCACCGCCCTCGATCCCCGGGTGCAGGCGCTGCAGCTGACGGATTACTCAACGACGCGCTGGACGGTCTGGACCTGCGCGGCCTGGACGCCTGCTTGTATTGCGGCGGACCGCGGCTATTTGGAATGTCGGAGGCCGTCTACCTCGAGGCGACTGTGGCGACCCTGGAAGGGGTCATTGTGGGCCATGCCGCGGCCAATCAGGCCGGCTATGTGTCCTTCATCTCCGGCATGGCGGCCGATCCCGGCAGCAGGATGATGCCCCTGCAGGTCAAGGGGCAGGCAGAACAGGTGCTGGCTCGCTCGGGGCTGGCCCATACCAGCCTGCGTCCGGGCGTGTTGCGTCCGGTGCTCGGGGTGGCCTCGCCGCATCGGCTACGCCGTGGCCTGTATGCCGTGGGAAGCCCCGTGCTGGCGCCGGCCGCGGGTATCTGCCCACAGGTTTTCACCAGCACCGAGGCGATTCGCCGATGCGTGCCGCGGCTGGTGATCAATCGGCTGCAGCGGCCGGACTTAATCAAGAACGCCGATATCGCCCAGCAGGCTGGCTGATGCGGCAGGCCAGATGGCGCCTTTGCGCTATAGGAGATTGACTGTATTCACTGCTTTTACTGCGCAGCGAATAGAACGCATGCCATTACCTTTTTTGCATTCCTGCCGGTGCCGTAGCGCAGCGTCCTGCTGAGGCGGATCGCTATCATTGACGGCTTCGGTAAAACTACGGGCAAGACGTCATGAAGAGCGCAGCGGTGATATTGCTGGGAATAGTGCCGGTGATGGCGTCGGCTACTGCGCAACTCACCGGCCCGCAGCGGTTGCGGGCTGCCCGCCGGGAAACGGCCGAGTAGCTGCGGTTTCCGTCGCGCGATGGCGCCTTCTTCACCGGCACTCAGGTACGGGTTGTGAAACAGCTGCACGGACGGTTCGATGGTATGCAGCAGCGGGGGGGCGCGGGATGACACAGGCATCGGACGATGCACTATCCTACGCCGTAGCACCCGGGCAAAGCTGCTATCTGGCCATTACGGTTTCAAGACCTGACGATTTGCAATGGTATGTCGAAGGGGTGATACGCCCTTTGGATTAGGGTCGCATGCGTGCCGCGCTGCACGGCGACACCGAAGCATGACGATCGGCCTTTGGCGAGCAGACAGCACGGGTATGAGCCGAAATTGAGCACGACGCGTGTGCAGATTTTTGCATAGACAGAATTTTGAATCGTCCCGGTTTGAAGGCGGCCATCATTGTGGAGCATGTCCGTTCCTGGCCATAGGCTAACGTCGGCTGGGTAGGGGATTGGGGTGTTTATCGAGGTTAGGGAAGAGGTCTGCTTGGGGCCAAAAAGACGCGTGAAGGACGCGTGAATGGTGCATGGGCTCGCGCGCGCAAGAGTGGTAGCGCAGTTCACGCCACCTCCCTCTGAGTGCTCCATCATTCGCGGAGGAGGTGGGAAGTACATCATCCAGGGCGGTCCCAATGGCGAACGGCTGGCCGCGCTGTACGCCAAGTCTTGGGTCGTGGCAAGCTGGTCGCCATGAAAAGCGATCAAGCTAGCCTGCCCGGACGGACACGAGTGGTTGACTCAGTGTTCGAATTCGAACTGCAAGGCCGCACGCTCTACGTGGACGCTGAGCACGTACCCCAGTGCGTAGAGCTGTGGAGAACCGGGCAATACACGCAACTCGGCATTTCGGATCACGAGAATCCTGGCCTCAAGAGTATCGACTTCATTGAGGCGTTCTTCCCTGTGGCTGATTTTCACTTGATGCTTTTCGACAAAGTCGATTTGTCCGTTCTGGGAGGAAATGCCGAGTGGCTGAAGCATTTCTTCACCAACGCGGGGCCGAATGCCATCGACGACCTTAGTCCCTTCACTAAGCTCGAATCACTAGGCCAACCATGGAGTAGGAAATTTCGCGTCGACGAAAGCCTCGGACGCTTGAAGGGCTTGGCACTGGGCGGATTCAGTCCAGCATCATGTGACATCACCGAATTGTCCGTCCTGCCCGCGCTGGAGAAGCTCTCGCTCTATTTCAATAAGCTGCAGAGCTTGAAGGGGCTCGAAACAATGCAAGGTCTGCGCGAACTCTTCGTCGGTTTCGCGCCGAAGCTGGAGTGCATCGACCCAATCTGCGAGCTAAACGAGCTCCGTGAACTGCGTTTCGAGCACTGCAAGAACGTCCGCGGTTTTGCGGACCTGGTGAGGGGCAAACATATGGTCAACCTGATGTACATGAAATGCTCGCCTCTCGATCACGTGCGGTTCGTCAGCCGATTGCGCTCTTTGCAGAGGTTTGTTTTCTTGGATACGAACGTGCTCGATGGCGACATGGCGCCGCTTGTGGATCATCCGACGCTGGCGCACGTAGCACTAACGAAGAAGAAGCACTTTACGCTCAGTGAACGGCAGATTCTTCAGCGGTTAGGTGATCGCGAAGGTGGGGTTAGGGCTCGGATGGCAAAGTTGAATCTCAAGAAGGCCGCCGCTGAAGCTGCAGCGGAAGCGCAGTAGTTCCGCCGTACAATGGCGCACTGAGCATGAGCCGGGACGAGCGGGTGACATTGCTGAGTGCGTTCGCATTGGCGGGCGAGATCATTCTCATTGGGCACTACGCAGGCAAAGTTGCTGCCCGGCGCGTCACGACACTTCAACTTCTAGCAGTTGCCCTGTTTACTTTATGCGCCATGCCATTCGCCGGAGAGTCGATACCGGCCTTCTCGTGGGTGTGGCTGGGGGCCGCGGCGAGTTTGGGCGCCGCCAGCATGTTAATCCAGTTCACCATGAACTGGGCGCAGAAGACCGTTTCACCTACCCGGGCTACCGTAATCTATGCCAGCGAGTCGGTATGGGGTGGGATCATCGGCCGGATCGCCGGTGAGCGCCATCCTGGTCTCTCCATTCTCTGGGCCGCGCTTATCGTGATCGGCGTGATCGTCAGTGAACTGAAGCCCAGCAAATGGAGGCGATGGCGAACGCAGGAGGCAGTCGGGCCGATCGATTAGATCGCACACAAGCCGGTCGCTCCAGCTTCAAGGCGGTGGGATGCAACAACAGGAAAGCATCGAGGTGCCACAACCCGACCAGAGTGGGAATGCTCTTGTGGGCGATCAAGTGACCTGACGATGTCCGCTTCCGGCCGGGAGGGGGACATCGACGGGGCAGGGGATTAGGAGGATTTATCGGGGGTAGATCGGAGCCTTCCGAACCTAGCGGATATCACGCCCAGATATGCTGGTGGGGGTAGATACCAGAAGGCTGATCTTTCGGGAGGTCCTCGTCAACTTGGCACCTGCAGCTTGTCCCGTGTAAACAGGCTGCAGAGTCACTGCGCATGGAGGATTCAGTCAAGAACACGCTCCAGGCCAACCCTGCGATCGCGGCAGAAATGGCACGAGCCTGTTCGGAATCGTGCAACGCAGGAAGGTCGACCGAGTACACGAAAATATCTCTAGTCGCACGCATCTGGTCGACCAAAACTCTCTTCGCCACCCCACGCTAAAGATTTCAGCCGATGTCCTCTGTCCCACTGCGTGAGTCCTTCGGACAGCACTGATGCAATACGCTCGGGTGGCATAGCTTCCGCCGAATCCATCGGGTTGGACCCTCTGGCAAGGGGTAGATACAGTTCGTAGAAGCAGAATTCATGGCGATGAAGCATGACCTCAAACTCCGGGCCAACGGTGTCCGGCATCTCCAGCAATTCGTCATAGCTGAAGCCGCCCGAGTTAATGCGGCATAGAACTGTATCTAGTACCGAGAAAAATGTTTCAGTCCCCCTGTACCACTCTCCTCGTAGTCTTTGTTCCCTAAGGAGCATGTGCAGGAGCTTTTCGAGACCTCTAACTTCTTCCCTGTACTCGGATGCGATAGCGAACGCATGAGCGATCCTGAACGGGCAGCCGGTCTGAACCTCCGAAATCCTTCGCTTAAGATTGCATGTGGTCCCAACTTTTACATATGTCTCTGAAGGCCCATGGCATGCGATCAGATAGACGTAGTAGATGTCCATGCCGTCCAGCATAGCGGGCGATCTCGAATGATATGAATTCTATTAGCATCAGCTGTCAGAAGCAGCGTGGCGATAGAGGCCGTTCGTCAACAATGCGGCGGATAGTCATGTGTTACAAGCATCTTCCTTCGCCGTCCATCCGAAACCGGACCGCTGGATCGGCTTGCTTTTGGCGCACAAGCTAGTAACTTCGACGACTGCTCCTGGCCGGAAGCAGACATGGGAAGGGCAGGGGATCAGGGAGATTTATCGCGGCCGCCAATCAAATTAGCGATCGGCAGAATTAGCGCTCTGCTGCTGCCGCGAGGTCGCCAGAGGCAGCCGCAGCGGCGGTCAAGCACAAAAGTGGCCGCGTTCGCCAGAATGCGGTCATTTGTTCGTGCCGGCCCGAAGGGCGACGCGGCGCTCGGCCCGGCCGCCAGGCCGATCCCGGGGCGCGCGCCGCGCAGCGAGGTAGCCTTGCAGGCGGTCCCTTCGCACTGGATTGACACGCTTGCGCCGACGGTAGCGGCATCGATCGTGAGCGACCATGGCCCCGCGCAGCGGGCTGGATACCACCTTGGGCGAGCTGCGAGCGCAGCTGCGTGCCGCCGGCAGCCCGGCGGGCAGCGATCTCGACTATCGCGCTTGGCAGGTCCAGCTCGTTGCGGTGGAGGGCCGGGCGGAGCCGGACGACATCGCTTACTTGCAGGGCAGGGCGCAGGCGATCCTGGGCCAGTCGGGCTGATTCCGGCCAAGGTAGGTCCGTGGGAGGTGGCCAGCGAGGTGATCAAAGGAATTGGGCCGTCGGATGGGTACTTCGGAACCCAGCCGGCGGCTATCACCACGCCCATCGCTATCCGCCCGAGATCGGCGAGGATGGCGAGCCGGTCGCGGCCGGTGTGTTGACGCTACTGGATAAGCGCGACGCGCTGGACTACTGCGACGGACTCAATGCGGAATGAAACGCGCGAGCTAGACCGCGCCGGGTGTGGATATCACGCGAGCTTGCCACAATGGGCTCGGAGGGCTTTCGCCGCTTCGATCGCACTGCTCTGCAGGCTGCCAAAGAAGCCGGCCGCAAGATAGGGGCTGTTGACAGGAATTGCCTCGAAGCTGGCCAAGCGCATGGCTCCTTCCGCTCCCAAGCGAAACCTCCCGACCGGGGTCCAGAAGTTCCAGAACCCTTCGGGACCCTGGCGCATCAATCGCCTGTGTCCGAACTCCATGGCGATGAGCGCTTCCAGATCGTCGAACAAGCGGCCGCCCTCGTGGCCCGTGAACCCGATATCGCCGGCCTCACGCTCCATAATTGGGGCGATGTAATGGCTTGCAGGCGTTTCCCAGCGCGTGGTCGTGTTGAGGAATCGCCAATCAGTTATTCCGTCGTAGGTGGTGGGCGGCAGGACGTGGAGCAGGGCGCGAGGCTCCCGGTCCTCTGCGATGGTCAGGTCGAACACCCGCTTCACGGTGGCGTAGTCCGCAGCGGCCAGCGCGCCCGCGCAGTACCAGTAAAAGCATAGGGTCGCCGGAATACGCTGCAGCGCAATCCAATGCGTGTACTGGACGCCGTCGCGGTTCACGCCTTGGGCCAGGCGCACCAGCGTGCGCTCTGCCTCGAAGCGCGCCGCAGCAGATCCCCATCTGCCGCAGACCAGGAAGATCCGCCGCAATCGTTCGGTCGCTGCGACGCACTGGTCAACGAAAAGGCGGGCCTCTTCGTGCCCGTTGCCCTTTCCATACTGCGAGAAATCGGTCACGTGGACACCAGGGGCCTCGGCCTCGCTGAACAGCAGGTCCGACCATGCGACCCGCTGCGACTCGTCGCTGCACAACCGCTTCGCCAGCGCCACCAGCATCCGGACGCTGGTCGGGTGCGGCCGGTCGGCCTCGGCGAGGGCGGCAAGCGTGGCTTCCACCTTGGAGAAGAATGCATCCGCGCCAGCGATCGGAACCGTCCGGGCCTTGCGTTGCTCGATCAGGGCGCAGGCCGCCGCAGCTGGCTCGCCCCGGGAGGCCCAATAGGTCGGGTAGCGGCGATTTGGCGCACGCGCGATAGCCTTGCGCAATGCCTCGTCCCATTCGCCTGACCAGCCGCAAACGATCAGGCCGAAGTCGTCAAAAATCCGATCCAGCAGTCCGTTGATCGGCGCGCTGTATGCAGCCAGCTCCGAATCGATGTTGCGAATGCGCGTGTCCAGGTAGTCGCCGTGGACCTTCATGATGGTGCACGGCGAATGGATCAGCGGCACGGCACCGGTCAGCGTGTCGTCGCTGCTGATGACGGTTGGCTGGATTCCTTCGGCGGCCAGCGCCTGCTCCAGCAGTCGGTCGAAGTTAGTAGTGACGATCACTCGTACCGCGCCGCGCGCCACCAGTCGCGCGATCGCGCGGTGGGCAGCGGTAGGCTGCCGGCCGTCCTCTCCGTCCCTTGCCTCGATGTAGGCCTGCAGGATGGCGCGGCGCTCGTCGGGAGTGGATGCGACCGCGTCCAGCAGTGCCGAATAGTCCGGATCAACGCCCAGGTTCTCACGGCACCAGGCCGCAGGGTCGTCGCCGGCGTTCTGGCCGCGCACCGCGGCCACGCGCTTGACCAGGTCCAGGGTAATTTCCCAGCCGGTGGGTATGCCCGCCGAGCGGGAGAGGCCGGATCCCAGCAGAAGCGCGCACGTTCCGGGCGCGTGATGCAGGGTGAGGGTCAGGGCATCAAAGGGGTCAAGCTCGAGCACGGGAGGTCCTTTCGGCGGGTGGGCTGCGAATCATCCATGCGCCGGCGGCGCGGACGGCCAAATTCTAAGGCAGCCCAGCCTGGCCCTAGGGGCGCCTCGGACAGGCGGAGGACGAAATTTTCGTCGCGCAGCCGGCGCGCCTCGACCCGCTCTGCCTCGTACCTGCGAACCGGACAAGGCTATGATCAGGGAAATAGGCCAGCACAGGGGTGTGCGCAGTGATCACGGGGCTATCCATTCACCGATACAAGAGCTTCCATCCAACGACAGCTCCCCCCATCGACTTTGAGGCGATCACGCCGCCCCAGCCCGTCTTTCTCTACGGCATCAATGGCGCCGGAAAATCAGCTATCGGCGAGGTGATCCAAGGACTGGCTGGGAAGGAAGCAGAGTTTGCTCACTGCTCCTTGCAAACTAGCAATAACGCTGACTATCGAATTCTCGTCTACAACCAGCGCTTCGTGGATAAGGTAATCCGCACGGCCGAGGGTGTGCCCGGAATCTTCACCATTGGCGTCCAAGACGCAGCCATCCAGGCAGAGATCGAAGAGAAGCAAGCCGAAGCGGAAAAGCTAGAAGGCCAATCCGCGGCGTTGGACGCGAAGATCCAGCAAACGATTGACGCAGGTAAGGCAGTTCGGGAAATTGCCATTACTGGAGCTTGGAAGGCGCATTCTGACCACGATCAAGGGCCATTCCGGGACTTGATGAAGGGCTTTCACTCTGATCGCCAGAAGTTCTTCGAGGAGCTGGACACTTGCACCGTTGCTGACGATGTAGAGCTGGACGGCCTCGATCGCCTAAAGCAAAGACTGGCAGACGCCAACAGCACGGAGAGCTCCCAGCACACGATTTCTCTCGATCTAACTGGACTCGCTATCGTTGAGGCTGACGCCATCTGGGGCGAGGCAATTGCCGTCTCTGCGACCAGCCGTCTGGCCCCGCTCATCGAAAAGTGGGGCAATAGCGATTGGGTGGGCCAGGGGCGAAAGTTTACGCATGATCCAGAGTGTCCGTTCTGTCAGCAGCACCTGCCCCCTGGCTTCGCCGAAGATCTAGCGTTGCTACTGGACGGAGACAGGCAATCGAAGCTCGACCGGGTCCAGTCGCTCTCTGACACCTATGCCCAGCGTGTTGCCGAGATCGAGGTGGCAGCTAAGACCATGCTCGAACAGACGTTCTCCAAGGAAGAACCGGGACTGGAGCAGGCTTGGGATCTGTTTCATGCGCAGATCAAGGCTAACGCCGCCTCGATGGTGTCGAAGATTGAAAAGCCGGGCGAGAGTATTGTGCTGGAAGCCAGCGATGCTGAGGGTTTGGCGAAGGCGATCGCTACCGTGAACGAGCGGATCACCCAGTTCAACCTCCGAGTTGCGGATCGAGCCGCTGAGCGTGATCGCATCAAGACCATGTTCTGGCAGGTCATGCGCAGGGAGCGGGCGCCCGTCTATGACACATACAAAGCGGGCAAAGACCCGCTAGTGGAGGTGCTGAGGAAGGACAAGGAACAGAAGGCGGAGACAACCAAGGCGCTGACGGCTGTCGCCGCACGGCTGAAGGAGCTCCGTCGTGTGCAAAGCGGTGTTGCTGCGTCGGTGGATAAGATCAATTCGCGCCTCGCACGGATGGGGATTGCGTCCTACTCGATTGCCAGGAAGGCCGGCGAAGGGAATTTGTATTGTTTGGCGCGCCCCGGGCAAGCCGAAGGAGATATGACGTCCCTGAGCGAAGGCGAGAAGACTCTCATTTCCTTCCTCTACTATCTGGAATGCCTTGGCGGCTCAGACACCGCCGAAGCCGGCGCTGTCGATCTCGGGAGGACCATTGCGGTCATTGATGATCCTATATCCAGCTTGTCTCACAATTTTGTGTTTGACATTGCCTCCATCATCCACGGAGAGCTGATCAAGCCTGAAGATGGAACGCCCAGGCCGCGCCAGGTGATCGTCCTGACGCACAATCTTTTCTTCCTGCACGAAATTCTTCGGCAGACGATCGGCGGATCCGATCTTGCCAAGGCATCAAAGAAGTGCCAGCTCCTGCGTGTTGTGAAGTCCGAGCACACCAAAGTCGTGCCCATGAAGGCTGCCGAGCTCATGAACGACTACCAGGCGCTGTGGCAAGTGCTACGAGACGCGCGCGACTCCAACATGCCTGCGATCATGGTACCCAACGCCATGCGTTGCATCCTCGAACACTTTTTCTGGTTCACGCATCAAGAGGATAAGTTCAAAGAGGCCTTAAAGAAGGTCGGCGACGAAGACGCAACCTTCGCTCCCTTGGCGCGCTACCTGGATCGAGGATCACACAAGGATGGGATTAACATCACGGTGATGGACTTCAATCAATACGATCTGAACTACTACTTCACCAAGTTCCAGGCTGTGTTCGTGGCCGCAGGTTTTGGTGATCACTATTCGGCAAATATGGGCGTGACAGAAGAGCCATCCGCAGCGTAGGGAAGACAACCTCTCGTGAAGCGTCCTGGTGCTGGACTCCGGCCTTTGGGCGCACCGGCGAAGCTGCCCGGTCCAATCGACCAACAGGCCGACACGCTCGCATTAAGCAGCATCTTCAACGACACTCACTTCATCGACTAGCCGCAATAGAGATGTCCCTTCAGTCTTCAAGCAGTCGAGCGGCGGGGTTAGCTGTGGCTCCGCCGGCCTGAAAATACCCCATGACGCTCGACACCGACCGGTGCTCGGTCAGCTGCATGATCGCCGGCAGCGCGACCCCTTGGCGGCTGGCCTCGGTCACGAACCCCGACCGTAGGCTATGCCCCCCAAAATCCCCCTCCAGCCCGGCCAGGCGCGCCCGCCGCTGCACGATCTCGCCTACCGCAGCGGGGGACAGGGCAGGGCCGATGCGCTGCTTCCAGAGCCGCCGGAAGAGCGCTCCCTCGGTGATGCCTGCCGCCTCCAACCAATCCTGCAGGGCGAGGGCCGCCCGATCCAGCACCGGCTTGTCCGGGGTCGAGGTGGCGGTAATGCCGGCCTGCTGGGTCTTGCTGTGCTCGAGCCGGTAGATGTAGTCCGCCTCGCCGATCCGGCGCAGGTCGCGTAGGTCGGCCGCGGCAATCTCACTGCGCCGGCGTCCGCCGCTGGCAAACCCAAAGCAGAGCAGGGCGCGGTCGCGGATCCCTTCCAGGCTGTCATCGCAGGTGTCCAGCATCGCCTCGAGCTCAGGCAGGGTGATCGCGGTCTTCTTGCGCGGACGCTCGCCGCGTTTGACCGCGGCGCGGGCCGCGCGGCTGAGCACGGTCCGGATCGCTGGCTGCTCGCAGGGGTTCGCCAACTGCTTGAGCCTGTGCGCGGTCGACAGCACCGCGACCCGATGCCGGACGGTGCTTAGGGTCCAGGGACCCAGCTTGGCCTTGAGGCCGGCCGCCACCAACGCCCGGTCAATCGCCGGCGGCAGTTCCCAGGCCAGCTCGCCGTCGGCGTTGCGACGGGTGACATGGTCGACCACAAACTGCAGCACGATCGCCTCAGGCACCGGCAAAGTCATCTCGATGCCATAGCGCGCGGCATGCCAACCGGCCCAATAGCGCAGCGCGCTGGCGTAGCTGCGGGTGGTATTGGCGGCGGCTGCCTCAGCGAGCAACTCACGCACCGCGTCAGCGGCTTGTTGCGCCAGCTGTTCCGGCAGCACCAGATGCTCGACGGTCTGGACGAGAGCGGCACTGTTCGAATTATATTTCATAGTATGTAATGTACACTACGATAAAGTGGCCGTACCCGCGATAATCATCACTTATCACGAGTACGTTATCAGCAGAGTAGGGTGCCAGTACAGGAGACTTCGCATGGCCCGCGGCATCACCGAAACTGACGTCCATACCGCTGCCGACGAGTTGGTCGCCAAGGGCGAACGCCCAACCGTAGAGCGGATCCGGGCTCACCTGGGGACAGGCTCGCCGAACACGGTGACCCGCTGGCTGGAAACATGGTGGAACCGACTTGGCACTCGCCTGCAGCCAGCGCGTCCGGACCTGGAAGATGCGCCAGCGGTGTTGGTAGAACTCGCCGGGCAATGGTGGGAGTTGGCGCTGAAGCATGCCCAGGAGGCCGCCCGTCGAGAGCTTGCATCGTCCGAGCGGGCCCTAGCTTCCGAGCGTGATGCGCTGGAGGTCAGTTCCCGACTTGCGGCTGAAGAGCTGGCGCAAATGCGTGCAGAGCGTGACGTTGCAATCACCGGGGAGAGAATTGCAACGACCCAAGCTTCAGAGCTACAGCACCTGGTCGACCAGCTTCAGCTACAGATCTCTGAACTTGCAGAGCAGCGCGACCTCGAGCGTCGAAGAGCCGACCGAACCGAGACAGCGAGACAGCAACTCGACGTCCGGCTTCACGAGGCCCTAGAGACGGCGAAATCTGAGCGGGAGGACTGGACCGAGTACGTCAGATCTGTCGAGAATCGAGCGCTCAGCGATGTGGATCGAGCCCGCCAGGAGGTGAAGGAACTCCAGGTGCAGCAAAGCAAGGCATCCGAACAACACAGGGCCCTTGAGAAGCAGCTGCGTCAGGACATCCAGGCCGCCCAATCAGCGGCCGCCACGGCTAGTCAGTCTGCCGATATCCTGCGCGGCAAATGTGACGCGCTTGAGGGGCAACTTTCAGGGCTTCGAAATTTGCCAGCGCAGCTGGAAGTGGCGCTCAAGCGATCCAAAGAAGTTCGTCCGCCTGCGGCTCGCAGACGCCCAAAACAATAGCGCTGTGCCGCCTTCCAGGGCACACGAAAGAACGGGCCGGCTTCATTTGCGCCGGAGGCCAGTTCGCTGACTCCGCGCAAGTCGCGTTCTGCGAGCTAGCCAGGCAGCCCAACAGACGAATGAGACCGCAAATCCGACGATTACCATGGCAACCAGCATGATCTCTCGATCAGTGTCGTTCATTGAGGGAGTCTCGGAAGTTGAGCCTTAGCATCTATGCCATGGTACCTGACGCTTCGGAGTGCAAGTGCGGGCGCGATGGCTGCATTTGAAGTTCTTTCGAAAGAATCCTTAGCTTGAGCCCGCCCAAGCGCGGGCAGCATGGCTGCATCTTGGCTTGAAGCACTCGGCATGCCAGGCCGGAATAGGATCGTAGGATGATGAGCAAAGGCTCATGTTCTAAAGGCGCTGTGTTCGAACACGTAACACTTTTACCTGGCGCTTGGTAACAGATTTACCTGGTTCGTCAGGGAGGCAAGACCCAAGCCAGAGCCGGAGCCATTGCCACGCAGAACCGACAAAGCCCATCACCGACCGATACCGCATTTCGCATAATGTATATTATGTTCATTACGCCATTGCCCGATCCAGGCTCCACCAGTCACGCCCCTGATCCACTCCAGGCGCCGGCCTGATTGTCAGTGATTCGATCACTGCCAACCGCCCTTTGGGCTTCCCTCAACCTCTGCAGGAATGGCAAAGGATCTTGCGGATCTGACAGTGGCCGGTAAAGACGGCTTTGCGGGCGTAGTTTTGCCGCTGATCTTGCCTTGGCTGCACGCCAGCCTGGCAAGAGCGCTTTCGCCGATTCGGCACCAACGACCGAGGCCTCAGGAGCACGTTCTGGCACCCCAGCCGTAGCCGCTCACTGGCCGTGACGCGTCACGCTATTCGGCTCGTTCCATGCCGGCGAGCTCCATGCCATCTAGGCGCGGGCCCGCGTCGATGCGCTGAGGATGAGGGACATCCTCAGGAACTGTGCAGCCAGCCTCGGCTGGATATCGCCGGCCACGTGCGACCAACGCATCGCATCACAGGAACCGGTGCATCACAAAGACGTCCACCAGCCCCAATTCCCGGTGCCGAAACGCCTGTGGCAGCGTCCCCACTACCGCAAACCCCAGCTTCCGATACAACGCCACGGCCGGGCCATTGGTACTGACCACGTAATTGAACTGCATGGTCAGGAACCCTTCCGCCCTCGCCCGCTCCAGGCTGTGTTCCACCAGGGCCCGGCCCACACCTTGCCCTTGTGCCGGCGCATCCACCACATACGTGGCGCTGGCCACATGCGCCCCCAGATCAGGGAAGTTCGGGCCCATCTTGTACATGCCCACCACTCGGCCCTGCAGAACGGCCACATAAGGTGTCTGCGACAGGAACCAATGCGCGCGAAAGGTTTCGACCTCAAAAGAGGAGGCAAAAGGCAGCGCATCCTGCGCCGCAATGGCCGTCTTGAACATGCCCCACATCGCGCCGAAATCGCCTGCACGGGCGGGCCGGATCTCCATGCGTCTCCTGCAGATCTGTGGTGGTGACCAGGCCGGACACTACCAGAATCAAGCTTCCGCCCCGTAGCCGCTTCACGCGCCACCGCCGTCGGCTACGCAATAGTTGTGGAAATTCCGGCCCTCAGAGCAGTAGATGCCTCCTGTTTCCGTGCACATCCCGCACCGGCTTCGACGGTGGCGCGTTCCTGCCTACGTCCTGCTGGGCGTCTACCTGCTGTACCTGCTGGCCGGCAACATCTTCCTCAATACCCCGTTGTTCGATCAGGTCACCAACCGCAAGCCGCACAAGTTCGTGATGACCACCGGCCCGGCCATCACGCTGCTGCCCGGCCATGTCATCGCCTGGAACGTGCACATGCGCGGCCACGTGAACCACACGGTCTACGCGCTGCATGCCGAGCGCGCCAGCGCCCGGTTGGCGGTGCTGCCCCTGTTCCAGCGCGAGGTGCGGGTTCCGCGCTTGCAGGCGACGGGGGTTTCCGCCGAGATCAGCCGCGTCGAAGAAGCCATCCCGCCACCGCCGCGCAGTGACCGCGGCTGGACCCTGCGTTTCGACGCCATCCACAGCGACAGCATCCGCAGCGCACGCTTTGGCAAGCTGCTGATCATCGGCAAGGGCCACGGCACGGTGGGCTTCCTCAAGCAGCTACGCGGCGGGCCTTCGGAGCTCTTCGAGTCCGAAGTTGCGTTCGCCGACGCGGACACCAGCTATGACGGTGTGCAGTTGCTGGGTGACATGAATCTCAGCGCACGCTTCAGCTATCCGCGCCACTATCGGGACCAGGCGCCTGGTCTGGCCAAGCTGAAGCTGCTGCATGCCCAGCTCGAGGTCGACGCCCGCAGCCAGGGCCTGCGCATGGACACGGATGCCACAACGCCGAAGATCTCCAGCGCGCCCATACCCGGACGCCTGCAACTGGCGCTGCACCTGATCGACGGCCAGCTGCAGCCCGGAGACCGCGCAATCTGGCAGGTGCCGCTCTACCTGGGTGACGGCGCCCCCGGCCGCGGCGTGCTGGCCCTGCAGCTCAATGTGGCCAACGACCTGCGCCTGCAGGCCCGCCTGCCGCCCAAACCCGGCTCAGGCAGCGAAGTGGATGCGAATCTGCGCGTCCGTGGCCGGGACGTCCCCTTCCAGCAGCCCGCCCAGCTGCTGGAACGCAGCTCTGGTACCGTGCGCGGCGAATGGACGTTCACTTCGCTCAACTGGATCCCTGCCCTGTTCGTCCGCAAGCCGTGGCTGCAGCTGGACGGCGGCGGCACGCTGAAGGCGGACCTGCGCGTGCGCAACGGCGAACTGATCGAAGGCAGCACCGTGGACATTCCGGCCGCCGAAGCCGTGGCCGAAGTCGCCGGCGTACGCCTGGCCGGCACGGCCAGCGCCCATGGCGAACTGAAGGCCGGCAGCCCCAGCCAGGCACAGCTGGCTGTCCGGCTGCCACGATTCACTGCGCAGCCAACCGATGCCAAGGACGTGCGCCTGTTCGACGGCCGTGATCTGGCCCTGGACCTGACCGGTGATGGTCGCCTGCAGGAGTTGCGCAAAGGGGTACGCGCGCAGCTGCGCTTCAGTGAAGCCACCATCCCTGATCTGACGGCCTACAACCGCTACCTCGGCTCGCCGCAGGTGCGGCTGCTTCAAGGCACCGGCAGCCTGAGCGGCGATGCCACGCTCGACACCGATGGACGCGTCGGTCATGGCACGGCCCGGCTGTTTGCGCGCAACGCCAGTGCCAAGGTGGCGGGACTGGAAATGGGCGGCGATATCGGCGTGAACGCGACCCTGCGCCGCGGTGACTTCAATGAACGTCATTTCGATCTCTCCGGCACCACCGTGGAGCTGCGCAATGTGCAGGTGGCCGGTACAGAGCGCCCAAGTGCATGGAAGGGCCGCGTGGCCTTCAAGCGTGGCCGCATCGATGCGCAGTCGCCCTTTCAGGTCGATGCCACCACGGATCTGGATCTCAGCGACGCCCGTCCGTTGCTTGCACTGTTCGCAGAGCGCACCGACTACCCGCGCTGGACCTTGTCGCTGCTGGATTCCGGACAGGTACAGGCACAGGCAACGCTGCGCTGGCGCCCAGGCCATCTGGTCATCGATGGACTGCAGGCCGAGAACGATCGCCTGTCGGTACGCGCGCGGCTGGATCTGCTCGACCAGCGCAAGCGCGGGGACCTGTATCTGCGCTGGGGGCTGCTGGGTGCGGGCATCGAGCTGGACGGTGACCAGCGCCAGTGGCACCTGGCCAAGGCACGCGAGTGGTTTGATCAGCGGCCTTCCCTGCTGCCAGCGAGCCAGGGAACGGGCGCCGCAGGTTCATCGGACTGAAGGCCGACAGCCTGCATCCATTCGCTGCCCCTGTGCGTAGACAGGCCGCATACGTATCAAGGAGCTGCACGGTATGAAGCGGAGTTCACAGGTTTCCGGACTTCTGGGATGGGTGGCGATCACCTTCGTCGCGGCAACCCTGGGGGCGTGGGCGTCCACGTCCGCAGCAAGCTTCTACGCCAGCCTTGCCCTCCCCGCATGGGCACCACCGGCCAGCGTCTTTGGCCCGGTGTGGACACTGCTCTACGCCATGATGGCGGTTGCCGCGTGGCTGGTCTGGCGCGAACGCGGTTGGCGCGGCGCACGGCCCGCGCTGCTGCTCTATCTGGTGCAGCTGGCCGTCAACGCGCTATGGAGCTGGCTGTTCTTCGGCTGGAAGCTGGGCGCGCTTGCCTTCGCCGACATTCTTGTATTGATCGTGTTGGTGTGCGCGACGATCGTCACGTTCGCGCGCATCCGCCGGCTTGCGGCGGTGCTGCTGCTTCCTTACCTTGCCTGGATTTCGTTCGCCTCGGCGCTCAACTTCGCCGCCTGGCGGGCCAATCCCGGGCTGCTGTGACACGCGGATCCAGCGTTCAGGCCTGGGCCACGGCCTGTGGGCACCAGGTCCGCAGCAGGGCCGGCTTGAACGCCTGCTGCCCGCAACCAGTGGGGCACCGCACCACTCGCGCTGCAGTATGGCTGACCAGGCCCTGCCCTTCTTCTGCCTTGAAGATCGTCTCGCAGGAAAGGCAACGCGCTACCAGCGAGTACAGGTGCAGCAGCCGGCCACTGGCTGGATCCTGCAATGCATCCACATCCAGCAATTCAAATTGGCAGCTGTCAGGGAGCATACGGTACTGGGGCGCGGGTGCGGTCTGCAGGTTCACGGGCGTGGCATCTGTTGGAAGTGCAGTCACCGTAGGGCAGCCGCTGTCTAGTTGGCGTGCAGCGCAGATGTGCTGGCCGCGAAACCTGCACCGGTCTCTGCATCGAAATCTGCTAGGGTGCGCGCCGATGCCTACATCCACATTGCCAGCACAACCCGATCACCCCATTGCCCTCAGCGCCGCCCTGAAAGCGCACACCCGAGCGGCCCACGATCGCCTCGACCAGCACCTGTTACAGCAACACATCTTCGCGTCGCGCCAGCGTTACCTCTGCTTCCTGCGCGTGCAATGGCACTTCCATTGCGCTGTTGCGCCGCTGTACCGGATGCAGGATCCGGGCGCGACCCGCTTGCCCCTGATCGAGGAGGATCTTCGCGACCTCTGCGCTTCCGTGCCGGCACCCCATGCCTGGCAACCGCAGCCGCATGTGTTCTCGAAAGCGACCGTTCTGGGCTGGCGCTACGTAGCGGAGGGCTCGACGCTGGGGGCGGCCGTGCTGTTGAAGATGGCCGCTGCGTTGCAGCTTCATGCCGGGTACGGCGCGCGCCACCTGCGTCCTTCCGAGCTCGGTGTGGCCGAGTACTGGAGACGCGAGCGGGAGGAGCTGGATGCGCTCGTTTTAAGTGACCAGGAGCGCGCACAGGCATGCAGGGGCGCGACAGACGCCTTCCAGTTCATCCGTCGCTGCGTAGATGAAGAATTCAGGTTTGAATGAAAGCCCCTTCACATTCACGTGGTGGTATGCGGCGGCACGCTTTTGCTTCACCATCCATGCACACCGGATGCAGTGCTGGGCCGTTCCAGCCATCCACGAATCATGAGTCCCGCCCTTGACGCCTCCTACCGAATCCGCGCACGACACTGCCCTGTCCCGTTGCGCGCGCGAACCGATCCACACCCCTGGCGCGATCCAGCCCTACGGTGTGCTTCTGGTCGTTGAACCGCAGTCCCTGCAGGTACGCGAGCGCGCCATCAGCCACCCCGGGCTGCTGAAACAGTTCGGCGAACCGTTGATGCGGCACGTCAGTGAAGTGCTGGGCGGCGTGCTGGCACCGTTCCAGGGCGTGTTGCAACAGGCGACGGTGGGCAGCAGCGCGCATGTCGGTGCCGTGCACCTGGATGGGCACGGCCGCCATCAGCTGCTGGTGCACCGCTCCGCCACGGATCTTCTGGTCGAGCTGGAAGCACCGGTTCCCGGCCAGCCCGGCTCGCTGGAAGAACTGTATCCAGCCATCCGCGAGCTGATGACCGGCATTGAATCGGCAGCGACGGTGGAAGACCTGTGCAGGCTTGCGGCCGCGCACATGCGGCGGCTCACCGGCTTTGACCGCACCCTGGTCTATCAATTCGATGCCGGCTGGAATGGCATCGTGGTGGCCGAAGATGGCAATGGCCTGTTGCCGTCCTACCTGGACCTGCGCTTTCCCGAGTCGGACATTCCCGCACAGGCCCGCGAACTGTACCGCCGGAACCGGGTGCGCCTGATCGCGGACAACAACTATACCCCTACCCCGCTGATGCGGGCCGAAGACCACCGCGAGGCGCCACCGACCGACCTGAGCCTGGCCGTGCTGCGCAGCGTGTCCCCCGTGCATCTTCAGTACATGCGCAACATGGGGACCGGGGCGTCGATGTCGGTGTCACTGGTACATGAGGGGCGGTTATGGGGCCTGGTGTCCTGCCACACCGTGCAGCCACGCCGCCTGCCCTACCACGTGCGTACCGCCTGCGAGTTCATGGGCCAGATCCTGTCGCTGCAGATTGCACTGAAGGAGCGCGCGCTCGCGATTGAAGAACGCGTCGCGCGTCGCTCGATACTGGTCAAGCTGCTGGGCCGCATGGCCGGCGACGAAGAATTCATGGCGGCCCTGCGCCAGGACGAAGGCAGCCTGCTGTCGCTGACCGGCGCGGCCGGGGCTGCCATCGTGCACAAGGGCGACTGCATGCGCGTGGGTGAGTGCCCGCCCGCCAGCGACGTGCTGGCCCTGACCGATTGGCTGGCTACCCGGCAGGCCGGCCAGGAAACCTACTGCACCGACCACCTTGCCGCCGACTGGTCGCCTGCCGCGCACCTGGCCGATGTAGCCAGCGGCCTGCTGGCAGTGTCCATTTCGCAGCTGCATGACAGCTACCTGATGTGGTTCCGGCCGGAGGTGGTGCGAACCGTGCGCTGGGGGGGAGACCCCCGCAAGACCGCAGCGCCCGGCGTCGCACTCTCCCCGCGGAGCTCCTTCGACGCCTGGAAAGAGACCGTGCGGCAGCGCAGCCTGCCGTGGACCGACGCCGACTGCGATGCGGCACACGAGATGCGCACGGCCATCGTCGATATCGTGCTGCGCAAGGCCGAGGAGATGGCGGAACTGAACGAGCAGCTCCTGCGCAGCAACAAGGAACTGGAAGCCTTTTCCTATTCGGTCAGCCACGACCTGCGCGCCCCCTTCCGCCACATCGTGGGCTATTCGGAGCTGCTTGGCAGCTCGGCGGGCGACCGCCTCAACGAGACCGAGCGCCGCTTCCTGGATACGATCGTCGATTCGGCAAAGTCCGCCGGCACACTGGTGGATGATCTGCTCAGCTTCTCGCAGATGGGACGCTCCACGCTGGGGCGGGTGCGGCTGGACATGGCTGCCCTGGCCGAGGACGTGCGCCGGAGCCTGGCGCTGGATTACGCCGGCCGCGACGTGCAGTGGACGCTCGCGCCGCTGCCGGAGGTGGAAGCCGACCCGACGATGCTTCGCCTGGTCTGGCAGAACCTGCTGGCCAACGCAATCAAGTTCACCCGCGAGCGTGAGCACGCGATGATCGAGATTGGGCACGACCGCAGCGACGACGAAGATCACTTCTTCGTGCGCGACAACGGCTGCGGCTTCGACATGCGTTACGTCGACAAGCTGTTCGGTGTGTTCCAGCGCCTGCACCATGTGGAAGAATTCGAAGGCACCGGCATCGGTCTGGCCAACGTACGCCGCATCATCGGCCGCCATGGCGGCCGTACCTGGGCCGAGGGCGAGCCCGGCAAGGGCGCGACCATTCACTTCACCCTACCCCGCTCCACAGGAGAACACCCATGAGGGACCTGCGGCCGATCCTCCTGGTAGAGGACAGCCCCAAGGATGCAGAGCTGACGATGGCCGCGCTTGAGCGCTGCCAGCTGTTGAACGATGTCATCCATGTACGCGACGGCGCCGAAGCGCTGGATTACCTGCGCTGCGAAGGCAAGTTCGCCGGTGCCATGCACGGCGGCCCGGTGGTCGTGCTGCTGGACCTGAAGCTGCCCAAAGTCAATGGCTTGGAAGTACTGGAGCAGGTCCGTGGCGACCCGTACCTGAGCAGCACCCCGGTTGTGATGCTGACCTCTTCGCGCGAGGAGCAGGATCTGGTGCGCAGTTACGAACTGGGCGTCAACGCATTCGTGGTCAAGCCGGTCGACTTCAAGGAATTCTTCGACGCAATCCAGGGCCTGGGCATGTTCTGGGGCATCACCAACCAGCCGCCACCGCATCGGCCCAACGGCTCGGGGCAGCGCAATGCGTGATGGATCGCGCCGCAGCGAGCGCCTGCGCATCCTCATGCTGGAGGACAGCGCGCTTGATGCGGAGCTGATCACCGCACAGCTGCGGCGTGCCGGCCTGGAGTTCGAGGTCGAGCGCCTGTGGACGCGCAATGCGTTCATCGAGGCCATCGACAACCGTGCGTTCGACGTGATCCTTGCCGACCATGTGCTGCCCGGATTCGATGGCGATGCGGCCCTCGCGCTGGCGCGCGAGCGGATTCCACAGACCCCTTTCATCTTCGTCTCCGGCACACTGACGGAAGAGCTGGCCGTACAGGCGCTGACCCGTGGCGCGCGCGATTACGTCGTCAAGCAGCGCCTGCAACGCCTGCCGGATGCGATCCGCCGCGCTCGCCAGGAAGCCCATGAACGCGCCCAGCTGATGCATGCCCAGGCGGCGCTGAACGAGAGCCAGGCGCAGCTGCAGCAGGTCACCGATGCCGTACCCGCGCTGATCGCCCAGCTCGACAACGCGCATCGCTACCGGTTCGCCAACAAGGCGTTCCTGGACTGGCATGGAGTCAGCCTGGCCGAGCTGCTGGGCCGGACCGCGCGCGATGTCAGCGGCATCTCCGCTTTCGAACACGCCTTGCCCAGCCTTGAACGGGTACTGCAGGGCGAACGCACGAGCTTCCAGGTCGAGCTCGTCCATCGCAGTGGCGAGTCGCGTTTCGTACAGATGGAATGCGTGCCGGAGCATGCCGCCGATGGCAGCGTGGCCGGCTACATCTGCCTGGGCAGCGACATCTCGCTGCTGAAGCAGGCCGAGCTGGCCCTGCGTGAGGACAACCAGCTGCTCGAGCAGCAGGTGCAGGCGCGCACGGCCGAGCTGCGCGCCAGCAAGCGCCGCCTGCAGGCGATCTTCGAGTCCAGCTTCCAGCATCAGGTGCTGCTGGATCTGCGCGGATGCGTGGTCGATGCCAATGACGCTTCCTTGGCCGCTGTACTTGCAGACAAGAAGGACATTGTTGGCCAGCACTTCGCCGAATCGGTCTGGTTCGCCACCACCGAGGGCATGGGCGCAGCGATCGACCGCGCCGTCGGAGACGCAGCGCAGGGCCGCAGTTCACTGCATGCGCTGGAGCTGGAGCTCCCGACCGGCCGCCGCAGCTTCGACTTCTCGTTCCGTCCGCTGCTCGACGCCGAAGGGGCGGTCACCGCCGTTGTCTCCGAGGCCGTCGAAACCACCGCACGCCTGCAGGCCGAGCACGCGCTGCGCCAGTCACAGAAGATCGAGGCGGTCGGTCAGCTCACCGGCGGCATCGCGCATGATTTCAACAACATCCTGACCGTCATTTCCGGCAATGTCGAGCACGCCATGCTGCTCAGTGAAAGGGCTGGCGAGGCCGGTGCGCTGGTGGGCCGTGCGCTGGACAATGCGCTGAAGGGGGTGGGCCGTGCCGCCAGCCTGACCCAGCGCCTGCTGGCGTTTGCCCGCCGCCAGCCGCTGCGCAGCCAGGCCGCTGACCTCAATGTCCGCCTGCTGGACATGCACGACATGCTGCAGCGTGCACTGGGTGAACTGGTGCAACTGGAGATCCGCAGCGCGGAGGACATCTGGTGCGTGGAGATCGACATCAGCCAACTGGAGGCCTCCGTACTGAACCTGGCGGTCAACGCCCGCGATGCGATGCCGCATGGCGGGCGGCTGGTGATTGAAGTCGACAACAGCCATCTGGACCACGACTATGCCGCGCTGTTCCCGGATGCAACGCCGGGCGAGTACGTGATGCTGCGGGTGCGCGACAACGGCCACGGCATGGATGCGGCGACGCTCGCCCGGGTCTTCGAACCCTTCTTCACCACCAAGCAGGTTGGCCGTGGCACCGGCCTGGGCCTGTCGATGGTGCACGGATTCGTCAAGCAGTCAGGCGGCCACGTGCTGATCGATTCGGTGGAAGGCGGCGGCACCAGCATCACCATGATGTTCCCGCGTTCACTGCTGCCGTTGCCCAGCGAGGCGCGCACTCCGCAGACCGGCCTGGCAGGCTATTCGCCGCGCGAGGAAACCATCCTGGTGACCGAGGACAACGACGATGTCCGCGCCCACACGGTGGATGCACTGCGGCTGCTGGGCTACCGGGTATTGGAAGCCCACGACGGCCCTTCCGCACTGCGGCTGCTGGAACGCCCGGATACCAGGGTGGACCTGCTGTTCTCGGACGTGGTGATGCCCGGCATGTCGGGCTGGGAGCTGGTGCGGGAAGTCCGTGAACGCTGGCCGGAGGTCGCCGTGCTGTTCACGTCGGGCTATCCCCGTGACCACGACCAGGTGGGCAGCCAAGGGCGGGCCGTTGCGCTGCTGCCAAAGCCGTTCACCCGAAGTGATCTGGCGACGGCCGTGCGCACCGCGCTGGAGGCAGCGCCACACTGAGGTCAGGACGCCGGATCGCGCCCGCCGGCCGCGATCCGGTTGATGTCCGCGCACTCCACCGTCGCCGGTGGATGCTCCCTGACGGCCAAGGCAATCATCGCCTGGCCCAGTGCCAGGTTGCTCGTCACCAACGAAGGTGCAACCGCACCGGCCAGTTTCATCAATGGCGCACCGCCCCAGTAAAGGGGCTTCAACAGGGCATGACGGGTGCCGGTGCCCGGGACCGGCCTGACACCGCCCGGGCGCAGCATCACGGTGCGCACCGGCAGGCTCTGCAATGCGACTTCGGTCTCGCCCTTGATCCTCAACGGCATCAGCCGGCTCCGAGGGTCCGCGCCGGCACCGGATACATACAGAAAGCACCCTTCGGGATTCGCAGCCGCCCAGGCAAGGGCCACCGCCAGAGTGGTGTCCAGGGTCACGCGTCGGTACTCGGCCTCTGCCGTGCCAACCGGTGGCGCCCCGGCACAGTAGAAGCAGGCATCGAACCCGGCCAGTTCATCCGACCGGTCCTGGATACGCAGGAAGTCCGGAACGATCAGTTCGCTGCCGGCGCCGCTCAGACTTCCCGGATGGCGGACCAGCGCTGTCAGGCCGGACACCTGTGGTGAGCGGTGGCAGGCCAGCGCCACACCTTGCCCGACCAGGCCTGCGGCACCGGTCAACAGAATCCGTAATGCGCCCGTCCCGGCCATCGTCATCCCCGCTAGAGTTTCACGAAACGCTGGATCTTCCGCGCCAGCCAGCCACTGAACACCAGCGGCGCATCCAGCGCTGACACGCAGATGCAGGGGACACCGGGCGCGGTCACCGGTTGATGCTCCACGTCTTCGTCCAGATCTGCCACGTCACCCGATGCGAACAACCCCAGCGCATCATTGTACGAACCCCGCAGGATCTGGGTCAGTTCGCTGCGGCCATGGCTGTGCATGGGCAGGCACTTGCCCGGGGCAATCTTCAGCATGATCAGCGAGGGCATCTGCTCGGCACGGATGCAATGCACGCCGGGCGCCATCCAGCGCCAACGCAGCTCGCTGAGCGATGCGCCGAAGTACGGGTGCAGTGATGCAGGAAGGTGGTCGGGGTCGGCCTCGGGCCGCTCCCTCGGCACAGGGCGCCTGGTTCCGGCGATGGCGCTCGGCGCCTCCGAGGCCAGCTGCATCAGCATGGCCTCGCGCAACTGCTCGCGACGCCCGTCGGCAGCGGGCGGTTGGGTCTGCTCCAGCAACACCGAGCCGATTGCCTCGGCATCGCGCAGGCGCTGTCGGCAGTGGGGGCACTGCTCGAGGTGGGCACCGGCCACGATGCTCAACGGCGCCGGCAGCGCGCCGGCGGCATAGCTCATCAGCGTGGATTCGTGCAGGTGGTGGTGCGGATTCACAGCGCACCTCCCACTTTGGCCTGCAGTTGCAGGAACGCACGTCGCAGGTGTGACTTTACCGTCCCCAGCGGCATGCCCAGCGCCTGGGCAATCTCACTGTGGCTCTTCGCCTCGAAATAGGACATCCGCACCAGCCTCGCCTGCACGGCGGGCAGCTCGTTGATGCGCTGGCGAAGGCGCGCCTGGTCGGCGAACTGCTCGGCACTGCTGCGCTCGATCACGTCCACGGCCGCGGCGTCTTCCACCGCTGCCTGCACCTGCATCCAGCTGCGCTCGCGACGGATGCGGTCGATCTGCAGGTTTCGCGCGATCCGGTACAGCCAGGTACTCAGCGCGCCCTGGGCCGCATCATACTCGGCCGCCCGCAACCACAGGCGCAGCAGGCACTCCTGCGCCATTTCCTCGGCCACGGCGTCGGGTGCCCCCAGGCCACGCAGATACACGCACAGCCGCGGCATGAAGTAGTCATAGATCCGCATGAAGCAGTCGCGGTCGCGCAGCCGCGCCACACTGTCCATGTCATCGGCCCAGTTCGTCGGCTCACTGCTCGGCTGCTGGGAACTGGACACGGTGCGTGCGGTATCGAAGTTGAGGAGGGTGCTGGCGGCGTCAGGGTACATCTGCGTGAGCGGCGGGCAGGTGAAGGTCTGTCCTCTCTACGCGCAGGGGTGGCCATTGGATGCAGCAGGCACTGCGCATCCAAGCAGCCACGGCCACCGTATGACCTGAGCCTCCCTACCGGACGAATACCATGCGCACTGCCTGGCTGCTGCTATGCCTGCCCCATGCCGCGCTGGCGGCGCCCTGGCTGCGCAACGAGGGCGTGGCCACCTCGGCGCAGGGCGACCTGCTCTATCGTGAAGTGCACTGGCGGCGCGGCCCATCGGAGGGTGCCGAACGCTGGGTGCTCTATCAGTGCCCGGATGGCCGCCCCTTCGCCCGCAAGCATCTGCCGGCCAGCGCCCGCCCGCAGGCCCGGGGTTATTCGCTGCAGGACAGCCGTAGCGGGCAAACCGCTGAAGTCGACGCCAGTGGCGAGTCGGTGTTGATCGCCTGGAAAGAAGACGCCGCCAGCGAGCTGCGTCAGCGTCGGCTTGAGCTGGCACCGGATGCGGTGATCGACACGGGCTTCGACGCCGCGGTGCGCCAGCATTGGCCAGCGCTGCTGCGAGGTGAACGCATCAGCCTGCCCTTCCTGGTGCCGGGGCGGCAGCGCTTCTTCCCGGTGCAGGTGCGGCGTACCGGCCCTGTTCGCTGGCAGGGCATCGACGCCCAGGCCATCGAGGTCAGTCTGGACACGTGGTACGGCGGCATCGCGCCGCGCCTGTCGCTGGTCTATGCCAGCGCCGACCGCCGCCTGCTGGAATTCCGCGGAACCAGCAACCTGCGCGATACCCGCGGCACCTACCCACAGGTCACGGTGCGCTTCAGCTCGCCGGTGGCCGAGCGGCCCGCCAGCGAATGGCAACAGGCCTGGGCGCAACCGCTGGTCGAACGCTGCAGCGTGATGCCCAAGTGAAGCCGGAATTTTACACAGTCGGCCGCATCCATTGCGCGCACTGCTGCGTAGAGGAAGACACGACACCCGCCGAGATCCGCCATGGCCTCTGTAGCGCCCCTTCCCCGCCGACGCTGGCGCCTGCTGCGCACCCTGAAGCGCTGGGTCGACACCGGCAGCGCTGCGGACCACGCCGCTGGCGAGCCCGGACGCATCGACTGGCTGCGCGCCGTACCGTTCGCGTTGATGCACCTGGCCTGCATCGCGGTGATCTGGGTAGGTATCTCGTGGACGGCAGTGATCGTCGCCGCAGCCCTCTACGCAGTGCGCATGTTTGCGATCACCGCCTTTTACCACCGCTACTTCTCGCACCGGACGTTCCAGGCATCGCGAACGGTGCAGTTCGTGTTCGCAGTGATCGGCGCGTCCAGCGTGCAACGCGGGCCACTGTGGTGGGCTGCCCACCATCGCCATCACCATCGGCATGCCGACCAGCCACTGGACCCGCACTCGCCGCGCGAAGGCGGCTTCTGGCGCAGCCACATGGGCTGGTTCCTCACCCGCGAGGCATTCGCCACGGATCTATCGCGCGTGCCTGACCTGGCGCGCTTCCCGGAGCTGCGCTGGCTGGACCGCTTCGATACGGCGGTGCCGGTACTGCTGGCCGCTGCGCTGTACGCACTCGGCGCCGGCCTGGAGCGCTGGGCGCCCGGGCTGCACACCTCTGGCCCGCAGTTGCTGGTGTGGGGCTTCTTCATCTCCACCGTGGTGCTGTTCCACGCCACCGTCACCATCAACTCGCTGGCCCATCGTTTTGGCCGGCGGCGCTTCGAGACCCGTGACGACAGCCGCAACAACCTCTGGCTGGCGCTGCTTACCTTCGGCGAGGGCTGGCACAACAACCACCATTTCTTCCCCGGCACCGTCCGCCAGGGGTTCCGCTGGTGGGAGATCGACCTGACCTGGTACGGGCTGCGCGCAATGGCGGCCATGGGCCTGGTGAAGGGGCTCAAGCCCATCCCCGAGTGGGTACTGGCCAAGGCGAGGTACTGACATGCGCATCGCGATCATCGGCTCCGGCATCGCTGGCCTGGCCAGTGCCTGGTGGCTGGACGGCGAACACGAAGTGACGCTGTTCGAGGCCAACGATTACCTGGGCGGACATACCCACACCCATGACGTGCAGGTGGACGGCACGCGCATGGCGGTGGATACCGGTTTCATCGTGTTCAATCCCCTGCACTACCCACTGCTGACGGCACTGTTCGAAGAACTGGGCGTGGCCTCGCAGCCGACCACCATGAGCTTCTCCATGCACAGCGAGCGCAGTGGCGTCGAGTACAACGCCACGTCGCTGGATGGCCTGTTCTGCCAACGTCGCAACCTGGTTTCGCCACGCTTCTGGGGAATGCTGGCCGACCTGCGCCGGTTCTACCGGGATGCACCGCTGCTGCTTGCCGAAGGCGAAGGCCCGACACTGGGCCAGTACCTGCGCAGCCAGCGCTACGGTGCTGCGTTCATCGACGAGCACCTGCTGCCGATGGCTTCAGCGCTGTGGTCGTCACCGACCGACACGGTCATGCAGTTCCCGGCCCGCTACCTGGCCCAGTTCATGGCCAACCACCAGATGCTGCAGATGACCGGGCGCGCACCTTGGCGGGTAGTCAGCGGTGGCTCGGCACGCTATGTCGATGCCCTGCGTGCCCGCTGGCGGGTACGCGAGCGGCTGGAATGTCCGGTCCATTCGGTCGAGCGCATGCCGTGGGGCGCGCGCGTGCACAGCGCGGCCGGCGTGGAGGGCTTTGACGAGGTCATCCTGGCGTGCCACAGCGACCAGGCGCTGGCCCTGCTGCGTGACGCCGATCCGGTCGAACGCGACGTGCTCGGCGCCATCCGCTACCAGGCCAACGAAGCAGTACTGCATACCGACGCATCGCTGCTGCCGCGCAACCGCAAGGCATGGGCCGCATGGAATGCACACGTTCCCAAGGAGCCAGGCGCGCCCTGTACGGTCAGCTATTGCATGAACCTTCTGCAGGGCCTGCCCGGTGACACCCCGCTGGTCGTGACCCTCAACCGCAGCGAGGCGATAGATCCGGCCAAGGTACTGCGCAGGCTGCACTATGCCCATCCGGTCCACGACCACGCAGCGGTACGCGCGCAACAGCGCTGGGCTGAGCTGCAGGGCCGCCGCCGCACCTGGTTCGCGGGCGCGTACTGGGGCTGGGGTTTCCACGAAGACGGCATCCGCAGCGCCCGCCGCGTGGTGGACGCGATGCGCGAGTGCACCCCGCACCGCGACACCATCGCAACCGGCGAGGTGGCAGCGTGAGTGCCAGCGCACTCTACTTCGGGCAGGTGATGCACCGACGGCATCATCCGCAGCCCCACGCGTTCCGCTATCCGATCGCGCAGCTGCTGCTCGATCTGGACGAGCTGGAGACCGTGTTCGCCGGGCGCTGGCTGTGGTCGGTCAATCGCCGCAACCTGGCCGAGTTCCGCCGCAGTGACTACTTCGGCAACCCTGCGCAACCACTGGCCGATGCGGTGCGCGACCATGCCGCGGCTACCCTGGGTTATCGGCCCACCGGCCCGGTGCGCCTGCTCACCCATCTTCGCTTCGCCGGGCACGTATTCAATCCGGTCAGCTTCTACTACTGCTACCGGGCCGATGGCAACACCTTGGACTGCATCGTCGCCGAGATCACCAATACCCCGTGGAAGGAGCGGCACGCCTATGTGCTGCCGGTAGCTGCGGCCACCGGCGACGGGGCATCACTGCGCTGGACATTCGACAAATCCTTTCACGTCTCACCCTTCATGCCGATGGACTGCCGCTACGACTGGCGGTTCAACGCACCTGGTGATGATCTTCGCGTGCACATGCAGGTCTGGCGCGACGGCGTTCGGCAGTTCGACGCCACCCAGTCCATGCAGCGAAGGGTGCTGGACGGCCCTGGGCTGGCCCGGGTACTGGCCTGCTACCCCCTGATGACCACGCAGGTGGTGGCCGCCATCCACTGGCACGCGCTGCGGCTGTGGCTGAAGCGCAACCCCGTGCACGACCACCCTGCTCTTGCCGAGAAACCACGATGAATTCGATGACTCCCCTGGTCGCCTTGCCACGTCCCCGCGCCCTGGATGCATTCCTGCGCCGCCGCCTGCTGGCCCAGCTTGCCCCCATGCGCGACGGCCGCCTGTGCGTGCGTGATGCACTCGGCGAAGTCTGGCTGGGCGATGCGCATGGCGAACTGCATGTCACCGTCACCATCGATGACCCGGCGTTCTACCGCAAGGTTGCAGCGCAAGGCAGTGTGGGTGCAGGTGAAAGCTACATACAGGGCGAATGGCACTGCGATGACCTGGTGGCGCTGATTCGGCTGCTGGTACGCAATCGCGACCTGCTCGACGGCATGGAGCGTGGCCCGGCCCGCCTGGGCGGCTGGCTGTTGCGGGGCTGGAACCGCCTGCGCCGCAACAGCCGCGAGGGCAGCCGCCGCAACATAGCCGCGCACTATGACCTGGGCAACGACTTCTTTGCCCTGTTCCTGTCGCCGGACCTGATGTATTCCTCAGCCCTGTTCGACAAAGAAGACGAGTCGCTGGAATCCGCCTCCCGGCGCAAGCTGGACCGCATCTGCCAGCAGCTGAAGCTCAAACCGGGCGACCGCGTGGTGGAGATCGGCACCGGCTGGGGTGGTTTTGCGCTGCACGCCGCGCAGCACTACGGCTGCCACGTCACCACCACCACCATCTCCGCAGAACAGCATGCGCTGGCGGCAGAGCGCGTGCGCGCCGCAGGCCTGCAAGGCCAGGTCACGCTGCTGATGCAGGACTACCGCGACCTGCAGGGCCAGTTCGACAAGCTGGTGTCGATCGAGATGATCGAGGCCATCGGCGCCGAATACCTGGACACCTACATGGCGACGTTGCAGCGCCTGTTGAAGCCTGATGGCGTTGCCCTGCTGCAGGCCATCACCATCGAGGACCATCGCTACGAGCAGGCCCGGCGCAGCGTCGACTACATCAAGCGCTACGTGTTCCCCGGCAGCTTCATTCCGTCGATCAACGCGATCATGGCCGCCAAAACGCGGTCCAGCGACCTGCAGCTGATCGCCCAGCAGGACTTCGGCCACTCCTACGCGCTGACCCTGCGCGCCTGGCGCCAGCGCTTCCTCGTCCGGTTGCCCGACGTGCAGGCGCAGGGCTTCGATACGCGCTTCTGCCGCCTGTGGGAGTTCTACCTGGCCTATTGCGAGGGCGGCTTCCTGGAGCGCTCGATCGGGGTCTCCCATCTGCTGATGGCGCGCCCGGGGCATCGCCCGGGCGCCTCATCGGGCCAGGGCAGTTGAGATGCGCCGGTTCTGGGCCAATCTGCTTGGCAACCAGCTGGTCTGGCTGTGCGCCGTGGCCGGCGCCGGGCGCGGCTGGCAGTGGCCGGCGTTGCTGGCAGCCTCTCTCTACATCGGCAGCCAGCTTCTGACGTCGCCGCAACCACGGCTGGACCTTCGGTTGATGGTGCTGGCGCTGGCCTGCGCCTGGCTGGTCGATGCCAGCGCCGCTGCGACCGGCACCGTTCGTTACGCCGCCGCCCCGCTCGCCTGGGCGCCTCCGCCGTGGATCATGGCGCTGTGGGCCGCGTTCGCGATGACGCTGACGACCTCGATGCGCTTCCTGCTGCGCCACCGTGCCCTGCCGGCGCTGTTCGGCCTGCTGCTGGCACCGCTGGCCTATCTGTCCGCGGCACGTGGCTTTGATGCAGTGCGGTTCGCTGTGCCGGCATGGCAGGGCCTGCTGGTACTGGGTGCGGGCTGGTGCATCGCGCTTTCACTGCTGTGCCACTGCGCCCGTCGCGGCTCACGAGCCAGCTCGCCGCCCCTGGCTGGAGTTCCTTCATGAATCATCTCCTGTGGGTCCTGCTGTACACCTTGCTGATGATGAGTTGGGGCTGGGCCTGGCAGCGCCGCCACCAGAACATCGGCGTGGTCGATGTGCTCTGGGCCAAGGGCGTCGGTGCATCGGCCCTGTTGCTGGCGCTGCTCGGCGACGGCGCGACGGTGCCGCGGATCGCGCTGGGCGTGCTCGGCGGCCTCTGGGGCAGCCGTTTGGCCCTGCACCTCTGGCACCGGGTCCGTAGCGAACCGGAAGACGGGCGCTACCGCTATCTGCGCGAACACTGGCAGGGCCACCAGGGCAAGATCTTTGGCTTCTTCATGGCGCAGGCATTGCTGGTGCTGCTGTTTGCCCTGCCCTTTGTCGCAGTGGCCGCCAACCCGAGCAGCCGCATGACGTGGTGGGCCGTGGCCGCCGCGCTGGTGTGGCTGCTGAGCGTCGGCGGCGAAGCACTGGCCGACCGGCAGCTGGCCCGGTTCCGTGCCGACCCGGCAAACAAGGGCCGCACCTGCCGCGAAGGGCTCTGGCGCTATTCCCGCCACCCCAACTACTTCTTCGAGTGGCTGCACTGGTTCACTTATGTGCTGCTCGCCGTCGGTTCTCCACTGTGGTGGCTGGCGTGGGCCGGCCCATTGCTGATGTACGTGTTCCTGCGCTACCTCAGCGGCATTCCATTCACCGAGAAACAGGCGCTGCGCAGCCGCGGCGACGACTATCGCGCCTACCAGCGCAGCACACCGATGTTCTTTCCCTGGTTTCCCCGTTCTTCCAAGGAGCATTCCGCATGAGCGCGATCCCGTCACTGAACCCAGCCGAAGATGCGGAAACCGGGCTGATCGCCTGGGCCGAACGCGGGCTGGTCCCCGATGCGGCGCTGCGTGCGGGCATCCGCCGCTTGTGCGCGCAACGCCTGCATGAGGAAAGCGAGGGTGGCATCGAAGGCCAGTCGGCGCGCTTCAGCCGGCGCATCGCCGAGCTGGCCGACAGCCCACTCGCATTGCACACCGACGCAGCCAACCGACAGCACTATGAAGTGCCAGCTGCCTTTTTCCAGGCCTGCCTGGGCAAGCGACTGAAGTACAGCAGCTGCTACTACCCCACCGGGCGCGAAACGCTGGACCAGGCCGAGGACGCGATGCTGGAACTGTACGGCCAGCGCGCAGGCCTGGCCGATGGCCAGCAGATTCTCGAACTGGGATGCGGCTGGGGCTCACTGACCCTGTGGATGGCCGAACGCTACCCGCAGGCCAGCATCACCGCCGTTTCCAATTCGCACAGCCAACGCCAGCACATCATGGCGCAGTGTGAAGCCAGGGGGCTGCACAACGTCGAGGTGATCACCCGCGATGTCAACCAGCTTGAGCTGCCTGCGGCACGCTTCGACCGCTGCGTGTCGGTGGAGATGTTCGAACACGTGCGCAACTACGAGCGCCTGCTGGCGGGCATCGCTCGGTGGTTGAAGCCGGACGGCGCGCTGTTCGTGCACATCTTCGCCCATCGCACATTGATGTATCCGTTCGAGACAGACGGCGGCGACAACTGGATGGGGCGGCACTTCTTCACCGGCGGGCTGATGCCGGCAGCTGACACCCTGCTGCATTTCCAGCGCGACCTGCGGCTCGACCAGCGCTGGCTGCTGGACGGCACCCACTACCAGCGCACCGCCGACCACTGGCTGGCCAACCAGGATGCGGCCCGCCAGCAGGTGATGCCGGTGTTGATCGCAACCTATGGCCAGGCTGCAGCGAAGGTCTGGTGGCAGCGCTGGCGGATGTTCTGGATGGCCTGTGCCGAGTTGTTTGGCTATGACGACGGCCAGCAGTGGCTGGTGGCCCACTATCTGTTCCGACCCCGCTGAGGTGCAACATGCGCATGTTCTCGCTGCTTCCCCTGATCGCGGTCGGCCTGTTCGGTTCCGGCTGCAGTTCCAGCGACACCCGCCCGCTGCCGCGCCCGCCATCCGTGGATGTGCCGCGCTTCATGGGCGATTGGTACGTGATCGCGCATATCCCGTCGCGCCCCGAACGCGAGGCCTTCGACGCGGTGGAGAGTTACGCACTTCGTCCCGACGGGCGCATCCAGACCACCTTCACCTACCGCAAGGGCAGCTTCGATGCGCCGCAGAAGTCGATGCATCCCATCGGTCGTGTGGAGAAGGAAGGCAATGGCGCGATCTGGGGCATGCAGTTCATCTGGCCAATCCAGGCCGAGTACGTGATTGCCTGGCTCGACGAGAGCTACCGCCAGACCATCGTGGCGCGCAGCAAGCGCGACTACGTCTGGTACATGGCCCGCACACCACAGGTGTCCGAGCATGACTATGAGCAGGCGGTCGCACGGATTGCGGCCATGGGTTATGACACCCGCAAGCTCAGACGCGTGCCGCAGTCGGTCCGATGACACGCCACGACCCTTTGCGCTGGGCGGCATCGCCCGCCAACTTCTGAAGGGCCTGGATTCGGGCGTGGCGATCCATTACATCAATTAACACCCCTGGATTGATGGTTCGCGCACATTGACTCTTAGGAATAATCGCAAAAATCCAGCAAATTCGGTGCCCGGCGCGGCAGCAGCGCCAGAATGGTCGCCACGCCCTCCCGGGCGCCGATCACCTCCCAGCGCATGAATGGATACCCTGCACCGCGCCGTCTGCGGCTCGCACTGCTAGACGATCACGAAGTCGTCCGCCGCGGCACCGCCTTGCACCTGTGCCGCGACGTCCGCTTCAACATTGTCGCCAGCCACACCCACAGCGACGCGTTCATCGGCTGCCTGCGCAAGCTGGCAGTGGATGTCGCCATCATCGATCTCACCCTGGCGCCTGGCGACCGCAGCAGTGATGAGCTGGTTCCCTTGCTGCGGGAGCGCTTTCCTCATGTGCCCCTGCTGGTCTTCGCCACGCTGACGCCAACAACCCGCGTGGACCACCTTCTGGCGGCCGGCATCAGCGGCATTGTCAGCAAATCCGAGCCGCTGGAGATGCTGTCCGAGGCCATCGTGCGTGTATCGCAGGGATTGTGCCGCCTGCCGGCCGATTGCCTGGTCCCGGCCTGCCGCGACGAACTCAGTCGCAATGAACGCGAAGTGCTGGACCTGCTCCTGTCCGGCCTGACCGTGTCGGAGATCGCATTGCGCCGCCACCGCAGCGTCAAGACGGTCAGCACCCAGAAGGTGGCCGCCCTGCGCAAGCTCGGGCTGCGCAATGACGTGGAGATCTATGCACTGCGAGAGCAGCGGAACCTCCGATGAGGCGCCGTGTTCGCCTCCGGTTGCATACCTTTGTCACCTCGTTGATGGTCCTGATCCTGCTGCCAGCAGCCTCGGCCGAGGATGCACATCTGCAGGCGTGGCCGGCGGGTCGCGAAGTACGGGTCGCCACCGCGCCATCATTGCGCCCGCTGCCTGCACCACTGGCGGACTCGATCCCGCTCCCGACCCTCGCCCACGGCTATGCGCAGCTCGTGGCTGACCATTCCGGACTGCGCTTCCGTGACATCGCCTACACCAGCACGAGGGCAGCGGTCACTGCAGTCTGCCGGCACGAGGCCGATCTGGTGCTGGTGATGGGCGGCCCGGCGCATCGCCCACGGCCCTGCCCCGGCCTGATGGCATCCGGCGCCTTCGATGGCGGCAAGACGGTCCTGGCCGTGCGTAAAGGCGAGCACGCGCCACGTGACGTCGGCAGCGTGAAGGCGCAGGTGCTGGCCGTGATTCGCGGCGGCCCTTATGCCAGCTGGCTGGCAACCCACCATCCGCAGGTCCGCCTGCTGCACTTGCCCGATCGGCATGCAGCCCTGGCCGCCGTGGACAACGGCATCGCCGATGCTGCGATCGGCCTGGAAGCTACACTGCACGCGATGATCCGGCGGCACTTCGCGGGCAAACTGCAGCTTCATCCGTTCGAGAGCGACTTCTCCGCCGATCTGCACCTGCTCGTGCGCCGTGAGGACCAGCAGCTGCTGACGCGCATCGACCACGCACTGCACGACATCACGCTCGAAGAGCACGCGGGCCTGCTGGCATTGTGGGCGCAGCAGATGCTGCCCGCCCCCGTCGAGAGCGCGCTTGACCGGGTGCGCGCCCTGCACCTGCCCTGGCTGCTGTATGTGGCCGCAATACTCATCGGCCTGACCATGTTCTGGCAGGCACTACGTTGGCGAATCGGTCGCACGGAGCAACGCCTTGGGCGCGCGGCAGGAATGATCAGCCACGAAGTGCGCAATTCCGCGCAGACGATACTGGCTTCGATCGACCTGCTGAGCCAGTCGCGCCTGTCCAGGAGAGAGCACGACCTGCTCGCGGCCGCGCGTGCCGCCGGCCACGCGCTGCGCGGGCTGCTCGACCGCTCGCTCGCGTTCTCGCGTCTGGCCAGCGGCAGCTTCAGGCCCCACGTCGTACCTTGCGACGTCGGCCAGCTCTGTGCCCATGCACTGGACGCGATCCGGCCGGAGGCACTGCGCAGGGGATTGTCCCTCAAGCTTGATTGCACGCCCGACCCCGCGCCGACGGTCGCACTCGATGCTGACGGGCTGCGCCAGATTGTCGACAACCTGCTGGGCAACGCGTTGAAGTTCACTGATGCCGGTGGCATCGAAGTGCGCCTGCAGCTGTCACCCATCCCGTCTGCCAGGGAGCTGTTGCTGGATGTGATCGACAGCGGCATCGGTATCGCCCCCGCGCAACTGCCGCTACTGTTCCGCCCGTTCCAGCAGGGAGAGGATGGCCAGAAGTGCGGCGGCACTGGCCTGGGCCTGACGATTGCGCGCGAGCTGGCCATTGCCATGGGCGGCAACCTGGCCGCGTACAGCGTACATGGGCGCGGCAGTCGCTTCACCCTGCGACTGCCGGTCCGCGCTGTCCCTCGCGATCCGCCCACCATCGAGCGCCCGCAGCAGGCGCCGTTGACGGGCACAGAGCTGCTCCTGGTCGAGGACCATGCACTCAGCCGGCGCGTCGTGGCAGAGCAACTGCGTCGGCTGGGTGCCGATGTGTGCGCGGTTGCCGATGCGGAAACCGCGTTGGCCGAACAGGCGCTGCGACCGCGCGGCACGGTGGTGCTGGATATCGGGCTCCACGGCCGGGACGGCTACGGCTTGGCACAGCAGCTGCGCGCGCGGGCAAAGGCGCCCCTGCGAGTGATTGCCCTGTCCGCCCGCATGGGGCGCCGGCACGTGGCGCGCTGTCGCCGGGCCGGATTCGACGCCGTCCTGGTCAAGCCGCTGCAGGTGGCAGACTTGCTGCAGGCGCTGGGCCTTCCGCCTTCGGCACACGCTGCCGCGCCTTGTAGCGCGCGGGGCGCCGACCCGGATTTCGCTGCGGATATCGCCCATGAGCTGGCCGGGATCGAACAGTCCCTGCAGGACGCCGATGCCGCGACATTGCGCCATCATGCGCACCGCCTGCAGGGCACGTTGCAGATGTGCCGGGCAATCGACCAGGCCGGCACCGCGGCCGCCCTGTGGGAGTTGGGGCAGCAGGCCACGCCCGACTGGGGCGAGGCATGGCGACTGCTGCAGGGATTGCAGCAGTGGCACGGCTCGCGCAAGGCGGAAGCCGTGCCTTCAAGCTGATCAGGCCGCCAGGCGCTCGACCTGGCGACGGGTCAGGTCGTTGAATCGCCCCAGCGACATCAGGTGCTGATGGATCAGCGCCAACCAGCCGCTGCGGTGCCACTCGACCACGGTCGCTTCCGGCAACGCCACGAACTTCTCAACGTCCACCACCAGGAAGCCATTGAGGTTGAACTCGCGGCCATCCGGAGTGCGCACGGTGGCGTTGCGCTCGACCAGCAGGCCGTTGTCGATCAGGGCCTTGGAGAAGGCCTGGGTCTGTTCGTGCTCGCGGGTGTACTGGCCGCAGAACTCCAGCGCCTGCTGCACCATGTCGGTGGCCTTGCCGTCCACGAACAGCGGCTGGCCTTCGTCCCCCCCCTTGACCACGCGCGAGCTCTCTTCGTCGATGCCCAGCAGGAAGTCGTTGTCCGCACCGGTGTCGATGAAAATGAAGGGGTGGCGACGCAGGTAGGCCGGAATGTAGGCCTCGTCTTCCCACAGGCCGTCCTTGATGAACAGGTTCTGGTCGGACACACCGACGGCCGCCATCGGCACGGCGGTCGGGCCAGCAAACAGAATCGGGAAGTGGTGCAGGGCCAGCGAGAACTCGCCCAGCACCAGCGGAATGGCGTTGTTGCCGGCCGCAAACTCGAGCCTGCCCGGCAGGATGCGCAGATCGGCGTGCACATCGGCCTGCAGCGGCACCGGACGGGTATAGAACAGGGGAGCGCCGCTCGGCGCCGCTTCGGTGGTGGTGTCGCTGGTGGTGGTCATCTTGGGAACCGTTCAATCATGCGCGCCTGCCATCCCGGGCACGCCAGCGGGAACAACCTGAATCCCGCATTATCAACAAGCTCGATGACAACGGCCACCCCACCGACGGCCTATTTCAGCTGCAAGGGGTAGCGCTGCCAGAGCACGTGCACCAGGAACCCGGCCAGCTCGGTGTCGCGCGCGCTCACCGCGGCACGGATCTTGTCCAGCAGCACCATATCGCTGCAGGAACGCACGTCGGCATGGTTGGCCTGCCCTGCCCGGCGCGCGCGATAACGCGCGGCGCGCTGCGCATCGCTCATCGCGTACCCGAACTTGGGCGGACGGCCGCGCTTGCGCGGCAGGGTCAGCTCCAGGGTTCCGGGGTCTTTGTCATCACGCATGAGAGGGGTGCGGGCGGCGGCGAGCAACGGGGGGCGCAATTTATCGTGAGGCATCACTTTAATCCAGCTTTTTCTGCACTTTTGTTGCGATGCAGCGCCAATGTTGCCGTGTCGGTGCGGATCCATCCACGCATGGCGTGGATCTACTGCAGAGCCCGCGACCCGGTAACCCGCTAGATCCACGCCATGCGTGGATGCGGAAACCCGAACAAAAAAGTGGGAGCCCGCGAACGGGCTCCCCTCGCCTTCCTCATGCAGCGCGTACCGGTTCATAGCCGTGCAGGTGCGCTTCGCTGCTGGCCCGTCCCTGGCTGAGCGACCGCAGCGCAGTGGTGTACCCCACCAGCTGCGCCAGCGGCGCAAAGCCACTGACCTCGGCCCGACCGTCCTGATCGTCGATGCGGGCGATGCGGCCATGGCGCCGGTTGAGGTCGCCCACCACGTCACCCACCGATGTCGACGGCGAATGCACCGTCACCGCCATCACCGGCTCCAGCAGCTGCGTGCCACCCTCGGCCAGCGCCGCCTTGATCGCCTCGGCGCCTGCGCGATGGAACGCCATCTCCGACGAGTCCTTGGCATGGGTCTGGCCATCGACAAGACTGACCTCGATACCGACCACCGGATGACCCTGCGGCCCTTCCGACAGTGCGGCACGCACGCCCTTCTCCACCGCCGCGATGAAGCTGCGCGGCACCACGCCACCGACGATGCGGTCGTTGAACACCACCTGGTCGTCCTCACGCGGCGCCACGTCCAGCACCACGTGCGCGAACTGGCCCTGGCCACCGGTCTGCTTGACCAGCCGCCCGACGACACCCGTCATCGCGCGCATCGGCGTCTCCTGGTAGGCCACGCGCGGCGCACCTACGCCCACGTCGACGTTCCACTCGCTGCGCAGGCGCTCGACCATCACTTCCAGGTGCAGCTCGCCCATACCCCAGACCATGGTCTCCGCCGTATCGCGATCGGTTTCAACGCGGAACGACGGATCTTCCTGGGCCAGGCTCGCCAGTCCCTGCGCCATCCGGATCAGGTCGGCCGCACGCGCCGGTTCCAACCGCCAGGCCAGCACCGGCGCCTGTGCCTGTATGTTCTCCAGGCGCAACGGCAGCGCACGGCCGCTCAGCGTTTCACCGCTGACCGCATCCTTCCAGCCCAGCACCGCGACGATGTCACCTGCCACGGCCTGTTCAATGTCGTGGGTCTGGTCGGCCTGCACCCGCACCAGCCGGCTGACCCGCCGTCCCTGCGGATGCTGCGAACTGGCCACCGCGTCGCCCACCTTCAAGGTGCCCGAGTACAGCCGCACGAAGCTGAGTGCACCGTGCTGCTGGTGGGTAATCTTGAACAGCAGCCCCGCCAGCGGGCCATCAGGATCCGGCGGCAAGACCACCTCGCCCTCATCGCTTTCGGCGCTGAAGGCAGGGCGATCCAGCGGCGACGGCAGGTAATCGACCACGGCATCCAGCAGCGTCTCGATGCCCTTGTCCTTGAACGCAGCACCGGCCAGCACGGGCACGCCCGCACCCGCCAGCGTCGCCCGGCGGATCGCCGCGCGCAGCGCCCCGGCATCGATCGCCCGACCTTCCAGCCAGGCATCGGCCAGTTCTTCGTCATGATCGGCCACGGCTTCGACCAGAGCATCGCGCTGGGCTCGCCACTGGATACGTGCCGCGTCGTCCCACGGGCTGATGGTCGTCGCACCGTCGCGCCACTGCAGCACGCGCTCATCGACCAGGTCGACCCAGCCGTTGAAGTCGCTCTCGCTGCCCAACGGCACGCCCAGCGCCCACGGCCGCGCCTGAAGCTTGTCCTGAAGCTGCTCCAGTACGCGCTCGAACGACGCGCCGACGCGGTCCATCTTGTTGACGAAGGCGATCAGCGGCACGCGATGACGGCGCGCCTGGCGCCACACCGTCTCGGACTGCGGCTGCACGCCATCCACGGCCGAGAACACGGCCACGGCGCCGTCGAGCACGCGCAGCGAACGTTCGACTTCGATGGCGAAGTCGATGTGGCCAGGGGTATCGATCAGGGTCAGCCGATGCGGCGGCAGGTCACGCGGTGCCCACTGCGCCTGCACGGCGGCCGCGCCGATGGTGATGCCCCGTTCGCGCTCGATGGCCGAGAAATCGGTGGTCGCATTGCCGTCGTGCACTTCGCCGACGCGATGGATTTCGCCGCTTTTCCACAGCAGGCGTTCGGTCAACGTGGTTTTGCCGGCGTCGATGTGGGCAATGATGCCAAGGTTGCGACGGCGGGAAAGGACTTGGGTGTTCATGGGAAAGGTTCCTGCAAAGCCAACTACGGGGGCCGCGCACCCCGGTTGGCGACAGGGTGCGCGGCTAGCGTTCGGTCTCGGCGATCTGGTGCATGGCACGTTCTCCTTTGCAGTACTGGGTAGAGTCGACTGTCAGTCGACTCACAAAAAACAAAAACGAAAAGAGCGCCCCGGAGGGCGCTCTGTCGAAGGTCCAGCGATGGCCGTTTCAACGGTCTCGTGGGGCTCCAGGCAGACACGCCCGTTCCGCGCTGGCGCGGGTCAGGGTGAAAAACTTCAGGAGCGGCATCCGGTTCATGGGGCGCATTCTAGACCTGCCAATCTGGCGCGCAAGTGAATATTGCGCACATGAATGGAACGATGAGGCCGACAACGATAGGGGTCAGATCCCTTTGCCCCTGGCAAAGGGATCTGACCCCTGGCGGCCCTCACTTGCACCCATGCAGCGTGCGGGCATCCGCCACGGTCGCTGCCTGGTCATCCCCCATCGAAATCCACCCCTTCAACGACATCGCCGGATCCACATGCGGCTGCCGTGCGCCACCGTGGACCACCACTTCGGTCCAGCTGCCCACCGGCGCCAGTTCGGACAAGCGCGCCGCCTGGTCGTCCTCGGTGCTGAACATGTCGTCCGGGCCCGCCGGCGGCGTGGCATTCACGGTTTCCGTCTTGCGGGTCCGGACCCGAAGTGCACCGTCCGGCAGCCGCTGGGTGATCACTTCGTATCGCTCAACACCATATGCCCAGTTATTTTCGCCAACGCTGCGGGTCTCGCTGCCATCATCAGCCACGGTCACCCTCTCCCCTGCCGGCCCGACAACGCCCGCGACAGCCGCCAGGCCGGACATCAATGCCTGATAGACGATCATCTGCCGCTGCTCGGTGGTCAACGCTACGGCCTTGAGCTTGGCCGCAGGAATCTTCAGATACGCCGTCTCCCTGCACAGCACCAGCACCTGCTGGTCGTCCCAACTCACCGACATTTCCTCGTTGGCGAAGTACTGCGTCTTCATCGACGTCACAGCGGCGCCCTCGCCACTGGAATGCCAGGTCTCTATCAGCGAGGCGTTCTCGGCCGCGTCGGTCAGCGAAACCTGGGAGGTCGAAGCTGCATGGGCTGCGCAAACGGAAGCAATCATCGTGGCAAGCAGCACGCTGCGCGTGACGGTACGGAACATGGCATCAGTCCATTGAAGAAAACGAAGCAACCATGATACCCGGAGCAACCCGGCGGCCTTCGTTCAGGTCACCACAACCAGCGGCACCCCGCGCCGCGGATGCTCCAGCACCACCACATCCTGCTGGTAGACCCGCTGCAGGTTATCTTCGGTCAGCACCTGCAGCGGCGTACCATCAGCGGCCACCCTGCCCTGCTCCAGCAGCACGATGCGGTCGGCATAGCCAGCCGCCAGGTTCAGATCGTGCAGCACCACGATCACGCACGCACCGGCTTCGGCACAGGCACGCACACTGCGCAGCGTGCGCTCCTGGTGGCGCAGATCCAGCGCGGCCGTCGGCTCATCAAGCAACAACAGCGGCGTGTCCTGCGCCAGCACGCGCGCGAACGTGGTGCGGGCCGATTCACCACCGGACAGCTGCTGCACCTCGCGCAGGCGCAGCGCCTGCAGTTCCGCGGCATCGATTGCCGCTTCCACCTGGGCGTCATCCACCACTGGATCCGGCGGATGCGGCAAACGCCCCATCGCCACCACTTCTTCCACGCTGAAGGCAAAGCGCACGCCGTGCTCCTGTGGCATCACCGCGCGCTCGCGCGCCAGTGGTCCGGCCTTGTAGCTGGCCAGCGGTTTGCCCAACAGGCTCACCTCGCCCGCATCGGCCCGCAGGTCACCGGCAGCCACCGCCAACAGCGTGGATTTGCCCGCGCCATTCGGTCCAACCAGGGCGGTCACCGTACCCGGCTCGAACGCCAGCGAGATGCCATGCAGGATCTCGCGCTGCTGGCGGCGCACCACCACCTCGTGCAGTTTCAGCAGCACGCTCATGGGGCCGCCTTGCGGCGCTGCTGCAGCACCAGCCAGAGGAAGAACGGTGCGCCCAGCGCGGCCGAGAACAAGCCCAGCGGAATCTCCGCGGGCGGATCGAGCGTGCGTGCGGCGGTGTCGGCCACCACGATCAGCAGCGCACCGAGCAGGCCGGACAACGGCAGCAGCCAGCGATGCCCGGGGCCGACCAACAGGCGCGCCACGTGCGGCACCACCAGGCCGACGAAGCTGATCGAGCCGGCAAAGGCCACCGCCGCGCCCACCAGCAGCGCACTGAACGCCACCAGGCGACGCCGCGTGCGGGTCACGTCCAGCCCCAGATGCTGCGCCTGGCGTTCGCCCAGCGCCAGCATGTCCAGCGGCGTGGCCAACCGCTGCAACGCGAACACGCCGATCGCAAACAGGGGCACCACCGCCGCCACATCGGCCCAGTTGGCACGCGCCAGCGAGCCCATCTGCCAGAACACCAGCGACTGCAGCTCGCTTTCGCTGGCGATGTAGGTGAGGAACCCAATCAGCGCCGAGCAGAACGCGGCCATCGCGATGCCGACCAGCAGCAGCGTGGCATTCCCACTGCCTTTGCCGGGCCGGGCCAGCGCGTAAGTCAGGCCGATCGCCAGCGCGCCGCCGACGAAGGCTGCCACCGGCACCAGCCAGCCGGCCGCACCTGCAGCGCCGAGAACAATGGCAGCCACCGCACCCAGCGCAGCACCCTGGCTGACACCGACGATGCCGGGGTCGGCCAGCGGGTTACCGAACAGGCCCTGCAGGCTGGCACCGGCCATCGCCAGAGACGCGCCCACCATCGCACCCAGCAGGGCACGCGGAATGCGCAGTTGCCAGACCACGGCCAGATCGCGGCTACTGACTGCCTGCGGATCCAGCAGGCCCAGCTTCACCGCCAGCGCCTGCATCACCTCCAGCGGCGGCAGCCGCAGCGGGCCCACGGCGAACGACGCCAGCACTGCCCCCAGCAGTGCCAGCAACGCCACCAGCAACATCGTCCGCCCGCGACGGCGGCGCCGATCCGCCGGACTCATGCCTTCGGCAACGCCGCCAGGGCCTTGGCCAGCGCCAGCGCACCAGCACCGGAACCGACACTGGTGTACTTCAGCTGCACGTCCGGCATCACCCAGACCCGATTGGCCTGCCCAGCCGGGGTCTGCTTCAGCGTCGGGTATGCCTTCCACAGGCCCTCGGCACCGCCGAACAGCTGCAGGTCATGCTCGGTCACCAGGATCACCTCGGGCGCTGCGGCGACCACGCCTTCATTGCTCAGCTGCGAGTAGTTCTTCACCCCCGCCTCGGTGCCGATGTTGATGCCGCCCGCCAGTGCGATCAGCTGCGCCGACGCACTGTCGGCACCGGCGACGGTCGGAGAGCCACCGGCGCCGGTGGCCGAGACGTGGATCACTCGTGGTGCATGGCCCAGGCCCTTGCCAATCGCTGCAGCCTCGTCGAGCTGGCGCTGCACCTGCATGGCCAGTGCTTGCCCTGCCTCGGCCAGCCCTAGTGCGGCGGCGACCTTGCGCACCTTGTCCGGCGCCGGCTGCAGGTCATCGATGACCACCGCTGGCTCGCCCACCTCGCGCAGCTTTTTCGCCAGCTCGGTGTGGCGGCGCAGGCTGTTGCCGAGGAACAGCGAGCCCTGCAGGCTCAGCACGCCCTCCACGCCAGTGGTCCGGTTGAACAGGAACTGGTGCGGCGCGGCCAGGCCGGCCTGGGTGGTGGTGTTGGTCGGCGCGGCGAAGACCTGCTTGCCCAGCCCCAGTGCTTCGATCACCGCGATGACGTCGTCGCCACCGGCGATGATGCGACTGGTATCGGCCACTTCAATGTCAGCGCCATCGTCGGAATGCACCTTGGCCGGGAGCACCGCCTTCCGGCCGTGCACGGCCGGCATTTCGGCACCTGCCACGCGCTGCCAGCCTGCCGGCAGCGCGGTTTCCGCAGCGGGCGCCGTTGCTGCGGGCGACTCGGCAGGCGTATTGGCATCAGAGGGAGCCGACGAGCCACCACAGGCAGCCAGCGCCAGCGAAACAGCCAACGGAAGCGCACACAGGCGCAGACGGGACGCGATGTTCATGCACAATCTCCTTGCTGGCAGGGCGACGCACACGCCGCCCCACCGTGTGACTTACTGCTTCGGGGTGATGCGGGTGATGCGGTCACCCTTCGGGTCTTCGGCGCCGCGCGACTTGTTCACCGCGAAAACGTTGCCCTTGCCATCGGCGCGCACATGGTTCGGCAGCGTGCCACCATCGAGGTTGGCGACCACCTTGCCGTCACCATTCACCACGGTGACCGTGCCAGCGCCACGGTTGCTGACATAGGCCAGGCCGGAGGCATCATCGAAGGCGACGTTCAGCGCACCGGCGCCGACCGGCACGTCATGCAGCACCTTGCCGGCAGCCACGTCGACGATCAGCAGGTTGTCGGTGCCCTGCGAGGCCACGTACAGGCGGTTGCGCGCCGCGTCGAAGGCCACGCCCGAGGCACTGATCGAATTGCCCAGATCGATGACCTTCTCGACCTTGCCGCTGGCCACATCGATCACTGCCGCCTCCGGGGTGCCGATGCTGACGGTGAACAGCTTGCCGCCCTTCTCGTCCAGCACCAGGCTCATCGGGGTGAACTTGCCGTCGTCCACGCCGGATTCCAGCGTCACCTGCGGCAGTTCCTTGAGGGTCTTCGCATCGAACACCGTCAGGTGGTCCTCGCCGGTGGCAGAAGCGAACACTTTGCCGTGCGTACCGTCGACCACTACGTCGCGCGCGTGCGGCACGGTGTCGACCGGGAACTGGTGGACCAGCGACAGGTCCTTCTGGCGATAGACGGCGATCGAGTTCTGGCGGGTATTGGTCACCCACACATTGCCGTTGGTGTCATCCACACCCACGCCGTAGACCGCATACACCGCACCATTGGTGCTGCCCGGCACCTGCGCCGGGGTGATCGCCTTGGTCACCTTCAGCGACTTCGGGTCCAGCTTCAACAGCTGCGACTGGGTCACCGGCGGGCGGCCCACGGCCGAAGTGACGAACACGGCATTGCTGGCCGCGCTGTAGGCGGACTGGTACAGGCCCGGCACCAGCTTGTTGGACTGGGTGTCGAACTGCGCCTGGCCGGACAGCGGGAGCTGCGGCGAGACGCGCAGCTTCAGCACGGTGGCCGCAGCCGGTTGGCTGGCGCGCACCACCACCGGATGAGTGCCCGGCACCGCGTCGGCCGGAATGCTCAACTGGGTCTTGAAGTTGCCATCAGCATCGACCACCAGCGGCTGCGCGTTGAGCACGCTGTCACCGCGCAGCAGGCTGACCTTCTGGCCCGGCAAGAACCCACGGCCGACCACGTCGGCAGTGCTGCCGGGAACCACGTTCTCACCGCGTGAGACGACTTCACCCTTGAAGGTGGCGTTGGCCGGCTGGTCGAACACCGGCTGCGCGGTGGCGGTCACCGCCAGCAACAGGCCGGCGGCGAGAGAGGTGAGACGGAAAGACGGACGGAACGACATGGAAGGCTCCTTGCACACGTAGGCCGCGCCACGCGGCGCGGGAGTCATCGGTTGCCTGGGCCGCTGCACGCCGGCAGCCTCGCCTGGGTAGTGGGGTCGCACGGCATCGCGTGCGAAGGCATTCATTCGGCGGCGTTGTCCCCGCCACTGGGCGCGCCATCGCCGGCGCTGCGGTCGGTCACGCCGTACAGTTCATGCAGCGCGGCATGGAACGAGGCCGGCAGCATCGGGCCGTGTCCCAGCCCCGGGAACTCGCGGTACTGCACGCTCAGGCCCGGCACCTTCGCCAGCCGCTCGGACAGCTGCATCGCCGCATCCGGCGTGGCACCGCCAATGCGGCGCAGGTGCGCGACCACCCGTGGGTTGCTCAGGTCGCGCTTGCCACGATCGCCAACACGCTCGGCGCCGCCCAGCATCAGCCACAGGCTGGCCTGCTGGCCGTGCACGTTCTGCACGAACTGCTGCTCCGGATCACCCAGCGCCGCGCCCTGGCTCCACCACAGCGAGGGGCTGGCCGCCAGATACGACTGGAAGGCGGCGGGACGGGTATACAGCGCATGGAGCACGAACAACCCACCCAGCGAGTGGCCCCACAGCGCTTGCTGCTGCGTATCGATGCGTGCGCGACGCTCGACCTCGGGCTTGATGCGGCGTTCGATCACATCCAGGAAGGCCGCAGCACCACCGCCGACCGCCTGGGTTGTGCCGCCCTCGTCGTCGGCACGGTCGATCCACGCGGTGTAGTCGCGGGTGCGCGCCTTGGAATCGATGCGCAGTTCATTGTCATAGCCGATCAGCACCAGCACCGGCGGTACCTTGCGCGTGGCCAGCTCGGCCAGCAGCGGCTGGTCCAGGACCATGGCGACGGCGTTGCCGTCCAGCGCGTACAGCACCGGAGAGGGCACCTTGCTGGCCTTGACCGGGATCGCCAGGTTCACCCGCCAACGGCGCTGCTGGTCCGGGCTGTCCACCACGAAATGTTCGAAGCGATAGCTGATCGCCGGCTCGTCGAGCACGGTATGGCCGATCTTCTGCAGCGGATTGCGCTGCTGGGCATGGGCGTACGAGGTGACCAGGAGCAGAGCCATCATCAGGGCGGCCAGGCTGCGGGCCAGCGGACCACGGCGCGAAGGCGGGACGAAATGCTTCATCAGCGGCGGCACGAGCGGCCGATGGCCGCCGGTTCACAAGGGACCGCAGTCTACCTTAAACGCGAATGATTATCACATCGATCAAATGTCACACTGTGTATCACGCGCGCGATGCGTTCATTTTCCCGGTTGCGCCAGAAACACCGAATCCACTATTTTGCCGGGCAGCAGGGCGCAGGAGCGCCCTTCCCTCGCAGGGCTGCGGATGGATGGGCAATCGAGCCATCGGCCGCGCCCTGTCCCTTGCCAAACCCATCCACGCATGGCGTGGATCTGCTCACCACCACCCACGGGAATGGATCCCGTGACTGCGAGAACATCTTGAAGCGCACCGCCCTGATCGCCCTTTCCCTCGGCCTGCTTGCACCGCTGGCCGCCCATGCCGCACAGGACCTGCCAACGCTCTACCAGGCCTTTGAAGAAGCCGGCAATTCTTCACTGGGCATGGACGAACTCAACCAGACGGTGACATTCACTGCCGTGGCACTGAGCGTTTCCAGCAACCTGGCGGGCGAACCGCTGATCGACGCCGGCGATGACCAGGGCAATGTCCTGGCCCGGCTGACCAGCGACGATGAGCAGCAGGCGGCCAAGCTGGGCGCGCTGGAAGAAGGCGCGACCTTCACCGCCAGCTGCACGCTGCAGTTCAGCTCGGGAACGGATTACCTGTCCTTCGGCGATTGCAGCATCAAGTAAGAAAGAAGCCGGCGAAACGCCGGCTTCGTTTTCCCGCCCTGTAGAAGTCGAGCCATGCTCGACTCACGCAATCTCACGGCCCCGCAGGCACCGGGCCGTAGACGTTCTGCTGCGGTGTACCCGGCAGCAGCGCGAACACGAAGATCACCAGACCACCGAACGGAACAAAGGCCAACAGGTACATCCAGCCCGACTGGTTGCAGTCGTGCAGGCGGCGCACGGTGACGGCGATGACCGGCACGAACGTGGCCAGCCAGAACACGACGAACAGGATGATCGACGCGATGCCCAGCATGTCGGACTGCATCACCAGCCCGGCGATGAGCGGCACCATCAGGACGGTCGAGACGATCAACAGGAACAGCTGGAACATCCAGTACTCGCGACGGTTGGCACGGCCCTCGAACTGGGCATAACGCTTCAACGGCAGAATCATTTCCTGCACGGCATCGATCCTTGAAAAAGTAGCCGCGCAGTCTGCCAAAGGAACGCCCGCAGGACAATGTGATGACGAACCACACTCGACCGCCATTACCCCTGTAGAGCCGAGCCATGCTCGGCTGCTGTTTCCGCAGGTGCTGCTGGCTCAGTCCAGAGTGGAGTCGAGCATCGCTCGATCCTACATAAGCCAGCTCAACGGCCCTTCGCGGCCCGCGCCGCCTCGCGCTCGGCGCGCAGCCGATCCAGCTTTTCCTTCAGCTTGATCTCCAGGCCGCGCGGCACCGGGTTGTAGTACACCCGTTCGCCCATCGCGTCCGGAAAACCGGTCTGGTCCAGCGCGATGCCTCCTTCGGCATCGTGGTCGTACTGGTATTCGGCGCCGTAGCCCAGTTCCTTCATCAGCTTGGTCGGCGCATTGCGCAGGTGCAGCGGCACCTCTTCGGTACCGCTCTGGCGCACGTCGGCCTTGGCCTGGTTGAACGCGGCGTAGCCCGCGTTCGACTTGGCGGTGCTGGCCAGGTACAGCACCAACTGGGCGAACGCGAGCTCGCCTTCCGGGCTGCCCAGCCGCTCGTAGATGTCCCAGGCTTCCAGCGCCATGCTCTGCGCGCGCGGATCGGCCAGGCCGATGTCCTCGATGGCCATGCGGGTCAGCCGGCGCGCGAGATACGACGGATCGCAGCCGCCATCGAGCATGCGGGTCAGCCAGTACAGCGCAGCATCGGGGTTGGAGCTGCGCACGGACTTGTGCAGCGCCGAAATCTGGTCGTAGAACTGCTCGCCGCCCTTGTCGAAGCGGCGGGTACGGTCGGCCAGCACCTGGGTCAGGGTCTGCGGGGTGATGCGACCACCCTCCCCGCCCGCCAGTTCTGCGGCAATTTCCAACAGGGTCAGCGCACGGCGCACGTCACCATCGGCAGCGGTGGCGATTTCCAGCAGCAGCTCGGGAGCGACCTCGATACCCTCCTCGCCCAGGCCGCGCTCGCGATCCCCCAGCGCACGTTCCAGCGCTTCGACGATATCGGTTGGTGATACCGCTTCCAGCACATGCACGCGGCAACGCGACAGCAGCGCCGAATTCAGCTCGAACGATGGATTCTCGGTGGTGGCACCGACGAACAGGATGGTGCCGCGCTCGATATGCGGCAGGAACGCATCCTGCTGCGCCTTGTTGAAGCGATGTACCTCATCCACGAACAGCACGGTGCGGCGGCCTTCGGCGAAGCGTTGCGCGGCCTCGGCCAGCACCTGGCGCACCTCCGGCAGCCCGGACAGCACGGCAGAGATGGCGCGGAATTCAGCGTCGGAGTACTCGGCCAGCAGCAGCGCCAGCGTTGTCTTGCCGCAGCCCGGCGGCCCCCACAGGATCATCGAATGCACGCGCCCGGATTCGACGGCGCGACGCAGCGCACTGTCCGGCGCCAGCAGGCGTTTCTGCCCGACCATTTCGTCGAGGGTGCGCGGGCGCATGCGCTCGGCCAGCGGGCGCAGGTGATCCCGATCGACGCTCAGTAGATCGGGGCCAGGGAAGGAAGTGGAGCGATGTCTTGGCACGCGGCTATTGTACCGCGCCGCCCAACGGTAGCGCCGGGCCATGCCCGGCGGATCAGGCCGCAGGGATCAGTAGTGCCGGCCGCTGGCCGGCAGCTTGGCAATGTGTCGGAAATGAGCCGAAGCCGCCGCAGCCAATTCTTCGGTAAGCCACTGATTCACATGGAGTGTACTTTCCCGGGGGTCGTGCACCCTCGTCAGTAGCCGAGAATTTGGAACTCAACCCTTCAGGACCCAAGCGTGCGAGATCCCGAATCCAATCTCCTTGAGTTCATTGCTGGCTGCGCGGTCGACGAGGACATCTACTATCTGGCTGCCGCCCTTGGCCCCGGGCATGACTACTACGACCCGGATCCCGGCCCACCCACCCGCATGTTCGTCTTTGGCCGCACCCCCAAAGAGGAGTGGTTCTACCATGACCTGCAGGACTTCCAGGTCATGTCCACACAGTTTGTTCCAGAGGAGGAAGGCGGCCGCCCCCGTCGTGTGCTTGCCCTGGATTTCCATGGGCAGCTGGAAGATTACTCCCGTGCTGGGGCCACGATCGAGTACGTCTCGGCGGAAGGCGCCGACTTCCCCGGAGGTCTTACCTGTTTGCGATTGCTGGGCGACGACCTTTTCTGCGCGGGCACAAGAGGACAGATCCATCATCGGGGTGAAGCCGGATGGCAGCAGCTTCCAACCCAATTCGCGACTGTCTTCTGCGAGGAGGACGAAGACGACTCGGACCTGGATGACTTCGACAGTTGGCTCGACGATTTCGGCCATCTGCTCGAACTGGGCGATTTTCCCGCACTTCCTCAAGATCCGATGGAATGCGACGCAGAGCTTCGCCGGAGATTCGCCGATTGGCGCGCTCACATGACCGGTGTACGGGAGGATGGAGGATTCAACCAGCTACTCGCTGAGTTCCACGTGGGCAGCGTGAACGACCTCTGCGGAACGGGCTTTGCTGACCTCTACGCAATCGGCTCCCATGGCTTGATTGCGCACTGGGATGGCTCGAGCTGGACCGTGCCCGAACAAGTCACTACTGCGGAGCTGTTTCATGCTTGCAGGACTGACCAAGGCCGCCTCGTCTTTGTAGGCATGGACGGCACCATCGTTACGGGCGACATCTCCACTGGATTCGAGTGCCTGCACCACGAGGTCGGCGAAGCCATCAGCTTCAACTCTGCTTGCCAGTACAAGCAACAGGTTTACATCGGCTCGGAGAATGGCGGCCTCTACGTCTACAGTCTAGAAACCGGCGTAGTTGAACCGTTGCTGGAAAGCATCCCCGAAGAACTGAGAGATGCAACGATTGTTGATATCAGTTCCGCCGGTAGCGTGCTGTGGGTGCTGACGCCCTGGGACCTGATTCGATTTGATGGCACCGCGTGGCAGGTGATCGTTCATCCGGACAACGGATGAGCCGGCCGGCCGGCCGGCCGGCCGGCCGGCAGATCCCAAGCGTGCCAGCCAACGGTTGGCACCCACCAGAGCAGGTAGCGCCGGGCCATGCCCGGCGACCGCCATCAATTACCGATAACGTCGGTGCCCTTGGGCGGCGTAAAGCTGAAGGTGCCTGCAGCGAAGCCCGGGTTGCGCTTCCAGCCACTGAAGCTGATCACGGTGCGCTGGCCGACCGCGTCGGTGATTTCCATCTTGGCCAAGCCCTGAGCGTTGAAGCCCAACGCGGCGTACTGGAAGCTGGCTTCGGTCTCGCGCTTCGGCGAAAGCGACAGCCACTGCAGGCCGTCGCGCTGTGCGGCCTCTTCACTGACGTCGTACTGCTGCTCCAGCAGCGCCGGGTTGATCAGTGCGGTCAGCGGGCTGTTCTGTTCTTCCTTGCCCTGCTCGCGCACGGTGGCCTGCTCCAGGTCCGGCTCGTACATCCAGACCTTCTTGCCGTCAGCCACGATCAACTGCTCGTGCGGGCGCACGTATTCCCAACGGAACAGGCGCGGCGCCGACAGCGCCACACGGCCGCTGGTCGATTCCTTCACCTTGCCGCGGCTGTCGAACACCTGCTGGCTGAACTGTCCGTCCAGGCCCTTCAGGCCACTGGTGAAAGTCTTCAGGTCATCGCGGGCGCCAGCCCAGGCGCTGCCGGCGGCGGCGCAGGCCACGGCCAGGGTGGTGGTGGCAAGGAAACGACGGAAGCGGAAGTTCATGCGGGAATCCTGTGGGCGCGGGCGCCAGGAAAGGTGGTTGCCAGTGTGCCCGGGGAAAGATGAATGGGCGATCAGGGCGACATTATGCCGCCCTGAACGTCCATCGGCGATTCAGCCACCGGATCCCGGCAGCTTGCCGTACAGCACCTGGCCACGGAAGCCACGCCGCACTTCGCGATACAGCGCGCGGAACGCCGGATAGTCCTGCGGCTGGCACAATGCCTCCGGGCCGCGCACCGCATTCTGCTGCAAGCGGTGGTGCACGATCACCTCCTGGCCCTCGCGACTCCAGTCCACGCGGTACTCGCCGGCGGCATTGGCGAAACGCTGGCTGGCCGGAATGGCGATGATCGGCGCGTTGGCCGGGAACTGCAGGCGATAGGTTTCCTCGCGCAGGCTGGCATTGCAGTAGAACGGCGTCTCGTTGGCCGGCGCCGAGGCGGTAGCGTACAGGCCACGCACCGACTCGCCACCTGGCGGGTCCGGCACGGCCATGCCGCCGGCCACGCTGAAGTCGGCGTAGTCCTCGGCCTGGAACGCCATGCGATAGCCAAACGGCCGGGTCAGGTCGACCGGCACGCCCTGGATCTGCAGCTGCCCTCGCCCGTCGAAACCGGACGCGGCCATGATCTGCTCCTCGGCGCGCGCACGGTTCTGCGCGTTGAGCTGGGAGAACTGGGCGCGCATGCCGATCTCGGCGTTCTCGCCCAGCTTCGGAATCGTCTCGCCGCGCAGGTTGCCGTTGGCATCAAACGTGAAACGCACCTCCATCGACGTCGCATTGCGCTCCGGCGTATTGGCCGGGGTACGCGCCAGCGTAGCGTCACGGGTACGCATCACCGGTGCACCCAGGTCACCCTCTGGCAGCTGACCGAAGCGCGCCCACGCGGTGGTCGAATCCAGGTACAGATCGAATTCGGGGATGTAGGTGATGGCGTGGTTGAAGCGGCCCAGCACCGGAATCTTCGGCAGCGTCGGGCCACCGCCCGCACCGATCAGCACCGGCGAGCTGGCAATGCCCTTGGCCGCCAGCAGCGCCTCCAGGATCGTCACATGGTCCTTGCAGTCGCCGTAGTGGTTGTCGAGGATGCTCTGCGCGCTGTTCGGCTCCAGGCCGCCGTTGCCCAGGTACACCGCCACATAGCGGATGTTCTGCGCGACCCAGCGATACAGCGCATCAGCCTGCTCGCGGCGGTCACTGATGCCGGCGGTGATCTCATCAGCCAGCGCCTGCAGCGCCGGGGTCACCTCGGCCGCCGGGCCCGCCTTGAGCTGGTAGGCGCGCCCCATCTGCGACCAGTCACGATACGTGCTGGCCATGATGTTCGGGCCGAACTCCCAGCCCGCCGCCGACCAGTTCTGCGCCGGCATCGCCTCACGACGCTGGTAGCGCCAGCGCCATTGCGCCTGGCCGTTCTTCACCGTCGGCCGGTCACTACCCTGCACGCCGCGGCTGTCGACGAACATCGGCAGGTTGGCCGGCGCACTCAGGGTGACCTCGGCGTCCTCGTACTCGGTGAAGACGTTGAAGGTCTCCCACAGGCCGAAATAGCCCGGGAAGTACGGCGTAGCCTGGGTGCGGCGCACCTGGTAGTACAGGCGCGTGCCCGGGGCCAGGTTCGGGAACACGATCACCCGCACCTTGCGGTCGGCATACATCGCCGCCGAGGCGCTGGAGTAGCTCTCCTGGGTGTAGATGCGGTCGGCCGGCACGTCGCGGCGCTGGCCATCGGCGGTGATGGTGTAGGCACCGAGCACTTCCAGCGTCTCCATCTTTTCGCTGTAGCTCAGCCGCACCTGGCTGAACTGCTCGACGGAGGCCTTGGTCTTGAGAAGGACTTCGTAGGTTTCGGTCTGCACATTGCCCGCATCGGGCCGCACCTGGTAGTCGGCGCGGTAACGGACAATGCTGAAATTATTGCTGGCTTCGGTATCGCCGCTGGTGGAAGGCGGCGCCGTGGCGGGCGCGGAGGTGGCGGTGTCTGCCAGTGCCGGGCCGGCAGCCATCAGGGCTACCAGCGCCAGCGCCAGCGCGCTTGGTACGGGGTGAAGCATGCGTCGGTTCCTTGGACGTCGTGGGGGATACGTCGGGTCTTACTTCGGCGGCGGCGGTGCCAGCACCGTGCGGTCGCCGTTGTGCTCGGGCGGGCTGACCACGCCGGCCGCTTCCATGGCCTCGATCAGTCGCGCTGCACGGTTGTAGCCGATCTTCAGCCGGCGCTGCACGCCGGAAATCGAGGCGCGGCGGGTCTCGGTGACCACCCGCAGCGCTTCGTCATACAGCGGGTCGGACTCGTCGCCGGCTGCACTGGTCTCGGGCAGGCCGGTGGCACCGACGACCACGCCGTCGCCCATCGTCTGCACCTCGTCCAGCACCCCGTCGACATAGTCGGCCGGGCCCATCGCCTTGAGGTGCTCGACCACGCGGTGCACTTCATCGTCGGACACGAACGCACCGTGCACACGCTCGGGCAGCGCGGTGCCCGGCGGCAGGTACAGCATGTCGCCATGGCCGAGAAGGGTTTCCGCGCCGGACTGGTCGAGGATGGTGCGCGAGTCGATCTTGGAGCTGACCTGGAAGGCGATACGGGTCGGGATGTTGGCCTTGATCAGGCCGGTGATCACGTCCACCGACGGGCGCTGCGTGGCCAGGATCAGGTGGATGCCGGCCGCTCGCGCCTTCTGCGCCAGGCGCGCGATCAGCTCTTCCACCTTCTTGCCGACGATCATCATCATGTCGGCGAATTCGTCGATGAAGATGACGATGAACGGCAGCGTCTCCAGCGGACGCGGTGCCTCGCCCAGCTCCGGGTTCGGCTTGAACAGCGGGTCCATCAGCGGCTGGCCGGCGTCCTGGGCTTCCTTCACCTTCTTGTTGAAGCCGGCCAGGTTGCGCACGCCCACCGCGCTCATCAGCTTGTAGCGGCGCTCCATCTCGGCCACGCACCAGCGCAGGCCGTTGGCGGCCTCCTTCATGTCGGTGACCACCGGCGCCAGCAGGTGCGGGATGCCCTGGTAGACGCTCAGTTCGAGCATCTTCGGGTCGATCATCAGCATCCGCAGGTCTTTCGGCGAGGCCTTGAACAACAGGCTCAGCACCATCGCATTGACCGCCACCGACTTGCCCGAACCGGTGGTACCGGCCACCAGCAGATGCGGCATGCGTGCCAGGTCGGCCACGGTCGGGCGACCGGCAATGTCCTTGCCCAGCGCCAGGGTCAGTACGCTGGCCGACTTGTCATATTCCTTCGAGCGCAGCAGTTCGGACAGGAAGATCATCTCGCGGGTGACGTTGGGGATTTCCAGGCCGATCACCGACTTGCCCGGAATGACATCGACCACGCGCACCGACTTCACCGACAGGCCACGCGCGATGTCCTTGTCCAGCGAACTGATCTGGCTGACCTTGATACCCGGTGCTGGCTCGATCTCGAAGCGGGTGATGACCGGGCCGGGATTGGCGCCGACCACCTGCGCATCGATGCGGAAGTCCTTCAGCTTGAACTCGATCTGCCGCGACAGGGTTTCCAGTGTTTCTTCGTCGTAGCCCTTCGGCTGCGGCTTGGGATCATCCAGCAGCGCCAGCGGCGGCAGGTCGGAACCATCGCCGTTGACGCCGCGGAACATCGGAATCTGGGTATCGCGCTTGGCCCGATCACTCTTCTCGATCACCGGCTCCGGACGCGGCTCGATCTTCACCGGCTCGCGCTTGGCGCGCACCTCGGCGTCGGCCTTGCGTACTTCCTGGCGTTCCTCGCGCATCACCCGGGTCTGCTTCCACTCGGTGACTTCTTCCTTCTTGCGTTCCAGCAACGGCGCCAGCGACATCACGCCGCGGCCGATCTTCTCCATCACCGTGAACCAGGACAGCCCGGTGGCCAGGGTGATCGAGGCCAGCAGCAGCACCAGCACGAACAGGTTCGCCCCCAACGCGCCGAAGCCCACCGTGAGCGAATTGCCGACCAGCTTGCCGAGGATGCCGCCGGCACTGGCGACATCGCCACTGAACAGGCGCACATGCAGGAAGCCGGTGCCGGCGATCAGGAAACCGACCAGACCGACCAGGCGCAATGCCGGATCCAGGTCGTTCTCGCCCTTGCTCTCGCGCTTGAGGCCGAACATGGCGATCCACGCCAGCGCGCCGAGCACCACCGGCAGCAGGAAGGCGATGTAGCCGAACAGCTGCAGCAGCACGTCGGCGATCCAGGCGCCGGCGCGGCCGCCCAGGTTGTGCACCGGCGCAACCACGCTGCCGGTGTGCGACCAGCCCGGATCAGTCGCTGAATAGGTGAAAAGACTGGCCGCCAGATACAGCAGGGCCGGCGCGATGGCGATCAGGCCCAGGTCGCGCCAGAGGCGCTGGCGGCGTGGATTGTCGGTCGTCGCCGCCGCGGCCGTGCGACGTGACGCCTTGCTGTCGTCGGACTTGGAGCGTTCGGGGACCTGCTTCGCCACCTTAGACCATACCTTTGGAATGCGCTGTTAGTGATTGATAATAAATGAGACGGCGTCAGTTTTCAGTTATGCGACGTCCGACAGGGCAATCCGAGGGCCGAAACCACTGCTGGATGACGGCGTTCCGTTCATCGGCTTGAATCGCCCTGCCCCAGCCGCCACTCTATGACCAGCCACGGATGCTGCGCAAACATCGCCAGCGCCTTGTCCCATCTACCTTTTCGCGAGTCTACATGAGCACCAGCCTGCCCTCCCGCCACCAGCGCCTCGTCATCCTCGGTTCCGGACCGGCCGGTTGGACCGCCGCCGTCTACGCCGCCCGCGCCAACCTGAAGCCGGTCGTCATCACCGGCCTGCAGCAGGGCGGCCAGCTGATGACCACCACCGAGGTGGACAACTGGCCGGGTGACGCCCACGGCCTGATGGGCCCGGACCTGATGGCGCGCATGCAGGCCCACGCCGAGCGCTTCGAGACCGAGGTCATTTTCGACCACATCCACACCGCCGACCTGTCGCAGCGCCCGTTCAAGCTGATCGGCGACAGCCACGAGTACACCTGCGATGCGCTGATCATCGCCACCGGCGCGACCGCCAAGTACCTGGGCATCCCGACCGAAGAGACCTTCAAGGGCCGCGGCGTCTCCGCCTGCGCCACCTGTGACGGCTTCTTCTACCGCGACCAGGACGTGGTCGTGGTCGGCGGTGGCAACACCGCCGTGGAAGAGGCCCTTTACCTGTCCAACATCGCCCGCAAGGTCTATCTGGTCCACCGCCGCGACACCCTGAAGGCGGAAAAGATCATGCAGGACAAGCTGTTTGCCAAGGTTGCTGCCGGCAAGATCGAGACCGTCTGGCACCACCAGGTGGAGGAAGTGCTGGGCAACGACGCCGGCGTGACCGGCGTGCGCGTGAAGTCGACGCTGGACGGCAGTACCCGTGACATCGACGCCCACGGCTTCTTCGTGGCCATCGGCCACCATCCGAATACCCAGCTGTTCGACGGCCAGCTGGCGATGAACAACGGCTACCTGGAGATCCGCTCGGGCCTGGGCGGCAACGCCACCCAGACCTCGGTGGAAGGCGTATTTGCTGCCGGCGACGTGGCCGACCAGCACTACCGCCAGGCGATCACTTCGGCCGGCTTCGGCTGCATGGCCGCCTTGGACGCCGAGCGCTACCTGGACGCCCAGGGCAAGGCCAGCTGAGAGGCTGACCCGCTCCTGCAGGGTCGAGCCACGCCCGACTCCGGATGATAGGCCGACGCCAGTGCGTCGGCCTTTCTGTTTCATCTGCCCTATCCTTCTCCCATGCCTTCCCCCCGCTTTCTCCACTCCCTGCAGTCCATTGCCGCGACCGACTGGGATGCCCTGCACGACGGCCGCAACCCATTCGTCAGCCACGCCTTCCTTTCCGGGCTTGAACAGCACGGTTGCCTGCGCGAGGACTGGGGCTGGCAGGCCCGGCACTTCACGCTGTGGGAGGGCGGCACGCTGGTCGGCGCCATTCCGGGTTACCTGAAGACCAATTCGCACGGCGAGTTCGTGTTCGACCATGCCTGGGCCAACGCGTATGCGCGGCATGGCCGCGACTACTATCCGAAGTGGCTGGGCGCAGTACCTTACTCGCCGGTCACTGGCCCGCGGTTGTTGGCACGTCACGATTCAGGGCGCGCCGCCCTGCTTTCGGCATTGCGCGAGGCCCTGCCCGCGCTGGAGGTATCCTCGGCCCATATCAACTTCCACACCGCAGTGGACGAGGCCCTGTTCGGCGATGACTGGCTGCTGCGCGAGGACGTGCAGTTCCAGTGGCAGAACCCGGGTGACTGGGCGACATTCGAGCAGTTCCTCTGTGCGATGAACCACAAGCATCGGAAGAACATCCGCCAGGAACGGGCCAAGGTCACCCGCCAGGGCATCAGCTTCCGCGTGGTACACGGCGATGAAGCCGGCCGCGCCGACCTGCAGGCGATGTACCGCTTCTACCTGCAGACCTTCCTCGAGTACGGCAACGCCCCGGCACTGACCGAGGCCTTCCTGCGCCATCTGGCCATTTCATTGGGGCGCGGACTGGTGCTGTTCCTGGCCGAACAGGACGGCGAGCCGATTGCCGGCGCGCTGTGCCTGCGCGGTGGCGACACGCTGTACGGCCGCTACTGGGGTGGCGCTACCCTGCCCGGCCTGCATTTCGAGGCCTGTTACTACCAGGGCATCGAGTACTGCCTGCGCGAAGGCCTGAGCCGTTTCGAGCCCGGCGCTCAGGGCGAGCACAAGCTGGCGCGGGGATTCCTGCCGACGCTGGTGCGCAGCCGGCACTGGGTGGCCGATCCGGAGTTCGCAGAAGCACTGCAGGACTGGTGCCGGCAGGAGCGGCAGAGTGTGCGGCGGTACCAGCAGGAATTGCAGGGGCATGGGCCGTTCCGCGTAGGAACGTAGAGTCGAGCTTGCTCGGATGAGCTAGGAGTACTGGCTGTAGTGCCCACTGATCTGGCAATGGTCACACCAGAACGTATAGAGCATTCCTCCATTCATCCACTGCATCAGGGAGCCATCGTCCAAAGGAATGTGGGAATCGAGCTGCATGACAAAGAACATTGTGCGGCAGCAGTCGGGACAGGACAGATAGAGCCCGCTCTGGATCCAGGATGGCAGTCCGCCCACCCGGCTGTAGTTCTGCCAGCCACCCACATAATTCGGCGGTTGCCAGAACCGGCCCCGAAGCTCGACCAGATCGACCTCCGCCTCAATCAGGTTGGTTGACGTTTCAGGACATGCCCGCGGATCGAATACCTGCGATTCATGGGCGCTGGGAAGGCCCTGTGTATCGTGGCGGAAATACACGGGATCTCCGTGGCACCAGCCAGACTCTCCATTGTCAGGGCAGTCCAGACATATGCCGAGCGTCACCTTCGAGAGGGTGCACGGACCGATCAACGCCAGCTCCAGTTCCAGCAAGCGCTGCAACGGGGAGTTGCATATTCCACATCGCCCCTCCAGGCGACCGCCCATATGCCCCGTTGCCTGCGCATTCCCATCCTTCCAGGTGGGATGTAGACGCTGGAGGCGGCGCTCGACCCTTGTGAATTGTGCCAGCTGCAAGCGCTGATGCTTCGCACTGAAACGCAGGTGGAGACCACGCCCTCCATGCAGCGCGCGTCCGGACCCCAGCTCAAGACCAGACAATCCCTCCCTTCCAATTGCCGCCCAAGGCCCATCCCGTGAACCGGATAGGTCACGCGCGGCGTCCTGGAACTCCACGACCCCACTCATCTCCAGCGGTAATCCTGGCAAACCAGCAGCAGACGCCGACGCCCCTCTTGCCTCCTGGATCCATCTCCGGCCGACCTCAATCGGCAGTTCCCACCAGAATGGACCTTCTACTGGCTCCTGAGCCGACAGGCGAAGGACGGCATCCCAGTCATCATGAAGCAATCCGGGGACGCGATAGGCCGCCTGCGCCGCAATCCCGGCCACCAGCCAGTGGCGGCTACCGTTCTTGAACTCACTCCAGGCAAACCGGCAAACCTCTGCGGCACTGTCATCCGGCAGCAACTCAGCCGCAGCCCTAAACATCCCGTTCCTTTCCACAGGGGCCTTCATCGCCGAGATGAGCAGTGTCGAGACGGCGGCAGGATTACGCTCATAGAGATCCAGCATCGCAACCATGGCTTTATCTGAGCGAGCCGACATTCGGGCCAACTCAAGCAGTTCTTGCACGGTGTCAGTAGTTCTCACGGTAGTCCGCGCTTAAAGAATGAGCCCACAGGGTGACTGGCACTACCGTTCAGGGGAATGCAACAAATCCCAAAAAGAAGCGAAACCGACAGGCGAGCCACGCGCTAATACGGGGCCGGTCGTCGGTGGACAGTCATGGCGGCAGACATCACACGTCACCACGGCGAATACAATGCCGGCATGACCCGCCAGCTGCCCTGGCGCCTGGCCGATGCGCCGGACGCGCCCTTCCCTCCGGCCGAGACCGCACTGCGCCAGCCCGATGGCCTGCTCGCGGTGGGCGGCGACCTGCATCCGGCGCGCCTGCTCAACGCCTATGCCGGTGGCATCTTTCCGTGGTTCAGCGAGGGCGAACCGATCCTGTGGTGGTCGCCTGACCCGCGCATGGTGTTCCGCACCGACGGCGTGCACCTGTCCAGCCGCTTCCGCCGCCAGCTGCGTGGCTGCGACTGGGAGGTCACTGCCGACACCGCGTTTGGCCAGGTGATGCGCGCCTGCGCCGCCTCTCCGCGGCCCGGCCAGGACGGTACGTGGATCAGCCCGGCGATGGTCGAGGCTTATGGCCAGCTGCACGACCTCGGCTTTGCCCATTCCTTCGAGGTCTGGGACCGGCAGACGCTGGTCGGCGGCATCTATGGGGTGGCGATCGGATCGATGTTCTTCGGCGAAAGCATGTTCAGTGGCGCCAGCGGCGGCTCCAAGATCGCCCTGGCCGCCCTCGCATCCACCCTGCGTGACTGGGGCTGGGAACTGATCGATGCCCAGGTGGAGAACCCGCACCTGCTGCGGATGGGCGCCGAGCACCTGCCGCGCGCGGACTTTCTGGAGCACGTCCGTCAGGCCGTACACCGTGACGGCCGTGAAGGCCCCTGGACCCAGGCGGTCGGACGCTTGCCAGCACGGCGTTTGGCCGGGGGTTAACACAAACTTTGCAAGCCGGGCCCATCACGCGTAAAATACCGCGCCTTAGGCCCAGCGTGGCCGTTTTCTGAACCGCACAGGACTACATGTCGAAAGACGATTCCATCGAGTTCGAGGGCACCGTCAGCGAGACGCTGCCGAACACCACTTTCCGCGTTCGTCTGGAAAATGGGCACGAAATCATCGCCCACATCTCCGGCCGCATGCGCAAGAACTACATCCGCATCCTCACCGGTGACCGGGTCAAGGTTGAAATGACCCCGTACGACCTGACCAAGGGCCGTATCACCTACCGCATGAAGTAAGCGGTCGGCGCAGTGCGCCACTCCGACAGGGCCGGCCTCGCTTCCGGCCCTTTGTCGTGCACGGAATAAAGTCAAAGTCTCCGGGGCCGTTCGATTTTCGTCCTTGTCTGAAATCCAGCATCGCGCCGGAACTCTAGACTCAACGCGTTCTTCACAGAGGGCGCTGCGCGCATGACCTACCTGATCGTCCTGGACCCGCAGTCCGTCACCAGCCGCTGCTACGCCAGCAAGGGGCCGGACGGCACCTGGTTCGGCCAGCCCTGCCTGGTCTGTACCAGCATGGACGCATCCCACCCACTGTATCTGGCCGTGCAGCGCGAGGTCCCACACATGGGCAGCACACTCAAGCAGCGCCTGCATATTCCACATGAGGCAGTCGCATTCGTCATCGAGGATGCCGGCGACCAAGGGCGCCAGCAAGGATTCCGCTCAATCGCCGCCTGACGCGCCAAAGGTCATCGTGACCGATCTCACCGTGACGTCGGTCAGCCTTGCTTGCGGCAGATTCGCATTTGCAGCGGCTGCGGCAACCTGGAATCCGATCCAGTCCGGATCGCCGCCCCTGCCCCGCCATGAACCTGTCTTCCCTGCTGGTCCCCCTGGCTTTGTCTGCCATCACCCTGGCGCCGCCCGCCCATGCCGCTGGCACCCCGCCGGCGCAATGCGTACCACTGACCGGCGAACAGCAGATCGTTCGCGCCGGCGCTGACAGGAACGTCCTGCTTCGCGCCGGTGAAGACCACTATGTGGTGCATTTCCGCAACAGCTGCCCTTCTGCCGTGCTGGCCACCCGCCTCGGCTTCAAGACCGACGGCAAGGAGGCTGACGAGCTGTGCAGCGAGGGCCGAAGCGCTATGGACACCGGTCGCGGCAGCTGCGAGGTTGCGCGCATCGAGCCGATCGATGCCGGGCGGTTCAAGCGCGAAGCGCGCCGCCGCAGCCGGTGACAGCAGACAGGACAAGGGCGGCCGAAGCCGCCCTTGTCATTCCCAGTCTTTCACGCCAAGCCTTCAGCTCACTCCACCGTAACCGGCAGCAGCCGCTCCGGCTCGGCCTGGGTCTCGACCACCAGCTCGTCGTCGCGGACATCGATGCTGACCTTGCCACCGTTGACCAGCTTGCCGAACAGCAGCTCGTCGGCCAGCGGACGCTTGATCTTGTCCTGGATCACGCGGGCCATCGGGCGCGCACCCATCAGCGGGTCGAAGCCGTGGTGGGCCAGCCAGTCGCGGGCGGTCGGGGTGGCCGACAGGCTCACGTGCTTGTCCTGCAGCAACATCTCCAGCTCGATCAGGAACTTGTCAACCACGCGCAGGATGTGCTCGAAGCCCAGCGCCTGGAACTGCACCACCGCATCGAGGCGGTTGCGGAACTCCGGGGTGAAGCTGCGGCGGATGGTCTCCATCGCATCGGTGGCATGGTCCTGCTTGGTGAAGCCGATCGAGCGCCGCGAGGCCTGTGCCGCGCCGGCATTGGTGGTCATCACCAGCACCACGTTCTTGAAGTTGGCTTCACGACCGTTGGTATCGGTCAGCACGCCGCGGTCCATCACCTGCAGCAGGATGTTGAAGATGTCCGGGTGCGCCTTCTCGATCTCGTCCAGCAGCAGCACGCAGTGCGGTGTCTTGACGATCTTCTCGGTCAGCAGGCCGCCCTGGTCGAAGCCGACATAGCCCGGAGGGGCGCCGATCAGGCGGCTGATCGAATGCGGCTCCATGTACTCGGACATGTCGAAGCGGACCAGCTCAATGCCCAGCTGCAGCGCCAGCTGCTTGGTCACCTCGGTCTTGCCGACGCCGGTCGGGCCGGCGAACAGGAAGTTGCCGATCGGCTTCTCCGGGTTGCCCAGGCCCGAGCGGGCCAGCTTGATCGCCGAGGACAGCGTCTCGATCGCCGGATCCTGCCCGAAGATCACCATCTTCAGGTTGCGCTCCAGATGCTGCAGCACGTCCTTGTCGGTGGCGCTGACCTGCTTGGTCGGGATACGCGCCATCTTGGCCACGATCGCTTCCACTTCCTCGACGTCGATCAGCTCCTTGCGCTGGCCTTCCGGCAGCAGGCGCTGGCGGGCACCGGCCTCGTCGATCACGTCGATGGCCTTGTCCGGCAGCAGGCGGTCGCCGATGTGCTTCACCGACAGGTCCACCGCCGCCTGCAGCGCTTCGTCCGAATAGGTCACGCTGTGGTGCAGCTCGTATTTGGACTTCAGGCCCTGCAGGATCTCGTAGGCCTCGCCCACGGTCGGCTCTACGATATCAATCTTCTGGAAGCGGCGGGCCAGCGCCCGGTCCTTCTCGAAGATGCCGCGATATTCCTGGAAGGTGGTCGAGCCGATGCAGCGCAGCTCGCCGGAGGCCAGCGCCGGCTTGATCAGGTTGGACGCATCCATGGTGCCACCCGACGCCGAGCCGGCGCCGATGATGGTGTGGATCTCGTCGATGAACAGCACGGCGTTGGGCACCTTCTTCAGCGCGGTCAACACACCCTTCAGCCGCTTCTCGAAGTCGCCGCGGTACTTGGTGCCGGCCACCAGCGCGCCCAGGTCGAGCGAGTAGATCACCGCGTCGGCCAGCACGTCGGGCACCGAGCCCTCGACGATGCAGCGGGCCAGGCCCTCGGCGATGGCGGTCTTGCCCACGCCAGCCTCGCCCACGTACAGCGGATTGTTCTTGCGGCGCCGGCACAGGACCTGGATGGTGCGCTCGATCTCATCGCCACGACCGACCAGCGGATCGATGCGGCCGGACCGGGCCTGTTCGTTGAGGTTGCTGGCGAATTCGGTCAGGGCATCGCCCTTCGGCTCGCCATCCCCGCCTTCCATGCGGCCCTCACCCTCGGAGGAAGAGGACGGCTGCTCGCCTTCCTCGCCCAGCTTGGCGATGCCGTGGGACAGGTAATTGACCACATCCAGCCGGGTGACATCCTGCTGGTTGAGGTAGTAGACGGCGTGGGAGTCCTTTTCGCCGAAGATGGCGACCAGCACGTTGGCGCCGGTGACCTCCTTCTTGCCCGAGGACTGCACGTGGTACACGGCCCGCTGCAGCACCCGCTGGAAGCCCAGGGTCGGCTGGGTGTCACGGCCGTCATCTTCGGCCAGGCGGGACACCGAGGCCTCGATGGCCTGCTCCAGCTCCTGGCGCAGGCGTTCGGCGTCGGCACCGCAGGCCTTCAGTACGGCCTGGGCGGACGGGTTGTCGAGCAGTGCCAACAGCAGGTGTTCGACCGTCATGAACTCATGCCGGGCCTCACGGGCGCGCTTGTAGCACTGGCCGATGGTGTGTTCGAGGTCTTTGCTGAACATGGATTACTCCGGCGGCAGATGGGAACAATATGCGGCCTGACTACGCGATTTCCATCACCCTAGCGGATTGCTGCGTTCAGATGGCGTTAGCACTGCAGAACGCTTGATCTTCATTCACTCCAGAAGACCTCAACCGGTATGAGCGAACCCTACCTGAGCCGCTGGCGATTGCGGCGTGATGGCCCGGCCATCTGCACGCCCCACGCCCGGCTCTGGCCGGTGCTGACCGCTGCCGGCGCGCCGGCGATGCTGAAGATCAGCAGCGAAGCGGAGGAGCAGAACAGCCACCGCCTGCTGCGCTGGTGGGACGGTGATGGCGCTGCCCGCTTGCTGGCCCACGAGGGGCCGGCAATCCTGATCGAGCGCGCCGAAGGCGATTCGCTGCGGCAACGCTCGATCGCGGGCGACGATGACGCCTGCACCACGGTCCTGTGCCAGGTCCTGCAGCGGCTGCACCGGCCACGGAGCGCACGCCCAGCGGAACTGGTCTGCCTGCGTAGATGGTTCGCCGACCTGCTGCAGCCAAGGGCTGCGCTGCCGCCACTGCTGGAACAGTGCAGATCACTGGCGGAGGGGGTGCTGCGTGACGAACAGGAGATCCGGCCGCTGCACGGCGACCTGCACCACGACAACGTGCTCGATTTCGGCGCGCGCGGCTGGCTGGCGATCGACCCGAAGCGGCTGCTGGGCGATCGCGCGTTCGATTACACGACGCTGTTCAGCAACCCGGACCTCTGCGGCCCCGGCATCCATGTGGCCACCCGGCCCGAGCGGTTTGCCGCGCGCGTAGAACAGGTGACCGCGCTGGCCGGCCTCGAGCGCACCCGCCTGCTGCGTTGGGTCGCTGCCAGCGCAGGGCTGTCGGCGGTGTGGTTCCGCGATGATGGCGACCCAGCGGTTGTGGACGAATCGGTCGCCAGGATGGCGTTGCAGGCGCTGGCGGAAGCGTGATCCGGCTGTAGAGCCGAGCCTGCGCTCGGCTGCTCTGCCAGCGATCTGGATACCTGCACGAACAGCAGCCGAGCATGGGCTCGGCTCTACAAAAGGCCGGTCAGGCCTTCTCCATCGTGCACAGCAGCGGATGCTGGTTCATCCGCGAATACTCGTTGACCTGGGCCACCTTGGTCTCGGCCACTTCGCGGGTGAACACCCCGCACACGCCACGGCCGCGGGTATGGACGTGCAGCATCACCTGCGTGGCCTTGTCCAGGTCCATGTTGAAGAACTGCTGGAGCACGTCCACCACGAAATCCATCGGGGTGTAGTCGTCATTGAGCAGCATCACCTGGTAGAACGGCGGCGGCGCCACTTCCGGGCGCGCAGGTTCTACGGCAACGCCGTGCTCGTGCTGGGAATCGGGGGAGGACTCATGGGGCATCCGTCCATTATAGAGGCTCGGAGAAGCCTGCGTCGGCCCGCCGCAGATTGGACGGCACGCACGGCCGCCGTCACAATTGCATCCTCTCTCAACACTGTTTCACAGGATCTTCATGAAAAGGACCCTTCTTACCGCCCTGTTGATCGCCCTGGCTCCTGCCGGCGCCGCCACCGCCGCAACCACCGCCGACAAGTCCGTGGGCCGCCACCTGGACAAGCTGGGCTATACCTATGAAGTCGACGAGGACGGAGACTACCGCATGGTCTTCGACGTCGAGGGTGACCGCACCCAGATGGTCTACGTGCGCTCGGCGGTGGAAGATTTCGGCAGCCACAACATCCGCGAGATCTGGTCGCCGGCGTACAACGCCAAGACCAAGCAGTTCCCGGTGGCCGTGGCCAACCGCCTGCTGGAAGATTCGCAGGACGCCAAGATGGGCGGCTGGGTCAAGCAGGACACCACCGCCATGTTCGTGGTGAAGATCGATGCCGATGCCACCCCGGACCAGCTCAGCGACGCCATCGATGCGGCCATCCGCACCGCCGACGCGATGGAGCTGGAGCTGACCAAGAAGGACGAGTTCTGAGTTGAACGCCACGCCGGACCCGCGCTGGGCACCGCACGCCACCGTCGCCACGGTGGTGGTCGACGGCGGCCGCGTGCTGCTGGTTGAAGAGACCATCGACGGCCGCCAGGTGCTGAACCAGCCTGCCGGCCACCTCGAGCCGGGCGAAAGCCTGGCCGAGGCAGCCCTGCGCGAGACCCGCGAGGAAACCGGCTGGACGGTGCAGCTGACCCATTTCATCGGCTGCTACCAGTGGACTGCCAGCGACGGCACCGCGTTCCTGCGCTTCTGCTACGCAGCGCGCCCGCTCTCGCACGACCCGGCGCAGCCGCTGGACACCGGCATCGACCGCGCGCTGTGGCTGACCCCGGCCGAGCTGCAGGCCGCCGGCGAGCGCCAGCGCAGCCCGCTGGTCTGGCAGGTGGTGGCTGATTACCTGGGTGGCCAGCGCCATCCGCTTTCGCTGGTCCGGGAGGTCGCATGAGCACGCCGCGCGTGATGGTGGGCGTCTCCGGTGGCGTAGACTCTTCCGTCGCGGCCTGGCGCCTGGTACAGCAGGGCGAGGCCGTGGCAGGCCTGTTCATGCAGAACTGGGCCGACGACGGCAGCGGTGACTGCCGCGCTGAGGATGACCGCCGCGATGCGGTCGCCGTATGCGGCCTGCTCGGTATCCCGTTCCACTTCCGGGACTTCTCCAGCGAGTACTGGCAGGGTGTGTTCGAGCACTTCCTGGCCGAGTACGCCGCTGGCCGCACGCCGAACCCGGACGTGCTGTGCAACCGCGAGGTGAAGTTCAAGCATTTCCTGGATGCCGCCCGCGAGCTGGGCGCCGAGCGCATCGCCACCGGCCATTACGCGCGCGTAGCCCAGCGCGGTGGCCAATGGCTGCTGCTGCGTGGCGCCGACCGCTCCAAGGACCAGAGCTACTTCCTGCACCAGCTGGGCCAGGCGCAGCTGGCAGCGACCCTGTTCCCGATCGGCGACCTGGAAAAGACCGACCTGCGCCGGATTGCGCGCGACGTCGGCCTGCCGACCCACGCCAAGAAGGATTCCACCGGCATCTGTTTCATCGGCGAGCGCGACTTCCGCGACTTCCTCGGCCGCTACCTGCCGGCCAAACCTGGGCAGATCGTGGACCCGGCCGATGGCACCGTGATCGCCGAACACCCGGGCGTGTTCTATTTCACGCTGGGTCAGCGCGAGGGCCTGAACATCGGCGGCGTACGCGGCCGCCCGGCCGCACCGTGGTACGTGGTCGGCAAGGATGTGGCCAGCAACGTGCTGTACGTCGACCAGGACCGCGACAGCAAGTGGATGCTTTCCAACCGGCTGCGTTCGGAAACCGCGCACTGGATCGCCGGCTCGCCGCCGGCACGGCGCTTCGAATGCACCGCCCAGACCCGCTACCGCCAACCTGACGAGCCGTGTACGGTCCAGGTGCTGGACGATGGCAGCGTGCTGGTCACCTTCGCGCGCCCGCAGCGTGCCGTTACCCCCGGTCAATCGCTGGTGCTGTATGACGGTGATGTGTGCCTGGGTGGCGCGGTGATCGCCGCCACCGATGCGCCGCTGGAACAGCGCCTGCGCACCACCCCTTCCCCTTTTGAGGTATCCGCTGCATGAGTTTCACTGTCGACGACCGCGTCCTGGCCCTGGCCGGCATTGCCCAGGCCCTGCAGCAGGTCCGCCGCATCGCCGATACCGGCCATTCCGACGCCGCCGCCGTGCGCACCGCCGTGGACAGCGTGTTCCGTGTCGATGCGTCCTCGCCGCAGGCGGTGTTCGGAGACCGCCATGCACTGAAGGCCGGGCTGCGCCTGCTGCACAACTACTTCCGCAACCAGGGCCAGGATCCGATCCTGCCCAAGCTGGCCCTGTCGGTGCTGCAGCTGGAGCGCCGCTTCGTTCAGGATGGCGCCACGGTGAACAAGGTCGCCTCGGGCATCGAGCGCGCCCAGCGCCAGGCCGCCGAGCTGGGCGACAGCGGCCACCCGGATGTGCTGGCCAGCCTGGGCAGCCTGTACGCGGACACCATCAGCCACCTCAAGCCGCGGGTGATGGTGCAGGGCAACCCGCACTACCTGGGCCAGGCTGGCGTGGTGGCCGAGATCCGCGCCCTGCTGCTGGCAGCGGTGCGCTCGGCGGTGCTGTGGCGGCAGCTGGGCGGCAGCTACTGGGACTTCCTGTTCGGCCGCAAGGCGATGATCGAGGCGGTGGACCGCCAGCTGGCGTAAGCGCATGGGGTCCGGGCGCTTTTCCATGGAAAAGGGAATCGGACACCGAATCACCGCCAGCGCCGGAAAACCGGTGCATTCAGAATGCACTTCGGGGCACATCGACGTTAAAGAGAAAGGGGGTACGGCCGATACATCCTCCGTGCACCTCCCGAGAACGTCCATGTACTCACGCATTTTCATCCGTCTGGCCGCCCCCCTGGCTCTGACCCTGCTGCTCCCCTTCGCCATCGGTTTCGAATGGCCGGCCGCCCTGCGCTGGGCGATCCTGACCACGATGACGCTGAGCTGGCTCGGCTTTGCGTGGTGGACCACCCGCGCCCAGGCGCACCGTTCCCCGGAACATGCCCGTGTCCTGCGTGAGCAGGACCAGCTGCTGACCGAACTGCGCAACTTCGTCGGCAACGAGATTGAGGGCTCGCGCGGCGAAGTGGAACGCGCCCGTGACCTGATCCGCCAGGCCGTCTCCAGCCTCGGTGGCAGCTTCGATGCGATGAACCGCAAGTCGCGCCAGCAGAGCCAGGCCCTGTCGCGCATCGTCGACCGCGCCGGTGATGAAGGTAATGCTGGCCTCGACGTTGCCCGTTTCGCCCAGCACGCCAGCCATCGCATGGAGCAGCTGGTGGAAGCGCTGGAACAAGTGAGCGGCCAGAGCAGCACCACCGTGCAGCACATCGACCAGATGGCGCAGCACCTGGATGGCATCTTCGCGCTGCTGGAAGACGTCAAGTCGATCGCCGACCAGACCAACCTGCTGGCGCTGAACGCGGCCATCGAAGCGGCGCGTGCCGGTGAAGCCGGTCGTGGCTTCGCCGTGGTCGCCGACGAAGTGCGCAACCTGTCCGAGCGCTCGACCACCTTCAACGAGCAGATCCGCAAGCTGGCACACAGCTCCAAGGACGCCATTGCCAAGGTGCGCGAGACGGTCTCGCACATGGCCTCGCGCGACATGGACCGCTCCCGCGAAGCACGCCAGGAAGCGGCGGCGATGCTCGACAACGTGGCCCAGATCAATGCCTCGCTGGGCGACGGCATGCGTGAAGTGTCCGAGTGCGCCCGTGCGATCGATGGCAGCGTGGCCGAGGCCGTGCGCGCCCTGCAGTTCGAGGACATCGCCACCCAGGCCCTGGGCGGCGTGCACACCCACCTGGACCGCCTGACCGCGATCAACCGTGAAGCGGTGGCGCTGCAGGAACTGCTGCACCGCAATGGCGGCGTGTTCGACGAAGAGATCGCCACCGCCCTGCAGCGCACCGGCAACCGCCTGCGCGAACTGCGCAGCGAATGGGAACGCCCGCCGCACAAGCCGGTTGCCCAGCAGAGCATGGGCGCCGGCACCGTCGAGCTGTTCTGATCCTGATGTCCGCTGCCCTCGCCGGCAGCCCGCAAGGCCCCGGTTCGTCCGGGGCCTTTGCCTGTAACCCGCCATTGGATGCATCCTGTACGCGCACCATGACCCTGATCCGCGCCTTGCCCGCCCTCACCGACACCGAACGCCCGCGCAACGCGAGCGTGCGTGAGCAGCTGCAACAGCTGGAGGATGTGGCACGCGAGGAGATCCGCGAGCTGCAGCAGCTGGCGGACGCGCGCCCGGCCCCGTCGCGGGCGGACGAGGCGCTGCTGGGCCTGGCGTGGGATCTCGGGCTGGATGGCGAAGCACTGAGGTAGATCCACGCCATGCGTGGATGAAATGGCAGCGGCCACCCACCATTTCAGATTTGTTGCATGGTCTGAATCACCGGCTCCGGGCACACTCATCGCTCTCCCTCCTTGACAGCGTCATGGCATTCAATCCGGAAGAAGCGCAAGAAGCCTTTGAACAGTTTCTGATCATCATGGACGATCAGATTGAATGGCTGATCGAGCAGGCGCAGCAGCGCGGCGTCGACCTAGACGGTAGCCTGGAGAGCCTTGATCGCCTCGAAACCCTGTACACGTTGATGGCCGCAACGTTATCGAAGGACGAGCAGGCTGCCTTGAGAGTTGTGTTTGCACGATATCTTGGGGAAACCGTGTGTCAGCATCACGGCGGCAAATGGACTCTCCCACTGGATGATCCCAAGGACATCAGTTTCAACATGCCGGTTATCGTGGGGCATTCATCCTGCCCGTGGCTGGAGTTCAATCCCATCCACACGATGCGAGCCTATTCACTTCGGCCCAAGCCCGGAATGATCCAAAGCGTCGTTGCGCACAGTGCTGCTCCACGGATTCTGGATCTTAGCGATCTGGTGGAAGAGGACTGACGCCAAGAGGCTGCTTGAGTCGCTGGGCGGCCCCACCCGCATGGTGGCTCGGACCGCCTGCCATCCACGCATGGCGTGGATCTACTGTCCGGGCAGTGGCATGATCCACCGATCCCGTTCATGGAAGACCGATGGCCATCGCCCTGATCGTAGCGCTGTTGATCGAGACCGTCCTGCTGATGGCCTGGGTCGCCGGCTATTTCAGCTGGGGCATCACGTTGTTCAATGAGCGCATTGCGGCGTCGCCGGCCATGCAGGCCCGGCTCTCGCTGGGCAGTCTGGAGCGTGACCTGCCCCAGGACAGATGGCTGCAACTGGCCTTCCATGCGCTGCCCGATGGCAGCGTGGCGTTCCGCGAGAGCTTCGCGCCGAGCTTCGGCCTGCGCCACTTCCCGGTGATGCGCGGTCGCATCGTACTCAACGCGCGACGGCACGAGGTGCGGGTGATCGGCCTGTGCAGCTGGTTCGTGGCGATCTTGTCGTTGCTGCTGTTGCCGCTGGTGGCGATGCGCCCGATGGTGGCGCCAATGCTGCTGGTGCTGCCGCTGTTCCTGGCCAGCTACCTGGTCCAGAAGCGGCGCTATGCGGCCATTGTCGAGACGCTGCGCATGCAGTTGAAGGCGGAATTTTCGAGGTAGATCCACGCCATGCGTGGATGATGCCCCGCGACTCACGATTTTCGAATTGTTTGCATGGACCCTGCCACGGCCACCCTCAACACTCGACTTCCTTGGAGCCGAACGACAAGGCAGAAGCCATGGCGACGCCAGCACGCAAGAGCATGAAGAAGGAAAGTGAGACCGCCAGTGAATCGCTCAATGGCTGGACCAGGAAGCGCCGAACCATGCTTCGGTTCATTCGACCAGGCGACGTGTTCTGCTTTACTCGAAACGATGGGCTCTACTACTTCGGACAGATCATTTCCGAAAACTCCATGGGTCATTTTGCGCATATCCTTGATATCCGCCGGAGAGAGGCGTCGCTCACTCCAGTCGAGCTGCAGAAAGCTAAACCCGTTATGAAGCCCACTGTGCTGGATAGCTACTCACTCTTTGACAGAAAAAGCGATCAAGATGGCGATTGGCGAATCATCGGTCGACATGAACCCGTCCATGCGACTGACCTGGAGCACTACTTCTTCGTCTACGGCACCCCTGGGAACTGGTGCAAAGTGAACGCAACCAACTCCGTTCACTGCGCTGCAACCGAAGTAGAGGCGATGGTTCTACCCCCCTATTTTCCCTTGAACAACTTCAAGATGTGGAGGGAGATCGACACCCTCTCCCATCGGTGGGCGTAAGCCGGGTTGCCAATGCACCTTACACGAGGATGCTGTCCTAACACAGGCGCACACGTCGTCGGCGCCTGTGTTTCGGATTGTTTGCATGGACCGTGAGCGCTCTGCCCTTCATCGTGCAGGAGCCGATTCCGGTTCAGATCAGACCACAGCCCGATGACCAGCGCCGCCCTGTGCCTTTCACTTGCTTTGCAGCTCCCGGCTGCCCCAGAACCGCTCGTCGTGGATCCCGACTCCCTGCTCGCCCTTCACCAGGCGCTCCAGTCGTTCGGCGAGTTTCAACAGCCCTACTCTGCACCTGTGGATGTGGCCGATCCTGATGCAGGTACGATCGATGCAACTGTCGAGATCTCCGCCGGATGCCTGCGGGATGGTCCACAGGTCATCATCCTGGACGCGGATGTAGACGAGGCACCCGAGCGCTATCTGGTGCTGAGCGAGCCGTGGCAAAGCCTTTCGGCGGGAACATTGTTGCTCGTCTCTGGAAACACAGCGGCCATCATCTCAACTCAGGAGGCGAACAAGGAAGCCACACAGGCCGAGCGAATGCTGACATTCCTGGATTATCTGCCATTCGACGCCGGGAGGAATGCGTTGGTGGAACCAGGCATCGAAGCGCAGGAACCAAGCTTTGAAACCAGGGCGTTCATGGAGAGCTTCGGTGCGAGCTCCCGGGGCGAGGCGCTCTCCGAGGCGACTCTTGCCGCATGGAAGGGCGTGCTGCCCGACCTGCTGCTGGCGCTGTGGCGACGCGACGGGTTCGCACGCTATCGCGACGACAGGCTCATCTTGGTCGATCCGCATCTGTACTCAGGGGTTGTCGCAGCCTTCCTGCAGGGCACTCCGATGGAGGGTGCTGATCGGTTCCATGCCTATGCGGTGACACCTTTCGGCCAGATGCTCTTGTGTGGAGAAAACACCTCCATGCATATCAGCATCGACCCCCACAGCGGACAGGTTTCGACGGACTCGGATGTAGCAGCCACTGCCGACGCGACTGAACGCAACTGGAAACTGGAGTTCCTGCTGCACCACCTGGATGGGCCCTATCTCGATGCCACCGACGATGACGAGCAGCCCCTGTACGCACGCGCACTCGATTTACTGGGCCACCTGGCTCCCAACGAGATCTACAGCTTCTCACCCTCGGTTGTTGAAGGTGGCTGGAATGCCGCGCATCTGGTGAAGACAGATCGTCTCGCTGAGCTGGAAGCCCTTGCTGCGACAGTGGCCAAGGCGCGACCAACCAAACTGGATACCCGCGGTAAGTAGTTGCACGCCGAGCGTGGGTGATCGCGAGGTACATGCATTCGTGCCGACCAACGGTCGGCACCTACCAAAGTATGGCTGTCAGCGCACCAGCACCACTTCCCCGCTGGCATCGGTGCGCAGCGAAACCGGCTGCGGCTGGCGCAGCCACTGTGCCAGGTCGCGCGGGCTGAGCGGGCGCGAGTACAGGTAGCCCTGGATCTCGTCGCAGCCCTGCCGGCGCAGCATGTCTTCTTCCTGGTGCGTTTCCACGCCCTCCGCCACCACCTTCATGCCCAGCGCATGGCCCAGGTGCACGATGGCCTGGGTCACTTCGGCCGTACCGGAGTCGTGCAGCATGCCCTGCACGAAACTGCGGTCGATCTTCAGGCGCCCCACCGGGAAGCGGTTGAGATAATTGAGGTTGGAGAAGCCGGTGCCGAAGTCGTCCACCGCCAGCGGCACGCCGTGCCGTTCGAGCACGTCGAAGCAATGGCGCAGGATGTCGGTGTCACGGATCAACGCCGACTCGGTCAGCTCCAGTTCCAGCCGTTGCGGCGGCCAGCCATGGGCATGGCAGATCTCGATCACGCGTTCGGCGAAGCCACGATCACGCAGCTGCACCGCCGACACATTGACCGCGATGCGATCAAACTGCAGTCCGGCGCGGTCCCAGGCGGTGGCCTGGCGGCAGGCCTCGTTCAGCACCCAGTCGCCGATGCGCACGATCTCGCCGCACTTTTCGGCAATGGGAATGAACTCGGCCGGGCTGCAGTAGCCAATCCCGGGCCGGTGCCAGCGCAACAGTGCCTCGATCGCCGGTGGCTCACCGTGGTGAGCGTGCAGCAACGGCTGGTAGGCCAGGCTGAACTCGTCGCGCTCGATGGCCCCATGCAGGGCATGCTCGACGTCCAGCCGGCGCTGGATGCGGGCCAATGCGTCCTGGCTGTAGTACTGGTAGGTATTGCGCCCGGCTTCCTTGGCCGCGTACATCGCGGCGTCGGCAGCACGCAGCAGGGAATCAAAGTCGGTCTGCGCATCGCCCAGCATCGCGATGCCGACGCTGGCGCCGACCTTCAACGTGGTCTCGCCACGGCGCAGCGGCTCGGCCAGCGAGGCGATCAGCTTGCGCGCCACGTGGCCGGCGTCTTCCGGCTCGGCCAGGTCGCGCAGCACCACAATGAACTCGTCGCCACTGAAGCGGCCGAACAGGTCATTGTTGCGCAGGTTCTGGTGCAGGCGGGTGGCCGCCGCCTTCAGCAGCGCATCGCCGGTGGCATGGCCGAAGCTGTCGTTGATGGTCTTGAAGCCATCCAGATCGATGAACAGCATCGCCAGCGAGGTTCCGCGGTCGCGTGCTTCCTCGATGGCCTCGGCGGTCTGCTCGCCGAGCAGCACACGATTGGGCAGGCCGGTCAGCAGATCGTAGTGGGCCAGCAGTTCAATGCGCTCGTTGGCCTCGCGTTCGCGGGTGATGTCACGGAACAGCACCACGAAGCGCGGCGGCAGGCCATCACGGCGGTCCAGTTCAATCAGCACCTGCACCCACACGCGCAGGCCGGACTGGCGGTAGAAGCACAGGTCCAGCTGCTCGGGCAGGCCGCCGTTGGCGATACGGGCGAGTGCCGCCTCGAACGCGTTGCGCGAGTCCTCCGTGTACAGCGCCAACGCCTGGTCGAGGGTGATCGGTTCCTTGCGCAGGCCATGGATGCGGTAGCACTCCTCGGTCCACTGCATGCTGCGAGTCTGCACTTCGATCTCGCAGCCGCCGATGCGGCCCAGCGCGGAAACCCGGTTCAGCAGTTCGGTGCGCCAGCGGATCAGCGCATCGGTCTGGTGCTGCTCGGTGATGTTCTGCACCTGGCCGAGCAGGCGCTTGGGCTGGCCGTCCATGTCCAGCAGCGGCTGCATCCACAGGCGAAGATGCTGCGAAGGCTCATGGCCGCGGGTCAGTTCCAGCTCCAGGTTGGCAGCGCGGCCATCGCGCCACAAGCGCCGCCAGGCCGCACGCAACGCACCCCGCGAGCGGGGGTGAAGCTGCTTCAACCAGCGCCGCTGGCCGGGCACGGCGCCCTGCTCCAGCGCCAGCAGCGAGCGCAGTTCCGGCGACCACCAGAAATGGCCGCTGTTGGGATCAAACGACCAGCTGCCCATGCTGGCGATGCGCTGGGCCTCGCTCAGGTGCAGCTGCTGTTCCTGCAGCAGCGATTCGAGCTGCTTCTGCTGCTCGATATCGGTATGCGTGCCGACCATGCGCAGGGGCTGGCCATCGGCGGTGCGCGCGACCACGCGGCCCCGGTCCAGCACCCAGCGCCACTGGCCATCAGCCTGGCGGAAACGGAACTGTGCGCTGTACTGCTCGCTGTGCCCATGCAGGTGCTCGTCGAGCGCTGCGCGCACCAGGGCGATGTCCTCGCTGTGCACCCGAGCCAGCAGCTCGGTGGCGGTCTCGTCGCCCAGCGCCGGCGTCCGCATCACGCGGTCACTGGGGATGTCCCAGTCCCACAGGCTGTGGCCGGCACTGTCCAGCGCCAGCTCCCAGCGCCCTCCCCCGTCCACCGGCACCGGCTCGGGGATGCTCAGGGTGAAGGCCAGCAGGTTGCCGGCGCCGTCGTGCACCGCACGCAGGTGGCCGTCGTAGTGGCCGCGCGGGCCGCCCGGCAGCGTGCAGGCCACGATGCCGCCATCGGCGGCCATCAGGCGCAGATCTTCCAGAATCGGCGCATAGGCCGCCACGGTGGCTGGCAGGCCATGCTCGCGCGCGGCCGGATTGGCCGCCAGCGGACGCCCGGTACGGTCGACGATGACCAGCGCCGACGCAAGCGGGTGCTGCAGCAGGCTGGCGATGATCCCTTGGTCCACGCGATCTTGCTCCGGATGACACGCCCGTCAGCGGGGCACGCAGTGGTTAACGGCGCCTGCGGCGGATAATTGAGTGGTCACGGCGCGCTGCGGGGTAAGATGACCAGCGCCCCTGTCACCCGCCTCGTCCATGCCTGCAGAACCGACCGGCAACGCCCCTGTTCCCGACCCGCGGATGGCGCAGGCGCTGAGCCGTGACCGGCGCCGGGTGGTGTTGAGCTACCTGGTGATGGCGCTGGCCTGGATGATCTCTACCGACAGCGTGGTGCAGGCGCTGGTGCCCGATCCTCAGCAGGCGGCACTGTGGCAGGGCCTGAAGGGCTCGTTCTTCGCCCTGGCCAGCGCAGGCCTGCTGTATCTGCTGCTGCGCCCGCTGGCCGAGCACGTGCTGCACACCCACGCGCGCCAACAGGCCTCCGAGCTGCGCCTGCGGCAGATGTTCGAGGGCAATCCCGGCCCGATCCTGGTCTACGACCTGGACACGCTGGCGATCCTCGACGCGAATCCGGCTGCCTGCAGCGCGTTCGGCTGGGAGCGCGGTGACCTTCTGGAGAAGACCATCGACGTGCTGTGGCCGCCCGGCCAGGACCAGGCACTGCAGACCAAGCTGGAGGCGATCCGCGAGGCGCCGCAGGAGCTCTGCATCCTGCGTGCCCAGCTGCAACTGCGTGATGGCTCGCTACGGCAGATGGAGCTGCGGTCCAACGCCATCAGCTATGACGGCCACAACGCCCGCTTGCTGATTGCCATCGACCGCACCGCCGAAGACCTGGCCCAGCTGCGCCGCGACCAGGCGCTGGCCCGGGTCGAGGAAGCCCACGAGCTGGCCCGTATCGGCGCCTGGGAGCTGGACCCGTCCACCGGGCTGGGTCGCTACTCCAACCAGGTCTACCGGCTGCTTGGCCGCCGCCCGCCCGAGGCCCGCCGCTGGCACCGCTTCGACGAACTGCTGGTGCCGGCCGATCCGGCCACTGCCACCCAGACCGAACAGCTGCTGGCCGAACTATGCTCCGGCGAGCCGGTGCAGGTGGACGTGCTGCTGCCCGTCCTGTCGATGGACGGGCGCGCGTTGATGGTGCACCTGCGCGCCGCCAGCGGTATCGATGAAGCTGGCCGCAGCCGCGTGCTGGGCACCCTGCAGGACGTGACCGAGCGCGAGCAGTCGCGTCGCCTGCTGCGCGAGCGCGAGGAACAGTTCCGCGAGCTGGTGCGGGTGCTGCCCGATGGTGTGGTGATCCTCGCCGACGAACACGTGTTGTACGCCAACGCCTGGGCCGCCAGCCTGTTCGGCTATGGCAGCCACACCTTGCTGGGCGAACCGCTTTCGGCACTGGTGGACAGCGCCGATCTGGCCCGCGTGCGCAGCCAGCTGCGTGCGGGCCAGCTGCACCTGGGGCCGGGCCACAGCAGCGTGGTGGCGATGCAGCGCGCAGATGGCCGCAGCTTCCATGCCGGCCTGGCAGTGGGCGAGGTGCGCTATGGCGGCCGCGACTGCAAGCTGCTGATCGTGCGCGATCTCAGTGATTCCGAACGCATCCGCAGCGCACTGGAAACCAGCAACCGCGAACTGCAGGCCATGGCCGGCCGCCTGTTCTCGCTGCAGGAGGATGAGCGCCGCGCGATCTCGCGCGACCTGCACGACGATATCGGCCAGGCGATCACGGCGATCAAGCTGTCTGCCTATGCCGCGCAGGACGAGGACGATCCGCAACGCCGCGGTGAGGACCTGGCACAGATCGTCAGCCTGGCCGATACCACGGTGGCCAAGCTGCGCGACATCTCTACCCTGCTGCGGCCGCCGCAGCTGGACGCACTGGGCCTGGAAGCGGCGCTGAGCTGGCAGGCACGGGTACTGTTCCGTTCCTCGCCGGTGGAGCTGCTGGCCGAGATCGAGCCGCTGCCGCACCGTCCCGACAACAGCATCGAGCAGGCCTGCTTCCGTATTGCCCAGGAAAGCCTGACCAACGTGCTGCGCCACGCCCGTGCCAGCCAGGTACAGCTGCAGCTGCGCGACGTCGGCCAGCGCGGCCTGCACCTGCAGATCCGCGACGACGGCGAGGGTTTCGACCCCGACGGCCCGCGCGGACTGGGCCTGATCGTGATGCGCGAGCGTGCGCAGAGCGTCGGTGGCCATGTACGGATCGAATCCGCGCACGGTGAAGGCACCCTGATCGACGTTCATCTCCCCTACCAGGCAGCCAGCATGGCCGCCGCCGAGTCAGCGGACTACTGAGCCTATGTGGAATCCCAACCAGCCCCCGGTCAGCATCGATGATGCGCCTGATCGCCTCGGTGCCGGCAACCCCGAGTTGCAGGTGATGGTCGCCGAGGCGGCCTCGGGCGGTACCGCACTCATGCTGATGCATGTGGACATCGACCACTTCGCCTCTGTCAACGAAAACATGAGCGCCGAGGTAGGTGACCAGGCCCTGGTGCTGGTTGCGCAGCGGTTGCAGTCCTACCTGCGAGGGCGCGGCAAACTGTGGCGCCACGGCAGCGACGAGTTCCTGATCGCGGTGCCACGCACAGCCGAGGTGCCACTGCCGGAGGATTTCGCCGAGGAAATCCGGCAGCAGATGGAACTGCCGCTGTCGGTCCTGCCGTACACGCTGTTCATGACCGGCAAGCTGGGCGTGAGCCTGTGCCCGGAGCATGCCAGCAACGTTTCACGCCTGCTGGACCACGCCGAAGATGCGCTGTACCAGGCCGCCCGCGAGGGCGGCAACGCGGTGCGCATCCACGCCGTGGACACGCCGCCGAGCGCGCACAGCGAGAGCATCATCGCGCGGCAGATCGTCGATGCCATTCCCAACGGCGAACTGAAACTGCGCTACCAGCCGTTGGTCAGCGCCCGCGATGGCCACGTGGTCGGCATGGAAGCGCTGCTGCGCTGGCAGTCACCGACGCTGGGCATGCTGGTGCCGGAGCGCTTCATGCGCACCGCCGAGCGGCTGGGCATCATCGTGCAGATCGGCACCTGGGTGCTGGAAGGTGCACTCAAGCAGGCCCGCCTGTGGCGCGACCAAGGCTTCGACGATTTCACCATCGCGGTGAACGTCTCCACCCTGCAGCTGCTGCGGCCGAACTTCTTCGCCGAAGTGATGGGCCTGATCCAGGCCGCGGGCATACCGGCACAGATGCTGACGCTGGAAATCAACGAAAGCGCGCTGACCAACAACGTCAACTTCGTGCATGAGACGCTGGCCAACCTGCGCAACGAGGGCATCAGCCTGAGCCTGGACAACTTCGGCACCGGTGACTCCAGTCTCAGTGCGCTGGTGCGCTACCCGGTGGACAAGCTGAAGATCGACCGCAGCTTCATCAAGAGCGCGCCGGCCGGCAACCGCGAGGCGGCCATCGCCCGCGCGATCATCGCCATGGGCCATCAGCTGGGCATGACGGTGATCGCCAACGGCGTTGAATCGCAGGCGCAGCTTGGCTTCCTGCGTCGCAACGACTGTGATGTGTTCCAGGGCTACCTGTTCGGCGAACCGATGTCGGCCGATGCCGCAGGCATGACCCTGCGCCGCCGCTACCTGCGCCCGGAAGCTTTCGCCGAGACCCGTCCCGACCGCACGCTGCTCTTGCTGGACGACGAAGAGAACGTGTTGCGATCGCTGGTGCGGCTGTTCCGTCGCGACGGCTACCGCATCCTGGCGGCCGGCAACGTGCGTGATGCGTTCGACCTGCTGGCGATCAACGACGTGCAGGTGATCCTGTCCGACCAGCGCATGAGCGACATGAGCGGCACCGAGTTCCTCGGCCGGGTGAAGATGCTGTACCCGGACACGATCCGGTTGGTGCTGTCCGGCTATACCGATCTGAACACGGTGACCGATGCGATCAACCGCGGCGCGATCTACCGCTTCCTGACCAAGCCATGGAACGACGACGAGCTGCGCAAGCATATCCACCAGGCGTTCCGCACGTACGAGGAACAGCGCCGCAGCAACGCCGGACCGGCGCCGGTGGAGAGCGGAGACGGCGGCGAGGACCGCCCGCTGCGGTAACGATCCAGCCTGGTAGAGCCGGCCGCTGGCCGGCTGCTACGTGACGGGGTTAGTGAGGTTGCCGGCCAGCGGCCGGCACTACCCGAAGCGGTCAGCGCGGCTGCTTCACCGGCAGCACCACGCGGAAGCGCGAGCCCACGCCCGGGGTGCTGTCCAGGTCGATCCGGCCATGGTGCTTGTTGATGATGCTGTAGGAGATCGACAGGCCCAGGCCCGTGCCACTGCCCACCGGCTTGGTGGTGAAGAACGGATCGAAGATGCGTTGGCGCAGTTCCGGCGAGATGCCACCGCCGGTGTCCTCGAATTCGACCCACACCTGGTCGCCATCGACGCCGGTGCGCACGGTGATCGTGCCGCGCTCGGCGATGGCATGGCCCGCGTTGAGCAGCAGGTTCATGTAGACCTGGTTCAACTCCGATGGCAGGCATTCCACCAGCGGCAGTTGGCCGAACTCGCGTACCAGGGTGACCTTGTACTTGAGCTCGTTCCAGATGATGTTGATGGTCGATTCCAGGCCCGCGTGCAGGTCGACCAGCTTCCACGACTCGTCACGCCCGGAATACGAGAAGTCTTTCAGATCACGCACGATGCGCGTCACCCGTTCGATGCCTTCGCGCGATTCGGCCATCAGCTGCGGCAGGTCGCGGCTGATGAAATCGATGTCCAGGCGGTCACGGATGTCATCGATCTCCGGGATCAGCGCCTTCGGGTCCGGCGCACGCAACGCGCGTTCGTAGGCTTCGATCACGGTGAACAGGCTGCGCAGGTACTCCTGCAGGCTGCCCAGGTTTGAGTGCACGTAGCCGATCGGATTATTGATCTCGTGCGCGACGCCGGCAGCAAGCTGGCCGATCGAGGCCATCTTCTCCGATTGCAGCAATTTCTCCTGGGTACCGTTGAGCCGCAGGTAGGCCTGGCGCAGCTCGGCGTGGCGCTGCTGCAGTTCTCGCTCGTAGTCTTCCTGTCCTTCGATATGGCGGAACAAGGCCAGGAAGTGCCCCTGCCGCACCGGGCCGTGGTGATACAGGTGGGCGATGACCACGCCCTCGCCCAGCGGCAGGCTGCCGTTCCAGTGACCATGCTGGCGCGCGTGTTCCAGCGCATCGGGGGGCAGCAGCTCGCGAAGCCGCTGCGGGGGCGGCAATGCACCATCCTCACCGCTTGCCAACAGGTTCTGCGCGGCTGGATTGGCCAGCGCAACCTGCCCGTCTTCGGTGAACAGCAGCAGCCCTTCGCGCAGGCGCTCAAGCAGGGCCTGCAGTACCGGCTGTGGCGGAAGGGGGGCGGTAACCAGGGCGTTGGCAGCGGACACGGCGACTCGGGGGCATTCGAACAGACGCCCAATATACGCGCTCGTGCAGCGGGCTTCAGCCCGCGTGATGGGGTTGTTCGAGCGCCGCCTCAGGCGACGGCGAGTGGGCGGCGCGCTGTGACGGTGTGCGCCTGCCCCTTGGCATCGTAGGCCGAGGCATCTTCGGTGCGCCCGAGCTGGCGCAGGGCCCAGTTGACCTCGCGGCGCCGGCGCGACAGCAGCACGCCGTTGGCGCGGTTGCGTTCGGCCAGTTCCTGCAGCTGCTCGCCTTCCCCGACCGGCGGCGCGCCTTCCAGCGCACGCAGCGCTTCCAGCTTGGCGCCGGTGGCCCGGATCAGGGCGTGCACGTCGTGCTCGACCAGGGCCTGGCGTTCAACGTCCAGGGCCTGGGCAAGACGCTGCAGCGGCTCGCTCATCGCCGCAGTCATCCGTGCAGCTGCTGGTCCAGCTCGAGCATGCGCGATGCGATCGCGTCCGGATTGATCTTGTAGGTGCCGTTCTGCAGCGCCTCGCGCACGGCGGCCACGCGCTGGGCGTCGATTGCCGGGGCGGTGGTCAGCTCACGCTCGATGGCCTGCAGATTGGTGGCCTCGCCGGTCAGGCGCAGGCTGTCGGCCGCCTCGACCGGGCGTGCCGCCGCATCGGTGCTTACACCGGGCTTGTTGGCCGGGGTCGTCACGCTGCGCAGGGCCTGGGGGACCTGCAGGTTGCCGTCGATTTTCTGGCTCATGGGGTGTCCTGGAGTTGCCGTTCACATGGGATAACGGCCGCAGGGCCGTGATCTTTAGGGATATTCTGCGGTAATTCAACGCGCCACGATTACGTCACCGGCGGCGTCGACCGTGCCCTGCACGATCCGCCGCGAGGACAGGTTCTCGACCGAGACCCGCTCGTTCTCACCCGCGTCACCCATCGCACGGCCTGCAATACGGACCTCGACCGAGCCGCGACGCGAGACCAGCGCCACATTGTCTCCTCGCTTGATGAGACGCTGCACCACCAGATCGTTGCTCGACAGCAGGGCCCCGGCCTGCAACGGACGGCGGGCGATGCGGCCGATCGCTGCGTTGGGATCGGCCAGCACCGCACCGGCAATCCGGGCGGCATCACGCTGGGCAGTGGTGATATCGGCAGCGGTAAGGGTTTCTCCAGTACCGATTCCGCGGTTGAGCACCAGCACGGTCTGGTTGCGCCGCACTTTCACTGGCACGAACAGGCGCCAGCCACCGGCGTCGGGACAGCTGACTTCCACCGTGGTGTTGGCGGTGGGCTGCACCTGCAGCGCGCCGCCACACTTGGGCAGGCGCAGCGCATCGGCCACCTGCGCCTCCCCCTCGCTCCCGGCAGGCAGCGTCGACAACGCCGCCGCGCGGATGCTGGCAACCGGCTGCCACTCTGCAGCGGCTGCCCATGGCGCGGCTGCGGCGAGCACGATGGCGAATAGAGGTGTGACCCGGCGCATGGCGCCTCCTGTCGATGGAATCTGGCCCTGGTGCGTGCAAGGGGTGTGCCAGAGCGCCGGGACCCGTTGATCGGATCCGGGATGGGGACGCGACCGGATGGGTAGAGTCGACTGTCAGTCGACTTTCGCGCGAAGCACGGGGTTTCCCGTGATCGGATCGAAGAGCGGTCGACTGACAGTCGACTCTACAAACGCGGTGCGGACCGCGCAGGCGGCAGAGCGCCCTCAAGTTTGGCGCCCACCCCGCCGATACAGCAGCCATGTCCCATGACCTGCTCAACCGGATCGACCAGCGAACCCGACTGGCCGGCCACAACCGCCTGGCGCTGCTGCTGTTCCGTCTCGGCGGACGTCAGCTTTTTGGCGTCAATGTCTTCAAGGTGCAGGAAGTCCTGCGGCGCCCGGAGCTGTTCCAGGTGCCCGGGTTGCCCAGCCAGTTTGCCGGCGTGGCCGACGTACGCGGCCGCTCGGTGCCGGTGCTCGACCTGGGCCTGGCCATCGGCCACCCCGAGCGTGAGCCTGACGCGGACACCTCGCCTGGCTACCTGGTCGTCACCGAATTCAACCGTTCGATCCAGGGCTTCCTGGTCAGCGGCGTGGAGCGCATCGTCAACATCGCGGTGGAAGACATCCACCCGCCGCCGGAACTGGGTGCCGAATCGAGCTACCTGACGGCGGTGACCCGCTTCCAGGGTGAGCTGATCCAGGTGATCGACGTTGAAAGCGTGCTGGCCGATATCGCCCAGGTACGCGGTGATGCCGTACTCGATCCAGCAATGGCAATGCCTGCCGATGGCCCGCAGCTGCAGGTGCTGGTGGTGGACGATTCGCGCGTGGCCCGCCAGCAGATCCGCAGCGTGCTGGACCAGCTGGGCGTTGGCGCCACCCTGCTTTCCGATGGCAAGCAGGCGCTGGACCATCTGCTGCAGATCCACGCCTCGGGCGAGAACCCGGCCGAGCGCTATGCCATGGTCATCTCGGACATCGAAATGCCGGCCATGGACGGCTATACGCTGACGACGGAAATCCGGCGCCACCCTGGCCTTGCCGGCCTGTACGTGCTGCTGCATACCTCGCTGTCGGGCGTATTCAACAATGCGATGGTCGAGCGCGTCGGCGCCAATGCCTTCGTCGCCAAGTACTCGCCGCACGAGCTGGCCGATTTCGTGCTGGACCGCCTGCGCAAGGTCGCGATGGCGGCGTAAGGCCGCGTCACGGGTCTCCGCCGTGCATGGCCCGGCGCTACCACAACCTCCCCGACCCCTGGGGTAGCGCCGGGCCATGCCCGGCGGACGCGATGTCGCGCGTGCTTTGGCACACCCCTTGCAGCTTCCCGGGCAACGTTCCCGTGGGAGTGCACCGTGCGCAACCTGATTACCGACTACCTGGGCGTCCACGCCCAGGCCATGCCGTTGCGCGAACAGCGGATGAAGCTGATCGCCAGCAACCTCGGCAATGCCGATACGCCCGGCTACAAGGCCCAGGACCTGGACTTCGATGCCGCCCTGCGCCACGCCCAGGGGCAGGATGCCAACGGCCTGATGGCCACCACCCATGAGCAGCACTACGAAATCAGTAGTGGCCTGAATCCGTTCCAGATCGCGCGCGAAGGCGTGCAACCCAGCCTGGACGGCAACACCGTTGATCCCGATGCCGAGCGTGCGGCCTATGGCCGCGCCGCGCTCGAGTACCGCGCTTCGCTCAGCTTCGTCGAGAGCAAGGTGCGTTCCATGTTGACCGCGATCACGGGGCAATAAGCCATGAGCAACCTGCCGATCTTCGATATCGCCGGTTCCGCGCTGCAGGCGCAGTCGGTGCGCATGAGCACCATCGCCTCCAACCTCTCCAACGCCGACACCGTCGCCGGTTCCGCCGACGCCGTGTACAAGCCGCTGGAACCGATCTTCCAGGCCGTCACCAGCAAGAACGATCCGAACATCACCTCGGTGAAGGTGAAGGAGATCACCCAGAGCGAAGCCGCGCCGATCAAGCGCTACGAGCCGGGCCACCCGCTGGCCGACGCCGATGGCTACATCTACCAGCCCGACGTCGACCCGGTGGCGCAGATGGTCAACCTGATCTCGACCTCGCGCAATTACCAGGCCGGCGTGGAGATGTTGACCACCGCCAAGGAACTGGCCCTGGCCACCCTGACCATGGGCCGCTGAGGCCCGCAGTACCGGATACCGCCATGACCACCGCCGTCAGCAACCAGACCAACCAGGACGTCTATACCGCACTTGGTCTGAACGCCCCGAACAGCAACGCCACCAAGAAGAAGAACACGCTGGACCAGGCCGATTTCCTGCGCCTGATGACCGAGCAGCTGCAGCACCAGGACCCGCTGAAGCCGATGGACAACACCCAGATGGTCGCGCAGATGGCGCAGATGTCCACCGTGCAGGGCATCACCGATCTGAACAAGACGGTGAAGGGCTTCCAGGAGTCGATGGCCAGCGACCAGGTGCTGCGTGGCGCGGCACTGGTCGGCCACCAGGTGCTGGTGCCGTCGGAAAAGCTGGTACTGGAGAAGGAGGGCAGCGTCGAAGGCACGGTGGCCGCGCCGTCGGCCGGCATCATCACCGTGGACATCACCGATGCCAACGGCGCCAAGGTCACCTCGCTGAGCGTGGAAGCCACTGCCGCCGGCGAGACCGCCTTCCAGTGGGACGGCAAGGACGCCAACGGCAAACGCATGGAGCCGGGCAAGTACTCCATCGTCGCCAACCATGTCGATACCGCCGGCAAGAGCACCAAGCTGTCCACCTACGTGCAGGCGCCGGTGGAAAGCGTGACCGTCGGTTCCGACGGCCTGTACCTGAACCTCAAGGGCCTGGGCACGGCCCCGATCGACTACGTGCTCCGCGTCAGCTGAGCCGCACATCCCGCATCAACCAGGAGCATCCCATGGGCTTCAATGTCTCGCTGTCCGGCATCAATGCCGCCAACACCGACCTGAGCGTCACCGCCAACAACGTCGCCAACGTCAACACCACCGGCTTCAAGCAGTCGCGCGCCGAGTTCGCCGATCTGTTCGCCTCCACCAGCTACGGCCTGTCGAAGAACCAGACCGGCTCGGGCGTGCGCGTCTCCAACGTCGCCCAGCAGTTCATCCAGGGCCACAACGAGCAGACCGGGCGCAGCCTGGACATGGCCATTTCCGGTGAGGGCTTCTTCACCATGAACATGAACGGTTCGCGGGTGTATTCGCGTGCCGGCAACTTCCAGACCGATTCGGCCGGCTACGTGGTCAATCCGCAGGGTGCGCGCCTGCAGGTGTTCGCACCGAATGCCGATGGCACCAACTTCGACGCCGGCCGCCTGGTCGACCTGCAGCTGCTGACCACCGACAGCCCGCCGAAGCAGACCAGCGAAGTGAAGGTCGGCTTCACCCTGCCGGCCAACGCCAAGCAGCCGACGGTGGCCACCTTCGACCCGGCCGATTCCAACAGCTACAACCATTCCAGCGGCGGCATCACCGTGTACGACTCGCTGGGCGTGAGCCACATCCAGGTCTCGTACTTCGTCAAGGGAGCCAACCCCAACGAATGGACCGTGCACAACTATGTCGATGGCCAGCCCGCTGGCACCCCGACCGCGGTCACCTTCGACAACAGCGGCAAGCTGACCGCCCCGGCCAACGGCAAGGTCGGCCTCGGCACGTTCACCCCCACCACCGGCGCCGGCCAGCTGAACATGACGCTGGATATCAACGGCTCGACCCAGTACGGCGAGAAGTTCGCGCTGCGCAACACCCAGCAGGACGGTTATGCCGCCGGCAAGCTCAATGAAATCACCGTGTCCGAATCCGGCGTGGTCTACGCCCGCTATTCCAACGGCGACGACAAGCCGCTGGGCCAGGTGGCGCTGACGACCTTCAACAACACGCAGGGCCTGGAATCGAAGGGCAACAACCTGTGGGTCGAGACCTTCGAGTCGGGCACGCCGCGCACCGGCATGCCCGATACCTCCAACCTCGGCAAGATCCAGGCAGGTTCGCTGGAAGCGTCCACCGTCGACCTCACCGAGCAGCTGGTCAACATGATCACCGCGCAGCGCAACTTCCAGGCCAACGCACAGATGATCACCACCCAGGACCAGATCACCCAGACGGTCATCAACATCCGTTGATGACCCGCTGACCCTGTCACGGAACTCCCCGCATGGATAAAGCCCTTTACGTGGCGATGACCGGTGCCCTCGCCTCCCTGCAGGCGCAGGGAACGCTCAGCCACAATCTCGCCAACTCGGACACCCCCGGCTTCAAGGAAGCGCTGGCCAACACCGAAGCCTTCCCGATCCGCGGCCCCGGCTTTGCCTCGCGGGTGGATGCGCTGCACGTCGACGCTGGCTTCAACCGCACGCCCGGCGCGCAGCACATCACCGGCAAACCGCTGGACCTGGCGCTGCAGAGCGGCACCTGGCTGGCGGTGCAGGCCAGCGATGGCAGCGAGGCGTATACGCGCGGCGCGGCCTTGTCGGTCACCCCCAATGGCCAGCTGGTGACCTCCGGCGGCCGCACGGTACTGGATGACAACAACAACCCGGTCGCCATTCCGCCCTACCAGGCGATGGAGATCGGTGCCGACGGCACGATCTCGATCATCCCGCAGGGTGAAGGCCCGCAGACCATGGCGCAGATCGGCCGGATCAAGGTGGTGCAGGCACCGGACGAGCGCCTCGAGCGCGGCCTGGATGGCCTGTTCCGCAATACCGACCCGCAACAGCCGTTCGCACCGGCACAGGGCACCGCAGTGCACAGCGGCCAGCTGGAAGGCAGCAATGTCGATGCGGCCGGGGCACTGGTGCAGATGATCCAGCTGCAGCGCCAGTACGAAATGCAGGTGCAGGTGATCAAACACGGCGACGAAAACGCGCGCAGCGCCAACAGCATGCTGCGCCTGGGCAGTTGACGGAATTCCGGCGCCGGCTGATGCCGGCGCTGGCACACCGCTTGCACACCCGCATACAAGGGCCGCACCACGCGGCCGGTTTCACCAGACAGGACATCGAAGATGAACCAGGCATTGTGGATCGCGAAAACCGGACTGGATGCGCAGCAGATGCGCATGTCGGTGGTTTCCAACAACCTCGCCAACACCAACACCACCGGCTTCAAGCAGGACCGTGCCAGTTTTGAAGACCTGCTGTACCAGCAGGTGCGTCAGCCGGGCGGCTCTTCGTCGGCGCAGACGCAGCTGCCGACCGGCCTGCAGCTGGGCACCGGCGTGCGCGTGGTAGCAACCGCCAAGAACTTCGAACAGGGTGGCCAGCAGCAGACCGGTCGCGCCCTGGATGTGATGGTCAACGGCCGCGGCTTCTTCGAAGTGCAGATGCCCGACGGCAGCTCGGCCTACACCCGTGATGGCTCGTTCAAGATCAACCAGGACAGCGAGCTGGTCACCAACAGCGGCTACCCGGTGCAACCGGGCATCCAGATTCCCGAGGGCGCGCAGTCGGTCACCATCGGCAGCGACGGCACCATCAGCGTGAAGATGGCCGACAACGCCGCGTCGGTGGAAGTCGGTGCGCTGACCCTGACCGACTTCGTCAATCCGGCCGGCCTGCAGGCGCGCGGCGAGAACCTGTTCCTGGAAACCACGGCCTCGGGCCCGGCCCAGAACGGTAATCCCGGCCTGAACGGCCTCGGCACCGTGGTGCAGGGGGCGCTGGAAGGCAGCAACGTCAATGTGGTGGAAGAGCTGGTGTCGATGATCGAAACCCAGCGCGCCTACGAAATGAATGCCAAGGCGATCTCCACCACCGACTCGATGCTCGGCTATCTCAACAACAAGATCTGACCGGCCCAACCGGGAAACCGCCATGTCGCCCATTTCCAACTTTGCCCGCACTGCCCTCGCCTGCACCGTGGCCGCCCTGCTCGGTGGCTGCGTGATCGCGGGCGACGTGCGCCCCTACCCGGCGATGGCGCCGATCCAGCCGATCATGCCGCCGCAGGCCGCGCCCACCGCCGGGGCGATCTATGCCGCCGGCCCGACCCTGCAGCTGTATTCAGACCGCCGCGCACGCGATGTCGGCGACCTGCTGACCATCACCCTGCTGGAAAGCACCACCGCGCAGACCAGTGCAAACACCGCCACCAACAAGGAGTCCAACCTGAGCCTGGGCAGCCCGAGCATCTTTGGCGCGCCGGTCACCCTGGGCGGCAAGGACATCCTCAGCGCCAGTGCGGAAGGCAAGCGTGATTTCACCGGCAAGGGCAGCAGCGCGCAGAGCAACCGCCTGCAGGGCAGCGTTACGGTCACCGTGATCCAGCGCCTGCCCAACGGCAACCTGGTGGTGCAGGGGCAGAAGAACCTGCGGCTCAACCAGGGCGATGAACTGGTGCAGGTGCAGGGCATCGTGCGCCCTGGCGACATCAGCCAGGACAACACCATTCCCTCCAGCCGCGTAGCCGAGGCCCGCATCGTCTACGGCGGCCGCGGACCGGTCGCGCAGTCCAACGCGATGGGCTGGCTGAGCCGCTTCTTCAATTCCGGCCTGACGCCGTTCTGAGTATGGCCATGAAACTCCTCCCCTCTTCTTCCTGGCAGCGCCGCGTGGCGTCGTTCGTCGCGCTGATGCTGATGGTCGTGGCAGCCCCGGCCAGCGCCGAGCGCATCAAGGACCTGGCACAGGTCGGCGGCGTGCGTGGCAACGCACTGGTTGGCTACGGCCTGGTGGTCGGCCTGGATGGCAGCGGCGACCGCACCAGCCAGGCGCCCTTTACCGTGCAGAGCCTGAAGAACCTGCTCGGCGAGCTGGGCGTGAACGTGCCGCCGAACGTCAACCCGCAGCTGAAGAACGTGGCCGCCGTTGCGATCCATGCCGAGCTGCCGCCGTTCGCCAAGCCCGGCCAGCCGATCGACATCACGGTGTCCTCGATCGGCAACGCGGTGTCGCTGCGCGGCGGCTCGCTGCTGATGGCCCCGCTGCGCGGGGCCGACGGGCAGATCTACGCCATCGCCCAGGGCAACCTGATCGTGGGTGGCTTCGGTGCGCAGGGCAAGGATGGTTCCCGTGTCTCGGTGAACGTGCCCAGCGTCGGTCGTATCCCCAACGGCGCCACCGTGGAGCGTGCCCTGCCCGATCCGCTGGCCAACGGCGGCGACATCACCTTGAACCTGCACAACAACGATTTCACCACGGTCTCGCGCATGGTCGCCGCGCTCAACAACGCCTTCGGCGAAGGTGCGGCACGCGCGATCGATGGCGTGACCGTCGCGGTCACCGCGCCGACCGACCCGGGCGCACGCGTCGGCCTGCTGGCGCGCATCGAGAACCTGGAACTGACCCCGGGCAGCGCCCCGGCCAAGGTGGTGGTCAATTCGCGCACCGGCACCGTGGTCATCGGCCAGCAGGTGCGCGTGGGACCCGCGGCAATCTCGCACGGTTCGCTGACCGTGACCATCCAGGAAAACACCAACGTCAGCCAGCCCAATGCCCTGTCCGGCGGCCGCACCGTGGCCAGCCCGCAGTCCACCATCACCGCCACCAACGACGGCAGCCGCATGTTCAAGTTCAGCGGCGGCACCACCCTGGACGAGATCGTGCATGCGGTGAACGCCGTAGGTGCGGCACCGGGCGACCTGATCGCGATCCTGGAAGCCCTGAAGCAGGCCGGCGCATTGAGTGCCGAGCTCGAGGTGATCTGACATGCGCATCAATCCCGCATTCGACCTGCACCCGGCGCAACAGAACGATCCGGCAAGGATCGACAAGGTGGCGCGCCAGCTGGAAGGCCAGTTCGCGCAGATGCTGGTAAAGAGCATGCGTGACGCCAGCTTCGGTGACTCGCTGTTTCCCGGCGAGAACAAGATGTTCCGCGAGATGTACGACCAGAAGATTGCCGAGGCGATGACCCGCGGCAAAGGCCTGGGCCTGTCCAGCATGATCAGCCGGCAGCTGTCCGGCCAGGCCGCCGATGGCCCGGCGCTGGATACCCGCGTGGATCCGGCCAAGGCCAGCCGTGCTTACCAGCTCAATGCACCGGCCAGGCCGGCACCGTCGCTGCCACTGGAAGACGGCAGCCAGGCGGTGCGCCTGCTGCAGCAGATGGCCGCCGGTGCGCAGCACGGTGCGCAGGCGGCAGTGGCGCCGATGGAGCAGGCCCTGGACCTGATCGCCGGGCGCGAGAGCAGCAGCATGCACCGCTCGCTGGGCACCGACGATCCGTACATCGGCAGCCTGCAGGGCGAGGACTGGGCCGCCAACAGCGACCAGTGGTCGGCCACCGCCAGCAACCGCGGCACCGCGATCAGCCCGGCCGATGCGATGGCGACCCGCACCGCTGTCGCCCGGCTCGGCGAGCACACCCCGGAAGGCTTCGTCGCCAGCATCTGGCAGCACGCGCAGCGTGCGGCCAAGGAACTGGGCGTGGATGCCCGCGCCCTGGTCGCCCAGGCGGCGCTGGAAACCGGCTGGGGCAAGCGCCACATCAAGCATGCCGACGGCAGCACTTCGCACAACCTGTTCGGCATCAAGGCCAATGGCTGGAACGGCCAGCGCGCCGTAGCCGGCACCCATGAATATGTCGATGGCGTGCGCCGCAACGAGACCGCCAGCTTCCGCGCCTACAGTTCGCCGGCCGAGAGCTTTGCCGACTACGTGCGCCTGCTGAAGACCAGCCCGCGCTACCAGCAGGCCCTGCAGGCCGGCACCGACGTGCAGGGCTTCGCCCGTGGCCTGCAGCGCGCCGGCTATGCCACCGATCCGCGCTACGCGGCCAAGATCGCCGCGATCGCCGGCGGCCCGACCATCGAGCGCGCCGTCGCCGCCGTGGCAGACGCCGGCTCGCGCCTTGGCCAGACCTTCGCCAGCACCGCGACCGCGGCGCTGGGTATCACCCGTCGTTGAGGAACCCCATGTCCAGCGTACTTTCCACCGGTACCGGTGCCCTGCTCGCCTTCCAGCGTGCGTTGGCGACCACCAGCCACAACGTGGCCAACCTCAATACGCCCGGCTACAGCCGGCAGAAGGTCAACTTCGCCACCGCCGATCCGCAGAACTATGGCTACGGCACGGTCGGCAACGGTACCCGCATCACCGACATCCGCCGCACCGCCGACCAGCTGGCCATCTCGCGCCTGCTCGACAGCAGCGGTGAACTGGCGCGCCTGAAACAGCTTTCGGGCATGGCCGACCGGGTCAACGCGCTGTTCTCTGATGCGGCCACGAATGTCTCTGGTGTGTGGTCGAACTTCTTCGACTCGGTCAGTGGCCTGTCCTCCAATGCCTCCGGCACGGCCGATCGCCAGAACATGCTCGATGGCGGCAAGGCCCTGGCCAACCGCTTTGTGCAGCTCAACACCCACCTGAACAACCTCAACAGCGAGGTCAACAACGGCCTGCTGGCCGGTGCCACCGAGGTCAACCGCCTGGCGCAGGAGATCGCGCAGATCAACGGTGCGATCGGCACCAACATCGCCACCGCCGCGCCCGACCTGCTCGATCGGCGCGACCAGCTGATCACCCAGCTGATCGGCTACACCGGCGGCACCGCGGTGATCCAGGACGGCGGCATCATGAATGTCTACACCGCCGGCGGCAACGCGCTGGTGGTGGGCACCACCGCGACCAAGGTCACCACCGTGGCCGACCCGTACCAGCCCGAGCGCCTGCAGCTGGCCCTGGAAACGCAAGGCAACACCATCCGCCTCGACCCGAAGGCAGTAGGCGGCCAGATCGGCGGCCTGATGGAGTTCCGCGACACCGTGCTGACCCCGGCCCAGGCCGAACTGGGCAAGTTGGCTGTCGGCCTGGCCGAGACCTTCAACCAGGCCCACCACCAGGGCGTGGACATGTATGGCCAGCTCGGGGGCGACTTCTTCAACATCGGCAACCCACGCGTCACCGCCAACAACGCCAACACCGGCACCGCCAGCCTCAGCGCCACCTATGGCGACCTGGGCAAGCTGGACGCGCAGAACGTGGTGCTGCAGTTCGATGGCAGCAACTGGAAGGCCAGCCGGGCCGACACCGGCGCCAGCGTTCCGCTGGCCGGCACCGGCACCGCCGCCGATCCGCTGGTGATCAACGGCGTCACGCTGGTCGTGGGCGGCACCCCCGCTGCCAACGACCGATTCCTGCTGCAGCCCACCGCAGGCGTCGCCGGCAGCATGGAGATCGCCATCACCGATCCGTCCCGGATTGCAGCCGCTGCCGCGGTAAAGGGCGCCGCCGCGACGGCCAACACGGGCACCGGCAAGCTGAGTGGCGTGACCGTGACCGATTCGAGCAACGCCAACCTGCGCAATCCGGCCGCGATCGTGTTCACCTCGGCCACCACCTACACCATCGATGGTGGCCCGCCGCAGACCTACACGCCCGGCCAGACCATCAGCGCCAATGGCTGGAGCTTCGTGCTGGACGGTGCGCCGAAGGTCGGCGACACCTTCAACATCACCCCGACGCCGGCCGGCTCCTCCGACAACAGCAACGCCTCCAGGCTGGCCAAGGTCGAGAGCGCCAAGGCCTTCAATGCCGGCACGGTGACGCTGAACGGCGCGCTGGGTGGCCTCACCACCCAGGTGGGTGCTGCGGCCCGTTCGGCCGAGTACTCGCTGGAAGCGCAACTGGTGATCAACGACAAGGCGCAGGAAGCGCGCGATGAAGTGTCCGGCGTCAACCTGGACGAGGAAGCGGCCGACATGCTGCGCCTGCAGCAGGCCTACCAGGCCGCCTCGCAGCTGATCTCCACCGCCGACAGCATGTTCCAGACCATCCTGGGAGCCGTCCGCCGATGAGCAGCCGCATCTCCACCAGCATGATGTACAACCAGTCGGTGTCGCTGATGATGGCCAAGCAGGCCAAGCTCAGCCACCTGGAGCAGCAGATCGCCACCGGCAGCAAGATCGTCTCCGCAAAGGACGATCCGGTCGGGGCCGGCGCAGCGGTCGGACTGGACCGCAGCCTGGCCGCACTGGAACGGATGAAGCTCAACGCCGGCAACGTGCAGAACCGGCTGGGCGTGCAGGAAAACACCCTGGCCCAGGTCAATGATCTGATGGGGCGCGTCAACGACCTGACCATCCAGGCCAGCAACCCCGCCCTGAGCGCGTCCGACAAGAAGACGCTGATCACCGAACTGAACCAGATCCGCGACGGCCTGCTGTCGCTAGCCAACGCCGAGGACGGCACGGGTCGCTATGTATTCGGCGGCACCAACGACGGCGATCCGCCGTTTGCGAGGATCAATGGCAAGGTGGTCTACCGCGGTGACCAGACCCAGCGCCAGATCGAGGTCGGCCCCGATACCTACGTGCGCGATGCCCTGCCCGGCAGCGAAATCTTCATGCGCATCCCCACCGGCGATGGCTTCGTCGATGGCGCCGCTGCGGCGGGCAACACCGGTAACGGCGTGCTGACCAACATCACCCGTGATGGCAGCGACAGCTGGAACGGGCAGTCCTTCAGCATCCGCTTCACCGCTGCCGACCAGTACGAGGTGCTGGATGGCGCCGGCAACGTGACCGGCACCGGCACCTTCAAGGCAGGTGACAACGTGGAAGTGAACGGCGTGCGGCTGCAGATTACCGGCGCGCCGGCAGCGGGCGACAGCTTCAACGTGAAGCCGGCGAGCAGCCGCGACATCTTTGACACCATGGACAAGCTGATCGCCGCACTGGATGCCGACACCGGCACCACCGCGAAGATGAGCGCCCAGCAGAACGAACTGCAGAGTGCATTGCGTGACGTGGCGCGCGCGTCGGAGCGGATGATCGATTCGCGTGCGGCCGGTGGCGCGCAACTGAAGGCACTGGACAACGCCGCCGACATGCGCGAAGCCAACAGCGTGACGCTGAAAACCACGCTGTCGCAGATGCGCGACCTGGACTACGCCGATGCGCTGAGCCAGTACCAGTTGCAGAGCACCGCGCTGCAGGCGGCACAGACGATCTTCTCGCAGATGCAGTCGATGTCGCTGTTCAACAAGATCGGCTGACAGCACCCCCGCCTCAGCCCCGAAAGGCCGCGATGCTTGCATCGCGGCCTTTTTCGTTTCCGTGGCCCGTCGCCGCGGAGCATTCCAGACAGCGCTCGGCGGATTTTCCGTGATTGCCCATCAAGCCCGGCCCCACCCCGCCGATACCTTCATCAGCGCTGGTTGGGCCTGCCCAACCGCCCCTTCCGGGTGCGCCTACACGCCCCTTCGGGGTTGGAAAACCCCGGAAAAACAGCCTCCGGCAACGAATTACGACTTCAACGGAATTCACGGCTAAAGGTTGTTGACAAAGCGCCGTTATTCATTTGGCAACGGCGAAGCACACAGCCACACAAAAAAACCGGCGGCGCTTCGTTTCATTCACCAACGGGTTCCATATAAGAGGAGACGACCCCATGGCACAGGTAATCAACACCAATACGATGTCGCTCAACGCTCAGCGCAACCTGAGCACCAGCGGCAGCTCGCTGGCCACCACCATCCAGCGCCTCTCGTCCGGCCTGCGCATCAACAGCGCGAAGGACGACGCGGCCGGCCTGGCCATCAGCGAGCGCTTCACCACCCAGATCCGTGGCCTGGACGTGGCTATCCGCAACGCCAACGACGGCATCTCGCTGGCCCAGGTCGCCGAAGGCTCGCTGAGCGAAGTCGGCAATAACCTGCAGCGCATCCGCGAACTGGCCGTGCAGGCGTCCAACGCCACCAATTCCAGCAGCGACCGCAAGGCCCTGCAGGCCGAAGTGACCCAGCTGGTCAGCGAAATCGACCGCGTCGCCAAGCAGAGCGACTTCAACGGCACCAAGCTGCTGGACGGCTCGTTCACCAGCCAGCTATTCCAGGTCGGCGCCAATGCGGGCCAGGCCATTGCGATCAACAGCGTGGTGGATGCTAAGGCTGATGCGCTAGGTAACAGCAAGTTCGCCGCCCCGGTCGCCAGCACTGCTGACATTGCGACCATCACCGATCTGAGCGGCGTCACCATCAACGGTGTGGCCATCGGCACGATCAGCGGCAAGACGACCTCCGAGTTCGCTGCATCCGCCGCTGCACAGATCAACAGCAAGATCGGCGAGGCTGGCGTGTATGCAGAGGTCGTGGCCACTGCTGGCGTCTCACCGGCTCCCGATACCTACCGTCTCAAGCTGACCTCGGTCCAGGCTGATCGTGATCTGGTAATCGATGGGGCTACCCAGCTGAACTTCGCCAACTCCACCAAGACCACTCCCAGCTCTGTCGCTGCAACCGCTACGTCGAGCTTTGTCAAGGATCTAGACGTTTCCGACTACGTCGGTGCGCAGAAGGCCTTGGGCATGGTCGATAAGGCCCTGGAGTCGGTCAACAGCGTCCGCGCCGATCTCGGTGCAATCCAGAACCGCTTCACCTCGGTGGTGGCCAACCTGCAGACCTCCTCGGAGAACCTGTCCGCCTCGCGCAGCCGTATCCGCGATACCGACTTCGCCAAGGAAACCGCCGAACTGACCCGCACCCAGATCCTGCAGCAGGCCGGTACGGCCATGCTGGCCCAGGCCAACCAGGTACCGCAGAACGTGCTCAGCCTGTTGCAGCGCTGACATGAGCCGCCCCCGGGGCACGTCGGGGGCGTCTAACCCAACTCACGTGCAACCGCTCAAGGACCTCTCCTCATGGCACAAGTCATCAACACCAATACGATGTCGTTGAATGCTCAGCGCAACCTGAGCACCAGCGGCAGCTCGCTGGCCACCACCATCCAGCGCCTGTCCTCCGGTTCGCGCATCAACAGCGCCAAGGACGACGCCGCCGGCCTGGCGATCTCGGAGCGCTTCGGC
>NZ_JCAFTG010000014.1:0-118433 GCF_059370035.1 Stenotrophomonas sp. YJH_SMC_37
AGCTCGAGGGTTCGCCGATCGCGGAACGAAGAGCAGCCGAGCATGGGCTCGGCTCTACACAGTCAAAGGCGTGCGGACCAACGGTCCGCACCCACCAGGGAATGTGCATGGCCGCCGATGACCCCTGTAGAGCCGAGCCCATGCTCGGCTCATCGCGCGTAACGCGAGGGTGGAGCGAAAAGCAGCCGAGCGTGGGCTCGACTCCACATGGTCAAGGGCGTGCGGGCCAACGGTCCGCACCCACCAAGCAGGGTCCGCACCCACCGGCTGCCCGGTCAATCGCCGTCGGTTTCGTCCGGGTGGGCCTTCCAGTAGCCGGTGGAACGAATCCAGTCGCGCGGCACGCCCAGGTGGCCTTCGATGAACTTGCGCATCATCCGCGCGCGGCGCGATTCGGTGGCAATCCAGTAGAAGACATCGCCGTCCGGGGCCTCGAAGTCGGTCAGCATGTCTTCCAGCAGCGTACTGCTGGCCGCCGGAAAGCCGTTGCGCTCCAGCCAGTGGATGCGCACGTTCTCGTACTGCGGCAGGTCCTGGCGTTCGGCTTCGTCGCGCACTTCAATGAAGGCCTGCACCTCGGCACCGTCCGGCAGCACGTCCAGCCAGCGGGCGATGGCCGGCAGCGCGGTCTCATCGCCGATCAGCACGTAGGCGTCGTAGCTGTCGGCCACCACGAACGAGCCGCGCGGACCGCCGATCACCAGCGTGTCGCCGGGCTGTGCGCGCTCGGCCCACGGCCCGGCCACGCCCTGGTCGTGCAGCACGAAGTCGATGGCCAGCTCGCCGGTTTCGTGATCCCACCAGCGCGGGGTGTAGTCACGCGACGGCGAAGGCTCCTTGCCGTCCGGGTAGCTGCGGCCTTCGGCGGTCAGCACCGGCAGCACCATCTCGCCCGCAGCGTTGGGGAAGAACAGCTTGATGTGGTCGTCGGCGCCGGGCGAATCGAAACCGGCCAGCTCTGCGCCACCCAGCACGATGCGGCGCATGTGCGGGGTGACCTCTTCGGTGCGCAGCACGGTCAGTTCACGGAAGCGCACATCCAGGCGCAGGCGCGTGTTGTTGTGTTCGGTCATGGGGGTTACCTGTAAGGGCGTCGCGCGGGGGCGCGCGGCATGGGGGAGACCTGGCTGGAGTCAGTCTGGCTGGGTCGTTGAAAACGGTGGGCTCTCGCTGCCGACGGTACCGTTGAGCAGGGCCGAGGCCCGCGTCAGCAGCGCCGCCACTTCGTCCGCCTCGCCCTCGGCCCAGCGGCCGTGGTGATGCACCAGCGCCCGCTTGAACTCGCGCAGGGCAGTGGCCAGCGGCGGCGGCAGCGAAGCCTTGGTGATCTCGCGGGCGCGGTCGCAGGCACGCCGCTGCGCCAGGCGTACCTGGGTGCGCTGCACCTTCAGCTCGAACTCGCCAGCAGCGGTGATGCGGAAGATCCGCTTGCCGTCGACTTCCTCGGCCTCGATCCAGCCGGCCTGCTCGAAGCTGGCCAGCAGCGGGTACATGGTGCCGGCGCTGGGCGTATAGGCCTGCATGAACTGGTTGCTGATCAGCTGCATCAGCTCGTAGCCATGGCGCGGCTGCTCGCCGATCAGGGCCAGCACCAGCAGGCGCAGGTCACCGCGGCTCAGCACGCGTGGCTGGCCGTTGCGGCGCGGCACCGCGGGATCGGTGGAACGGGCTCTGGCAGAAGGGGGGCGGCTCATTTCGATATATCGGTAAACGAGTGTGCAAACGATATATCGATATATCGAAGCCGGCAATCATCGATCCGGCCACAAGCAGGTGCGATTTGGGCCACGGCTGGCCGCGGGCCCACAGCAAAAAGGGGCGCCCCTTGCAGGGCGCCCCGGCGGCGAACCGTGGAAGGGAGCAGGGCCGCCAGGCCCCTCACTCGCGGCCCACGCTGGACCCGCTGCCGGTACCGATCCAGAGGCAGGTGCGACATGTTGTCGCCGGTTCAGTACCGTTGCCCGAACCGCCCCTACAGCGGTGCCGGAGTTGCCCTACAACCGTCATCGGCAGCGGTAACACTGCGTCCTGCGGATGGGCGCAGCGGCCCGCAAGCGACAGCCCGCGCCGCCGCCAAGGCCCGCCGCAGGGCCATCAGCGGGCCCGGCAAGCCCCTTGCGGACACTGGCCGGTTGCATCCATACGCCTGCGTAGCCAAGTGACGAAAGCCCTTGGTGCGCTACACTTTGCGGTCTAGAAATCTATACAACAGTCGCGCGCGTGCGTGCGGTTATGGGAGCGCTAATGAACTGGTTGAACGAGGTGCTGAACAACGACCCGAATCCTGTGGAAACCCAGGAGTGGATCGAGTCGTTGAAGGCCGTTATTGATGTCGAGGGCTCCGAGCGCGCGCATCAGCTGCTGGAAGGCATGGTGGAACTGACCCGTCGTTCGGGCGCCTACCTGCCGTTCTCTCCCACCACCGAATACGTCAATACCATCGAACCGCAGTTCGAGGCCAAGAGCCCGGGCAACGCCGAGCTGGAATGGCGCATCCGTTCGATCATCCGCTGGAACGCGATGGCCACCGTGGTGCGCGCCAACCGCAAGCCGGGTGACCTGGGCGGCCACATCGCCTCGTTCGCCTCCGGCGCCACCCTGTACGACGTGGGCTTCAACCACTTCTGGCGCGCCCCGAGCGAAAACCACCCGGGCGACCTGCTGTTCATCCAGGGCCACAGCGCCCCGGGCATCTACGCACGTTCCTTCCTGGAAGGCCGCATCAGCGAAGAGCAGCTGGACAAGTTCCGCATGGAAGTGGACGGCGGTGGTCTGTCCTCGTACCCGCACCCGTGGCTGATGCCGGACTACTGGCAGACCCCGACCGTGTCGATGGGCCTGGGCCCGCTGGCCGCCATCTACCAGGCGCAGTTCATGCGCTACCTGGAAAACCGTGGCCTGATCGAGAAGTCCGACCGCAAGGTGTGGTGCTTCATCGGCGACGGCGAGAGCGACGAGCCGGAAACCCTGGGTGCCATCGCGCTGGCCGGCCGTGAAGGCCTGGACAACCTGATCTTCGTGGTGAACTGCAACCTGCAGCGCCTGGACGGTCCGGTGCGCGGCAACGGCAAGATCATCCAGGAACTGGAAGGCGTGTTCCGTGGCGGCGGCTGGAACGTGATCAAGCTGCTGTGGGGCGGTTACTGGGATGCCCTGCTGGCCAAGGACACCAACGGCGTCCTGAAGAAGCTGATGATGGAAACCGTCGACGGCGAATACCAGAACTGCAAGGCCTTCGGCGGCGCGTATACCCGCGAGCATTTCTTCGGCAAGTACCCGGAAACCGCCGCGATGGTCGCCGGCCTGAGCGACGACGACATCTGGCGCCTGAACCGTGGTGGCCACGACCCGCACAAGGTGTACGCCGCCTACCACCAGGCCGTGAACACCAAGGGCATGCCGACCGTCATCCTGGCCAAGACCGTGAAGGGTTACGGCATGGGCAGCGCCGGTGAGGCACTGAACCCGACCCACCAGACCAAGAAGCTGGACGACGAAGCGGTGCGCCACTTCCGCGACCGCTTCAACATTCCGGTGACCGACGCGCAGCTGGCCGACGGCCAGGTGCCGTTCTACCACCCGGGCCCGGATTCGCCGGAAGTGCAGTACCTGCAGGAACGCCGTGCCGCGCTGGGCGGTTACCTGCCGCAGCGCCGCCGCAAAGCCGACAAGACCTTCGTGGCGCCGAAGCTGGAAGCCTACGAGCGCCTGCTGAAGAGCAGCGGCGAGCGCAGCTACTCCACCACCATGGCCTTCGTGCAGAGCCTGAACATCACCCTGCGCGACAAGGAACTGGGCCCGCACATCGTGCCGATCGTGGCCGACGAAGCCCGTACCTTCGGCATGGAAGGCCTGTTCCGCCAGATCGGCATCTACGCGCCGTTCGGCCAGAAGTACAAGCCGGTGGACGCCGACCAGCTGATGTTCTACCGCGAAGACCAGAGCGGCCAGGTGCTGCAGCAGGGCATCAGCGAGCCGGGCGCGATCAGCTCGTGGATGGCGGCCGGTACCAGCTACTCGGTCAGCAACGTGCCGATGCTGCCGTTCTACATCTATTACTCGATGTTCGGCTTCCAGCGCGTGGGCGACATCGCCTGGCAGGCCGCCGACATGCGTACCCGCGGCTTCCTGCTGGGTGGCACCGCCGGCCGCACCACGCTGAACGGTGAAGGCCTGCAGCACGAAGATGGCTTCAGCCATCTGGTGGCCGGTGGCATCCCGAACGTACGCAGCTACGACCCGACCTTCGGCTTCGAAGTGACGGTGATCCTGCAGCACGGCACCAAGCGCATGATGGAAGACCAGGTGGACGAGTATTACTACGTCACCCTGATGAACGAGAACTACACCCACCCGGAAATGCCGGAAGGCGCGGCCGAAGGCATCGTCAAGGGCATGTACCTGCTGACCGACGCCGGCAAGCCGAAGAAGGGCGAGCTGCGCGTGCAGCTGCTGGGTTCGGGCACCATCCTGCGCGAAGCCATTGCCGCGGCCGAGCTGCTGGACAAGGACTTCGGCGTGACCGCCGACATCTGGAGCTGCCCGAGCTTCAACGAACTGCGTCGCGATGGTTTCGACGTGGAACGTGCCAACCGCCTGCATCCGGAAGGTGAGCAGCGCAAGGCCTACGTGACCGAGCTGCTGGAAGGCCGCCAGGGCCCGGCGATTGCCGCCACCGACTACGTGCGTGCCTATGCGGACCAGATTCGCGCGTTCGTGCCGATGAGCTACACGGTGCTGGGTACGGATGGGTTTGGTCGTTCGGATACGCGTGCAAACCTGCGCCGGTTCTTTGAGGTGGATCGGTACTACATCGCCCATGCCGCGATTGCGGCGCTGGCGAAGGAAGGGAAGATGACCGCGAAGGATGTGGCCCGGGCGATCAAGCAGTACAAGATTGATCCGGAGAAGGCTAATCCTGTTGGGGTTTGACCTAGCTACCAGGGGCACGGGTTAACGCCTGTGCCTCTGAGCTTGAATAGAGCTCAAGAATAGGGAAGAATCCACATATGCCCCAAGGGGGCTAGCGGGACCGATCTAAGGCGGTATGCCGTTCGGAGCCGAGGTGCGAACTGAGGCCACCTGATATCCTACTTTACCCGATTGGTACCGTGGCCCGAGCTCGCTCGGGCTTTTTTTTACTCTTTTTTCTTGGCATCAAGGAGGGATAAGTGATTAGCGAGAAGGATTTGGCTGCCGAGATTGTCTTAGAGTGCAACAAGCTAATTCGGCGATATGAGGTTTACCACAATAATCTCCACGCGGAGACTGTGCGCATGGCGAGAAGACTCGGTGTGGTGCCTGCGAAAATTGTAATTAAACCCGACTATTGGAAAAAAAATAAAAAGTTCGATCCGTTCTATTGTCGCGGCAGGGCTCGAGCAATGGCGAGGTCCATTGTTCGTAAGATTATTCTAAAAACGTACAGTCCAGAGCCGCCCCACGAGAAAGATATTCCAAAGGCTTCAGGGGGGAAGCGCAAGCTGCGCATTTACCAGATTCCTGATGCTGTGGTTTCCAAGATCGTGTACGAGCGGATGCTATCGAAGAATAGGCATCGATTTAGTGCATTTTCATATGCCTATAGAGATGATCGCAATGTTCATTTTGCGATACAGGACATGCATTCAGACATATCTGGATTTGATCGTGCATACATTGCGGAGTACGACTTTTCAGATTTTTTCGGAAACATATCCCATCGGCATCTCGAGGAGCAGCTTAATTCAAATGGATTGCTGATTAGTGACGAGGATGAGTGGATACTCAAGAAATTCCTTCTGAGCGATAGGGGAATTCCTCAGGGAACTTCGGTTTCGCTATTCCTGGCAAATGTGGCGTGCCTCTCTCTGGATAAGTCTCTAGAAAAGATTGGGGTCAAGTTCGCTCGCTATGCTGATGATACAGTCATCTGCAGCGATAGCTATGATTCAATCTGCAGAGCTGTTCGCTGTATTTCGGAATTTTCTCGCCAGTCTGAGGTAAAGATAAACTTTGCCAAGTCGGAAGGGATTAGTATGCTTTCCGATATGACCGGTAAGGCGGAGATGCGAGAAAAGCACAGCTTTGATTTTCTCGGCTATGCGGTTTCAATGCGAGCGCTCGGCATCAAAAAATCCTCTGAGCAAAGAATTAAGAGGCGAATATCATACCTGCTCTACAGAAATCTTCTTCAGCCGCTTAAGGGGCCCGCCCTCGCAGGCGTTCGTGTTCCAGTTGGGTATGACCCGGACCTGATTACAGCCATGTTGCAGGTGCGGCGGTACGTTTGTGGGAGTCTTTATAAGTCTGATTTTCACAACTATCTTAATTCAGGAATTGGGCAGATTAGATTTCGGGGTGTGATGAGCTTCTATCCGCTCGTAACGGACGAGGAACAACTTATGTCGCTGGACGGATGGCTGACATCGACCGTTTTTCGAGTGCTGAAACTTAGAGCGAGAAAATACGCTGCGCACGGGCATCCCAGTGTAGGGGCTGTGTTCCCCTTTGGTGTGCCAAAGGCCCGCCTAGTCTCCGCGCTTGACTCTATGAGCTATTCGGGACGAAAGCTTCTGGAAATTCCGAGCTTTCTCTTGGTTTCTCGGGCGATGAGAAAGGCTATTAATGAGCACGGGATTTCCTATGTGATGGATCCTAAATCGAGTCGGTACGCCTACAGAACCTAGGCTACTGCGTTTCGAAATTCACTCATAATGGCTGCTTTTTTGGCTTTTGCTTCTTAATAAGTGGCAACTGAGGGTCAATGGGGATCGCGGTAAGCTTCACTTGATAGCCCAATGCCAGAAGCTGCGAGGCCGCGTTTTTCAATGAAACTTTCGAGAAGAAGGGGAGCTCGGACGGAATCGATTTATTCGTTGCGATCGCATAAGTTATCGTATAATTTGATGCGTTAGGACGGGATTTTGCGTCTTTTAAAGCAATGTTCTGCGGAAGCTTCTTGTTAAGTCGCTGGCGAAACGCTTCGTCCTTTACAAATGCCTCTGCGGCGGTTAGCCCTTGTGCAAATAAGTGGCTTAGGGTGGCTGATGAGCGGTAATACTTTACGTGAATGAAATTTTCGGACCCTTCAATTAGGTCGCAAAACTCGATCTTATCGAGTGGCCCGCCTAGTTGAATGTTATTCTTGTCCATTAGATGCAGGTCATCGACCAGATTTGATGCATGTTGGTTGTATTCGCCCTCATTTGCGAAAGAGTAAATTGGAAGCGAATTGGTTATGACTGGTATTTTGGTCAGGCTATCATCTATTCTTTTGATGAAGTCAGATTCAATCCTGAACCACGCGCCATTCCGAAGCGTGAACCTGTCGTCCCCTTCGGAGATCTCTGCGTAAAGGCATCTGTAGGCGGACCAGCTTCGAATTGAGTTGTATTCTGAATTGTTTATATGGACAGTCGACGACTTAATTGTAGATAGACAGAGCTCTATGCCCTTGGATTCGATGTATTCGCGTAAATCGGAGATCTGCAGAACTTGGTGCCTAGGGGTGTTGGGGCGCATATCAAATGAGTACCCCGCGTTTGATTCCCAGTCTACAATTTCAGGCTCCCCCATCCATAGATTGCCTTCTCCATCTCGCTTAATTAGATCGTCGAGTAATAAGTCCAGCAGATTCAGCGTGTCGGGATCTCGAACCCTTGCGACGTTATCAATCCAGCTATAGGCTGAAGGCAGTGGCTCCCTAAATAGTTGGAGAGCCTTTGTGAGGATCGGTAATATTCCCGGAATGTCTGTCTCGACCATCAGTGTAAGTGCGTCCCGACCAGTGATGTGGCTTCCCAATATGGGAAATCTGCACGCGCCGGTAACCGCGTATACTAGATCTGATTCTGAGTTTGCCTGCAAGTCAAATATGTCGGACTGGGTGGTGCTTTGTGTCCTAGAGCTTAAAGGGCTATCGTCGTAACTTGCTTTGTCTAGACTTCTTAGTTTGTCTGGCTCTACTGCGTTTAATGTTACACGCAGTCCAAAATCTCGTTCCATAGATTCAGGGTGGATGAGGTGAAACCCGGATCCAAAGGAAATCAAAAATACTCTACGTTCTAGCTTGATGAGGAGCACTGCCCCTACGCTTGCACTCTTTCCAAACTTCATCTCAGGTGCACCTGGGTGCTCAGTTAGAAGATGAGCCCAGGCGGGGGTTTTGGATGGCGGCTCTTTCTTTATGAATACAATGGCTTCTTCGCAGTCAACCGGAATATGGTGTGCTACTTCAACCATTTCTTGTTTAAGGAGGAATCCGTAGTCTTGAAATCCTTCTCTGGCAAGATAAATTGACAGTTTTTCTTTGCGTGGCCCATCTCTCATGGCGGTCATATCCCCTGATGTGTGAGAGCCCAGAGATGATGCTAACCGAATTGTGCTCCATGTACATATCTAATGATCCGTCAGGCTTCTGTCTAGGTCACGTGGTTAATGTGGTGGCATAGGCAGCCTATGGGATTAGCATCGTCAGTGCCTGATGAGGGCCGGTTGCAAGAGGTGAGCCACTCAGCGACCAACTGTGAAGCCTGCAGTTGGAGTTCGAAACCACGCTTGCGCACGCATTGCTTCTCCAGCGCCGGAATTACTTGGCCCACGATCCCATTCTGCTGTGGGTAGTGTGGGGTGTTGAACTCCTACCGCAGGCAACAGCTGCGCTCCAGGCGAATGTGGTTGCTGTTGGTGAACACCAGCAATTGCTAGATCGCGGCAGTAGGGGAGCCGCAGGTAGCTGTCGCGCGCCACATTCGATTACCAACGCCAGACTCAGCCAACCACCCTAGGCCGCGCCAGACCTATAAACCCTTGAGCCGGTTGACGAGCTGCAAGGTGTCCTTGTTCACGAGCAACGCGCCGATAGCGAGGTGGCCGAATGAGGGCATGGCCTAGATTGTCTCACTCACTGATTGGCTCTTTCAGCTCGGGCTTTGCCTCGGCCACACCATTCATCGGCTTGTGGTACGTCGCCCGACCCGCCATTCGGAACCATTGACAGAGCTTCCTCATCGTCACCGTGGTGCCTTCGTCATTTGCCCTCGCTTGATGGCCAAGCACATCGGCCCTCGTCATTTCAGCAGAGAAGCCTGCCCCTTACGGGGAGCGGATCTCCAAAATCACCTTGCTAAAGGTTTCCTTCAGGTCTTTCAGTTGTCGCTAGCGCATCTTAAGTACGTCCTCTGTACTCGCCCGCAGGGCCTTCACATAGTGCCCTTGCCATCTTCGCCCAGCTATCGATCATGAGTGGAGCCGCGTCGCGTAGGTGGCTACCTTCGCCTGGACCTGGACGAGCTTAAAGACCAACGACGACTTGCATCGCGCGGACTAGCGTTTGATCCCTTCTTCCGCCAATTCGCTCATTGGTGTCTACCTCGTGGAAGCCACACCGAGGGGAAATCAGTGGGTCGCTACAGAAAGTTTGGCGGACAATGCTCTTGGGAATGTGATGGAAGATTGCGGCGATCAAAAACAAGGTCTCGGTGGAATTCCAAGAAGCTAATCTGCTTCAGCGAGAAAACCCCATATCGAAGTGATGTATCCAAGTCCAGACCAAGCCGAACTTGCACGTCAGACGGTAGTCTGCTCGAAATCAGCAGGCGACCGGCCGACGAGAAGCTAATCCAGCCGCGATCAAAGAGCAGGTCCGCATGCGGAGCCAGGAGAAGGCCATTCTCCCCATCAATGCGCTCGCTATGAGTACTATCTGCCCAGGGTTTGATATGGCTCGCGCGGAGGAATCTTAGGTCCTCAATGCCGGTCAGTCGGCAGCCCTTTTCGACGCCGATCAGACGCTCACGGAACAGGCGTTGCTTCGTCCGCACTTCGGTTTCGCGTCTTGTGCTGGTGGCGCCGACGTCATCGACAGCGGCATCGATCTCAGCTTGCTCCGACTCACTTGCCGCGAGGCCCAGTGAGGTCTCCAGTGATCTCAAGCGGAACACGATCGCAGATCTAGGCTGCCCTTCTCGATCTGGCGTGCCAGGTTGCACGTAGGAGGACTGGCACATGAACCTGCCAAGGTACCGGTAGGGCCGCCCCTTGCCCATCATCTGAAATACCACGAGCGTCTTGCCATCTTTGACGTGCTCGCCGATCGCTCGGTTGCCCGCCACATACTTCATGTCTCCGACTTGACCCTCGCCGAAGTAATGAAAGACCTCGTCGTCGTCCCAGAAGTCATGGTAGCCATGAGACGCGCCGGCCTCGCCAGTGAACGCGATGACTAGCGGATGCTCCTTGGGTGTCGAAATGCCGCCTTGCTGTTGCCCGCCAAATACACCGTGGATCTGCTTTTGACGGTTGTAGAGCGCGCCCACCTCGAATGGGAGTTCCATCCTAGATCCCTGTCCCAGAAGCTACGTGCCCAGGATTTTAGCCAGAACCAGGTTCCTTGTGTCATTGGTTGACGCGTTTGGCCGCCAGGAGAGGGTGCAGATGGCGGGCTATTGGGACGTAGACCTAGAGCAGCTGTTCTCAGGTGCGCTCAAGTTCCTCCTGCGTCTCTCTGGTGAGCCCCAACCATCTTTCCAGCGCTGTAGCTCTATTGCATCGCTTGCGCCCGTAGACATATTGACTATCAGAAGACTCGGCCCAGAGTTGTCCACGAACAGAACGGCATCGCCGCGTACGCTGATATCAAAGAAGCGTCTACTGGAATCATGCTTTCCGATGATGACGCCTTGGCAAGCCAATGCTTCGGCGAAGCTCTCGGCTTCGGCCTGAAACAGGGCAAACTCCGAGTCAGTGAGTCTTGGGTAGTTCTCAAGACTCATTGTGGTGGCTGGCGCGTACGTCCCTCCAATGATCAATCCCGATAGCACTGCCGTCGTCAGGGCAAGCAAAGTCCGGCTCGGCATAGTGAGGCCAGTGTTGGAGGCTAAAGGCTCAGACAGCGGAGAATGCTTCGGACCGTGCATACGATCCGCGCATTGCATTCGATGTGCGCAGCGAGGCGCGCTCTACTCCCGCACATGCAACCGCTCAGCAACCTGCGCAGTCAACGCCACACACGCCATCTTCAACCCCTCCATCACTCGATCTCCCAGGTACTCCTCGGGCGCACCGTTCTGCCGGGTGCGCTCCGCAGCCAGCATCAGCTCGGCCACCACACGCAGCCCTGCCAGCGCGCAATCCGCATCCGCCAGCTGAAGACACCGCCCAGGCAGTTGATGCCGTTCCGGCCAAGGCTGGCCATCCGCAGCCGCACCGGTCCCGATGCGGCGTAGCGTGGCGACGAAGGCGTTGGGATCGACGGATCGTTCGCGCGCGGGTTCGGCGTTGTCCGGATCGTATTGCGCGTGCAGGGAACGGAAGTCCGATGTGTTCATGGCAATGCTCCGTACAGGACAGATAGCAGCGCCACCGATAAAGGTGGCGGACGGTGCGGGCTCGAAAACCGGTATGTACCAGACCGGCGGATCCGAAGATCCCCACGCACCGCCCGCCATGGAAACGCGAACGGATTGCCAGCCGGCGCCACACAAACGGTGGCGCCGGCTGGCAAGCGCATACATCTGGTACATAGACGGGTTTCCGAGTCCCGCGCCACCCTTCTCCGGTGGCATGCCAAGGTGTACTCGCATGGTTGCGAGATGCCAAGAAACCGTAGACCGCAGAGGCCGTAAATGCTGACGCTTACGGCATTGTTGCATGGAGCAGGCGTGGCAGAACCCTTGCGGTGCGGTGGTTTCGGCCGGTGTTAAGTTATCGCCGGAATGCGCATTGAAAAGCACGGTTTGTAGCTGTTCGGGATCCCAAAAGCGACACGTAGCCCACGGGGCCCATTCGCGTGGCGTGCCGATTGCGACACAGCTTAACTTTGCAGCGCCACGCCTGGCCGTGGCCACAGCGCATCGTCGCGCTCCAGGTCGTAGTCGCTGCCGAACGCCAGTGCTGCTTCGCGAGGCGGAAGGTCTGCGTAGCAGCCCAGCAGGTACTCATCCATGTCGGCATCGCGGTGGTCGATGGCGAACAGGTGGAGGAGCTCCTTGTCGAAGGCTTCCAGCCAGGTGGGGTCGATTCTGATCATGGGCATCCTCCAGTGAGAAGAGAAGCGTGGCTGCGATGCGTCTCACAGGGCGGGACGCGCCGTCGGCCGTCCGCAAAATTTCATTGCGGTCCGATTGCGCACCAATGCATGCCAGAGTAAAAGGGGACCGTGGTTGCCCATCGCAACATCCATAGGAAAGGAGACCCATGGCTGCCATCGAAGACAATGACGCGCTGTTCGATTCTCAGTTGATCATCGGTCCCACGATCGTTGCGGGAAGCAACCTGCTTCGCCGTCTGCAGGCGGCGGGCGAGTTCGACATCAACTCTGCACACAATTGGCTGTACCTGCCCATTGAGCAGGCGTTCGCAGATGAGCTGGGATGCGCGCGCTATGTGCAGGAGCCGATTGACGCCTACTCACAGGGCATGTTGCAGCAGTTGGCTGCCATCGAGGCCTCGCCAGACGGGCAGGGGGCGCTTGAAGGCGATCTAGGCTCTACCGTTCGGGCAGTGGAGGCCGTGAGGATGCTGCAGGACACGGTGAGGGTGGCGCTGATCAATGGGGATCTGGAGTTGGCATAGCGGAGCTGAAGCTGGGGAGTGCCAGCTCTTGGAGCTTCGGTGCGTTGGGAACGTACGACAGCTATGTCACGCAGGGGCAACGTCCGGCAGGTGTGGCGCCAGCTTTCACGTAAATGAAAGGAGGTCACTTTCCTCTCCTTCAGGTTGGCTCTAGGCTATCAATTAGGATTTTGTAAGGAATGAATATCATGGAGCAAATGGAGTCAACTCAGCCCAGACGCGGAGAATTCTTCCTCTTAATGCCGGACACTACTCGCGGGGGAAAGGGTCACGGGGTAGTGTTCGAGAATGTGAAGAAACTTCGCACGCCTCCACGGCTGATCCTACGTCCTGAAGGGGGGGGATTTCCACCTATGGCAGAGAAACCACTGTTGGTTCACTCGCCCAAGAAGGGGGGGCTTCCTGAAGATCTTGAAGGAGGAATGAGCGGTTACTGGCTCGTCTCGGAGCGCTTGCGTAATGCGTTCGTCTCTGTCGATCCCGACGGATTCGAGTTTGCGGAGAGCGAATACCGCCTCGCCAATGGATCTGAAGGGCCGCGCTACTTCCTCTGCGATGTGACCCGAGTGATCGATGCGGTCGATGAAGCTGCGTCAAAGCTCCGCGTTGTTCGCGACGAGGGCTATCCCGGAGGCAAGTTTTACGATCTCAGGGGTGGAAGTTCCCTGGCGTTCCGAAAGGATGTCATCAACCAGGCGCACATATTCCGAACGCCGTACTCAGGGAACCTGGTTTTCTGTGACAGCGCTTTGCGCGATGCGGTTCTGGCCGCCGGCATCGGTGATAGGGGCGAGTCGCGAGGACTATCGTTTACGGACGCAGCTGATATCTGAGTCCGCTGGTTGAACTCAAGGAAGAGGTCGCTCTATGCCGCGTAGCAGTCCGATTCTTCAGAAGCACCATGTGCTTGAGCAACAAACCTTCAATAACAACGATTTTCTGCAGGCATTGGTGGATGCAGAGCTCGTTGAGAAGGATGTGTTCGAGAACCTGCTCTACATGCCGGCAGACAAGAGGCTCGCTGCTGCCATGGGTGTTTCCCCTCATGGCGGGGGGCCGATCAAGGACTATCAAAACGGAATCACCTTCTCTCTGGAGATGATCGAGGCATCACCAGACGGCCAAGCTGCGCTTCGCGGTGACGTGGCTGCGATGCAGCGCGTGGCAGCTCAGGTCAACGGCCTTCGCGACACGATGACGATTGGCCTAGTCAACGGTGATCTTTACACGAACGCTCCTCTTGGCATGGATTCAGATGCCATCAGGCCGCGGACGCAGGCATTCTTCGGAAATATCGATCGCTACGCGCAGGTCCACTCTTCGCAGTACGGCGCGTTGACTGGCATGCGTCCAGACGAGCGAATGCATCTTCTAGTGACCAGAACTGAATCGCGCATTGTGGCCTTGCTGGATGTCCATGATCAGTTCGGCACCAAGCTGACTAAAGGAAGTGATCTTGAGCTTCAGAGGAACAGCTTGTCGGCGGCAATCTCCGATGCGCAACAGTCTGGTCGGATTGTCATGACGGAGCCGGGCATCCTGAAAGTGGAGCGAGTACTAGGTGAGGAGGCTGCCTATCGCATTCGTGCGCCTCGCTTGCAGCAAGGCGGCATCACTATGGACTTGCTCCTCGGCGAGGCCTCCACGAGCCAACTGATCCGCTCCGGTGGCCTGCTCGCCTCCGGCGCCGACGCGGTCATCACCGCCCGCCGCACCTCGCAGCTGCTGGAAGAAGGCAACGGCACCGCCGCCCTGTCCGAGCTCACCCATGCCTTGGCGCGCAACGGCGGTGGCTGGGTCGGTGGCATGGCCACCGCGTCGGTGATCGGCACGTCCAGCTTCGTCCCTGCGGCCATCGTCGCGGGCGATGCGCTGCTGATGAGCAAGGCGTTCGACAAGGGCGCCGATCTGCTCGACAACCGCGCCGTCTACCGGCAGACCGACAAGGCCGGTGTCACATGGCAGTTCGATGGCCTGAACTGGCAGCGCCAGGCGGTCATGGACAGCGCGGGCGACGGCCTGGGCAATCCGGCTGAGCGCAGTGTGGGCGCCAGTTACGAGAAGGCCCGCGAGCTGGGCGCATACGCCCATGTAAAAGCGGTAGAGCTGGCGCTGGGCAAGGCACCGCCGCCGCAGGATCCTTTCAGCATCCCGGCGAAGGACGGCGAGGGCCGTCTGGACAATCCCAACTGGCACCGCGATGCGCAGACCGAACAGTGGACGCGACAGGTCAAGATTGGCGTGTCCGGCGCCAACGACCGGGGTGTGTACGAGACGCAGACCGCCAGTCCCGAACGCGCCAACGAGTTGAATCGCGAGGCGGTGCAACGCATCGAGAACAACATCGCCAACGGCAAGGCCGCCATTGCCGCCAGCTATCTGGAGACCTACGCCGCTACCCGTGCCAGCGACTTCGTGCCGCTGGTGCCGGAGGCGGTGGAGCAGGCCCGTGCCAGGCCCGACGCCATCCAGGGCTCGGACAACCAGCTTTACCAGCGCGATGAAGAAGGGCAATGGCACCACGCTGGCCAGATCGCGCAGGGCAACATGGCGCTGGAGCTGGAGCTGACCCGCACCATCCAGCAGCCGTCGCTCGATCAGTTCAACCAGACCATTGCCGCATTGGACGCGCGAACGTTGCCATCTGCGGCGGAAGTGAACCAGAACGAGCTGCGCCACAGCTACTACGCTGCAGGCATTGCGCTGACCCCAGCGTGGGAGCAGGCCATTGCGCTGGCCACGACGCGCACGCGCGAGCAGCACGGCATTACGGGTCCCACGCTGCAGGAACTGGGGCCTGTAGCCGAGGGCAACGCGGGCGCCTCTCGGCCCATCACCCATTACCAGGTAGGCCAGGATGGCGTGGCACGCGCCGTCGCAACGACCAGTACGCAGGAGCTGCAGGCCGCATGGAATGAGGTGCGCGCGCGTGCCAATGAGCAGGCGCCGGTGCCGGAATCACCCGAGCTGCGCATTGCCGCGCTGTCGGCGGGTGAGCAGGAGGCGTACCGGCAGGCACTGCAGGAGGCAAATCGGCTGGGTGCTGCTCAGGTGGATGCAGGACAGGCTGCCCGAGCGGCCGCGCAGGTGGCACATGGCGACAAGCCATCCGAGCAGGATGGGAACGTGGAAGTGCGGCCTGAAGAGCCGGCAACTGCGCAACCCATCGCGCCTGCGACGGTTGTGGCAGCGCCGCCAGCGGTAGCGGTCACGTCACCGCCTACGCCCGCGCCGCGGGATAAGCCCGAGCCACAGCGGTACGCCGAGCAGCGCGATCCGCCGCGGCGTGAGGCGGAGCCGCAACCTCAGCCCCATCCAAACAGCGAGGCGCCTACCGAAAACCGTATCGCCTCACAGACGCCGGAGCCCGCTGGGCCGATGCAGGCACAACCGGCCGCACCTGAGCGCGCGACGCCGCATGTCGCCGCGCCTCTGGATGCGGCAACGCAGATGATGCCCACGCAGCGCACAGAGCAGGCATCGGAGTCGGAGCAGATGGCCCCGGTGCCTGCGGTCGCTCCCACTCCAAAGCAGGACATGGCAGTGCAGGAGAGTGAACCGGTGCCCTTCAAGGAGCCGCTGCCTGCTGAGCCTGCGCGCGATCCATGGCCTTTGGAGCAGGAAGCGGCACAACACGTGCCAGAGCCCGAAACGGCTCCATTGGATGACCACCAGCCCGTCACTGCGGCTGTCACTGTTCCTGCCGCGCCCAGGATAGCGCCAAGCCCTGAACCGACCGCGCCCGCACCGGATGAGGCATCGAGCCCGAACAGGGCGCTGCAGGACCCCACGCAGCCCGGCCACCCCGATCACGCGCTGTATCAGCAGATCCGCGAGGGCGTGGAAGCGCTGGACGCCAAGCACGGCCGCAGCTTCGATGAAGTCAGCGAACGCATGACGGCCAGCCTTCTGGTGCTGGCCAAGGACAACGACCTGGAACGGGTGGACCATGTGCTGGTGAGCAACGCCACGCACGAACACCCGGCTGGGCACACGCTGTTCGTGGTGCAGGGCGAGCCAAGCAATCCGGCGCATCAGCGCGCTGCGATGCCGACGGAGCTGGCGGCGCAGACATCAGTTGAAGAGTCACTGCAACAGTTCGACTCTGTCAGCCGTGAAGCGCATCAGCGTGCGCTTGCCAATCAGATGGATCAGCAGCTGGAAGATCAGCGGGTGCAGCACGACATCCAGATTCGTGCGGCCAGCGGGGGATGATCAACGTGTGAGCTGCACTGGGCGAACTGCGAAAAGGACCGAAGATGAAGCCACAAGGAAAGCGCCGGATCTGCATGCTCGCTGGACTGCTCGTTCTTCTGGCTACGGGGTGCCGACCCGAGGCGGCTCGCGACGCAGGCTCGATAGCAGAGGCCCATCGTCCGGATCTGGTGCCGCTTGTGCGCGCCATGCCCACCTCGTCAATGGATGAACCATTGGCGGTGGAATTCGATGTGGATGTTCCCAGCAAAAATTCCTCTCCAACGCTCATGATCGGCATTCGCGTTGACCGCACGGATAACACCGCGGCGTTTTGGGCACTGGCCGATGTTCGGGCGTCCGAGTTACAGGCGAAGGTTTCCATGCAGCGCCTGGAATCGAGTGGACGGAAGGACGTGCCCTTGCACCGGCTGGAATGGGTCATTGGGGAACCTGCCAGAACAATTCCCATCCCCGCCGATGGTCGAGTGACAAATGCGTGGCTGGACGATGTTGACGTGCTGGCGCTGCAGAATGCTGGGCTGGAACGACCCGATGATAACTATGCACAGCTGGCCTTCGCATGGGCACGCAATCCATCGCCGGGCCGATACCGGGTTGAAGTGCAACTGCACTCCCCTCTGCCACAGCTTGAGCCGTACCAGCCGGAACTGCTGGTTGCTTACCTGCGCAGGCCCAAGTAGCGAAGCAGTCAGCTTCTTGGATTGCTGGCTGGTTCACACATTCAGCATGCCAGTCGTGGCCTCAACTTTGTCCTCCACCTGCCCCCCATCCCACCTATGCCATCATCCGCCCAGGACCGCAGCACCCATCAAGGCTGAACAGGCATGGAGCAGGCAACACGCTACACGGTAACCCTTTATCTGGCCGCCCCCGGCACCCCGCTGAAGAGTGGGGGCATCTCGCCGCGCGGCCACATGTACCTGCAGGTCGCTGCGGGCGACGAGGCCCACAGCTATGGCTTCGCACCACCGCGCCACGCGCCGGGCGAAGCCCGCACCGGCGTGCAGTACGCGCAGGTGCGCCACGATGATGCCGACGAACATCTGGACCCGTACTACAGCCGCACCCTGGAAATCACTGAGGAGCATTACGGCTGCCTGCGTGATTTCGCCGAGGAACCGGCCGAGTTCGAATTCGACGTGGATCGCCCGGCCACCATCAACCGCTGCAGCGATTTCGTCTGGGCGGCGCTGCACTACGCCGGCCTGCATCCGCTACCGGCCCCGCTGGACGGAAGCAGCAACCTGGGCGAGTTCGCGGTGCTGTTCAACCTGCCGGAAATCCAGTGCATTGCCGCGCCGTTCCCGGGCAGCGATCTGAATGCCGAAACCCACCACGCGATGCCCGAGCGCGAGGCCGAACATCATCGCCAGGGCGACCGCGCGATCGATGAACCGCCACCGACGCCGATCGAAGTGGCCGGCACGCTGCTGGACCCCTCACATCCGGACCATCGCCTGTTCTCGCAGCTGATCCAGAAAGTGGCCGAACTGGATGCCGCGCACGGCCGCCCGTTCGATGCGGCCAGCCAGCGCATCAGCGCCAGCCTGCTGGTGCTGGCCAAGCAGAACAATCTCTCGCGCGTGGACCACGTGCTGCTCAGCAGGCCGACCCAAAGCAGCCATGCGGCGGAGAGCATCTTCATCGTGCAGGGGGACCGCAACGACCCGGGGCACCGCCGCGCCAGCATCGCCACCGAGGTGGCGGCCAAGACCGATGTGGCCGATTCGCTGCGGTTGAAGGAGCAATGATGCTGCCACTGCGGCGGGGGCTGGTGGTACTGGCGGTGCTGGGCGCGCTGGCGGCATGCCGTGCGTCACCAGCGCCGGAGGTTGCGCCGCCCCTGCTGACGCGCGCACAGGCCGAGGCGCGCACGGTTGTGCCGTTCACGCGGGCCGTGCAGTTGCAGAAGGCCGGTCGGATTGCCGAGGTCACGTTTGATTTGCCGGCGCCCCAGAAGCCGGCCATTCCGATCCTGAACATCGGGTTGCGGCTGCAGGATACCGATGCGCGACGGCTGCTGGATGCTTCGGAGAAGATCACGCTGGGACGGCTGCCAACGCGGCTGCGCCTGGAGCGTATTGATGGCGGTGCACCTGGTCCTGTGCAGCTCTGGCAGCGTACTCGCGATGGACGCGATTCTCAGAAAATCGGGGAGGATGGCGTGGTAACAGACCTGACGACGGGGAGCGTGGACATCAACAGCTTGGCCGAGGCCGGGTTGTACTCTGAAGAGGTGCTCTATCGCACGCTGCAGTTGGCGCAGGTCGGAGGCATTGCACCCGGGCGCTACGTTCTGCGGGTCGACCTTGTGGAGGATCGACCCCAGCTGAATGGCCTGAAAGCAGAACTGATCGTTGGCTACCAATCACTAGGAAAGTAGACATGCACAAGGACGATGCCGAACGCTACAGCGTAACCATCCATCTGGCGGCCCCCGGCACGCCGCGCTACGGCCGTGATGCTGAGGGGAACAGGTTTCTGCTGGAGCCCTCGTTCGCGGGCCACATGTTCCTGTCGCTGCGCCGTTCGGGTGAACCCTTGCCGGAGAGCATGGGTTTCACCCACGCAGGCACCAAGGACGAGCCGAACAGGGGCAAAGTCGATGACATGGACGTGTGGGTCTACGACAAGCCCCGCTTCGAGCGCACGATCGAGATCAGCAAGGAGCAGTACGACCGCATCCTCGAGTTCTCCGCAGACCCGAAGAAACACGGCTTCGACATGAACTACGACTTCTTCTCCAACGCCTGCACCGATTTCGCGTGGGGTGCCCTGAACCACGCAGGGCTGCGCCCGGTGGGGCTGGCCGGGGAGATCACCAACTACGAGGGCGCTACCAGGGTCCTGGACAACATCCGCGCCGTCAATGCCATTCCGCAGCAGGTGAAGGGCAGCGAGCTGGACAAGGTGCAGTGGAACCCGATGCCGAAGCAGACGTTCCGCGAGTGGATGTTCACCGAGAACGGCGAGCAGTGGCGCGGCAACAGCGTGCTCGCGGCAAGCGGCACGCCCGCAGACCCGGCGCACGACGATCATGCCCGCCTCAACCAGATCCACCAGCAGGTGGCCGACCTCGGCGCTTTCGGTGCGCGCAACGGCAATGTCAGTGCCAGCCTGCTCGCGCTGTCGAAGGAGCAGCAATTCTCGCGCGTGGACGAAGTGGTGCTGGGCGAGCAGCGCGGTGATACCGCACCGAAGCTGTTCATCGTGCAGGGTGACCGCAGTGACCCGGCACACCAGCGCGCCAGCATGCCGGCGGATTTGGCTGCGCAGGCACCGGTGGAGGCCTCGTTCGATCGCGTCGCGCAGTTGCAGCAGAACGAGCCGCAGCGAGACGCGCAGCGCCTGCAGGAGGAGCAGCAGCTTCAGCAGAGCCACGGTCCACGGATGGCATAGCCGCGGGCGCAGCATCGAGGTCGAGCGTCGGCCATGCCCGCGCCGGCGCACGTCACGCCCCCCACCTGCTACCATTCCCCCGCAACCCCAGCCAGCCCACCCCGCGCAGACAGATGCGGGGCGGGCCGTCGCAGTACGGCCCAGCGAGCCAGGACACCCTCCCGTGCCCATTCAAGGACGCTCGCATGTTCCGTAATCCTCTCTTCCGCTCGGCCGCCCTGGCCGTTGCCGTTTCGCTCAGCCTCGGCGCGCCCTCGGCCTTCGCCGACAACGCTCCCGCCGCCAGTGCCACCGCCGCTGTGCAGCGCCAGGCCGTGGCCAAGGGCCTGTACGAGCTGGCCTACAGCCCGAAGCAGAACGCCGTGTTCGTGGCCTCCTCCGGCGGCTTCGGCGATGACGCCGGCCCGGCCCAGGTGCTGCGCCTGAACCCGGCCACGCTGGCCGTGGAAACCCGCATCCCGCTGGAGCGCAAGGCGTTCGGCGTGGTGCTGGACGACGCCCACGACCGCCTGTACGTGGGCAACACCGTGGACCTGTCGGTGACCGTGGTCGACACCGCGCAGAACAAGGCCGTGGGCACCATCCAGTTGATGGAGAAGAAGACCGGCAAGGACGGCAAGGCCGCCTACACCTACGACCTGCGCGAGCTGGTGGTCGACAGCGCGACCAACCGCCTGTACGTGACCGGCCACAGCAGCCAGCCGGACGTGAGCAGCGTGCTGTTCGTGATCGATACCACCACGCTGAAGGTGATCAACACCATCGACGGCCTGGGCAATGCCAAGGCGCCGGGCCTGGCGCTGGATGCGGCCAACAAGCGCGTCTACACCAGCAACCTGCTGGCCGACCTGGTGGTGGTGGGCACCGATTCGAACAAGGTAGTGGCGCAGCACAGGATCGCCGCCGAGCAGCCGATGAACATCGCGCTGGATCCGGCCGGCAAGCGCCTGTTCGTGACCGACCAGGGCTCGGAATTCCTGCGTGGTTACCAGGCCAAGAGCAGCGGCCTGGTCAGCAAGCACCCGGGCCAGCGCGTGCTGGTGCTGGACCGCAGCACCGGCAAGGAACTGGCCAGCATTCCGACCGACGCCGGCCCGCTGGGCATCCTGCTGGATGCACCGCGCAAGCGCCTGTACGTGACCAACCGCGAAGCCGGTACGGTGACCGCCTACAACAGTGACAGCTACCAGAAGGTGGCCACCTACACCGTGCCGACCCACCCGAACAGCCTGGCGCTGGATGCGAAGAACAACGTGCTGTTCGTCAGCATCAAGAACGGCGAGAAGGATGACAAGGGCGCTGACGAGAGCGTGGCGCGCATCCAGCTGTGATGCGCTGACGCCGGGTCCCGCCCGGCGACGCGCCGCGTGAAGAAGGCAGGGTGCAGGCCCTGCCTTTTTCTTTGCCTGGTTGCAGTGCCCAGCGCCAACCCGCTAGGGTTGAAGCCCATGGCAGGGAGCCAAAGGATCTGAATCGTGCTGGATATCCACCGCTGGCTGCGCGTCGGCCTGATCTTCACGCTGGCGGGCGTACTTGGCGCCTGCAACAGCCGCGTACCGGATGCGCTGGAGCTGCTGGATCTGGTCAAGCCGATCAACGTGGCCGAGTCCGGCCAGGCGGTGCGGTTCGAGTTCGAGACGAATGCCCGCAACTTCCACCCGGGTCGCACCTATGCGCTGGAGCTTGAGTTGCAGCACCAGGGGACGCGAAAGCCCGACGAGCCTGACGTGGGCACAATGAGGATCCCGTTCGAGGTGACCCTGCAGCAATGGCGTGCTGATGCCTGGAAGGATGTTCCCACCTACGACAGCTTTCAAGCCGGGGTGCTCAATGCCGGTGAGCAGCTTCCGGAATGGCATGCATCCAGCGAATGGCGGTATACGTCGCCGCACATGGGCAGTGATGGCCAGTACACGATGAGCCTGGTTGCTCTGCCAGTGGAAATTGACTCCCGCTACCGCGTGGACGTGCGCACGGTGCAGAGGACAGAGGCACTGCAGGGCTACTCGGCCCGTTTTCGGATCCATGCCGCCCGAACCGCTGGAAAGTAATCAATCGCCTGGTTGCGACGCCGTTGGTCACCCGCTAGGGTTGAGGCCTATGGCAGGGAGCCAAAGGATCTGAATCATGCTGGGTATCCACCGCTGGCTGCGCGCCGGCCTGATCTTCACGCTGGCGGGCGCACTCGGCGCCTGTAGCAGCCGCGTACCGGATGCGCCGGAGCCGCTGGATCTGGTCAAGCCGATCGACGTGGCCGGGTCCGGCCAAGCGGTGCGGTTCGAGTTCGAGACGAATGCCCGCAACTTCTATCCGGGTCGTCCCTATGTTCTGGATCTTGAATTGCAGCGACATGGACCCGGGCCTGACAGTGAGCCTGACATGGACAATGTTCATGTTCCCTTTCAGCTGTCCCTGCAGCGCTGGGTCGCAGGTGCCTGGCAGGACGTTGCAACGTCTGATGTCTATCAGGCACGGGCGCGCAATCTGGGTGAGCCGCTCCCCGAATGGCATGAGTCGGCAGACTGGCGTTACGCGCAGCAGGTATCGATGGACGCCAGCCGATACAGGTTGAGCATCGTCACGCTGCCGATAGAAATGGGTGCCCGCTACCGCCTGGATGTGCGCACGGTGCAGCCCACCGCTGCGCTCCAGCATTACCCGGCGCAGCTGCGGGTTCATGCCGACCCACTCTCTGGAAAATAGACGTCATCCCACTGCTGGAAGGAACTGAAGGATTTTTCTTATGGATAAGCCGCGCTACACCGTAGAAATAGTCATTGCCGCACCTGGTACGCCGTTGGTGGACGAGAGAGGTGTACAGAAAGTTGTGGACGGGGTTCCGCAGACATCCGGGCCCGGACACATGTTCTACGTGCTCCATGGGCCGGACAAGACCACGCGGAGTTTCGGCTTCGCGCCTACGGAGCATGGAAGCATGAACGGGCCGGGCGAGGTCATGAAGACCGATGCGGTCGAGTACAGGAACCCGCATTACAGCCGCACGCTCGAGATCAGCGAGCAACAGTACAGAAAGCTTGAGGCCTTCGGTGCGCACCCGGATAAGTACGGCTTCGATCTTCAATACAAGGACGTGCGCAACAACTGCGTGGACTTCACCTGGGAAGCCTTGAACCACGCAGGCATCCAGCGGAAAAGCAGCATCGACGTGAACGCGTTGGGAGGTCCCGCTGGCCAGCTTCTTCCGGATGTTCGCATTCCTCTTGACATCAAGGGGGCGGGCAAGGACGCATTCCGACCGCTGCGCAACATCCACGGTGTGGATAGCATTGATCCGCCGTTTCCGGACAGCGAGCTCAACCAGAGGAAAACCAATCCCCTGCCGGAGCGCAGTCTCAAGCAACACATGCTGAGTGATGCCGAGGGCATGGGCGAACGAAGCGGTGATCTTCTGGCCCGGCACAGCAACGACCCGCTGCTCTCGCAGATCCACCAGGGCGTGGCCCGGCTCGATGCAGAGCGGGGCCGTGCCTTCGATGCCACCAGCGAGAACATCAGTGCCAGCCTGTACGCGCTGGCCAAAGCCAATGGCCTGACCCAGGTTGACCATGTGCTGTTGAGCGATCGCACCGCGCAGCCCGACGCTGCGCAGAACATCTTCATCGTGCAGGGCGAGCGCAACAATCCGGCACAGCTGCGCGCCAGCATGCCAACAGCGGTGGCTGCGCAGACACCGGCAGAAACTTCGTTCGAGCGTGCCGAGCAGCTGTCGCAGTCTGCACAGGTGCGTACGCAGGATGAGCTGCAGCAGCGCCAGGTGCAGGAGCAGTCCGGTCCGCGCATGGCCTAGCGCAGCAAGCGCCACGGCGAGCCGCCGTACTCGCGCTGGGCCGCCAGTAACGCTGGAGGCGGCTCAGCCCAGACGGTGTGCCGGGTTCTGCTGCTGCTCCTGCTCACGGGCCTGCTGTTCGGGCACTAGCCCCACGGCCGGCTGCTGCGGGGCCAACCCCAGCTTCTGCATCGACTGCTCCACCGGCGTCTGCGCCGCCACCGCGGTCGGCATCATCGCGCGCAGGTGCGCCGGATTGGCCGGGTCGCCCTGCACCACGAAGATGTTGTGTCCTGCCGGATGGTTGGCCGTGGCGTTGCTGACCAGCACATGGTCGACCTGCTGCAGGCCCTGCTCGCGGGCCAGCACAGTCAGGCTGGCGGTCAGGCGTTCGCTGGTCTGGTCGAACGCACGGCCATGCTGGGCATCCAGAGCGGCCACGCCTTGGCGGACCTGCTGGTTGAGGCCGTAGTCGGGGTGGTTGGGGGTGAGTTCTGCCATGGCGATCGAACGGTAGCGGTGGGTCGGGGTGAACCCCTTCAGTATAAATCCGGCCGGTGAAGGGCGCCGGAAAGGTCAGTCCGCCGGCCGATGGTCGTAGCTGATCACCCGTTCGGCCAACCAGCACCCGTCCACGCGGCGCCAGACCTGGATGAAGCGGGCCTGGCCGGTCCAGCGTTCCACGCCATCCTTGCCGCGTTCATGGAAGCGGTGGTTGCCGATTTCGAGCGCCCGCTCATCGTGCAGCGGGAAGACCTGCAGCGAAGATTCCACCAGCTCGCGGCGCAGCTGCCAGCCACCCTTGCGCGCGCTGCTGCACAGGGTGGCCACGCTGCGACGGAAGTCCTCGCGGCTGCTGGCCGACTTGCCGTCCTTGTCATGGAAGAACTCCATGTCCTCGGTCGTCATCGCGGCGGCCCTGTCGGCATTGCAGGCCTCGAAGGCGGCGGCGAACAGCTGGGTGTCGGCCTGGTGGATCTGCTCGCGCAGGGAGTCGGCGGGCGCTGGCGCGGCAACGAGGCCGGCGGCCAGCAAGGGCAGGGTGGGCAGCAGCATGGTGAGGCTCCAGGGAGGGTTCACGCAGGCTCGCATGGCGTTTGGGCCACTGCAGCCGGCGTCCGACGAAACGGCCCTTCCACGGAGTGAACGTCCGCATTGGCGGCCCGGCGCCAGCGTCGGGGCCGTGGCTGTGCAGGCGATGTCATGAGCGGCCGGGATTCCCTCACGGCCGCCACAGGGCACGGCCACTAGCCTGAACGCCTCCCTTTCCACAGGAGCGCCCATGCCTGCTTCCCGCATCCGCCTGCACGTTGAAGACACAGGGGGCCACGGCCGCCCGGTCATACTGATCCACGGCTGGCCGCTGTCCGCCGACGCCTGGAGGACGCAGGTGACGATTCTGCGCGACGCTCAACACCGGGTGATCAGCTACGACCGGCGTGGCTTCGGCCGCTCCGACAAGCCGGCCGAAGGTTATGACTACGACACGCTGGCGGCGGACCTGGCGGGGTTGATCGAGGAACGTGACCTGCGCGACGTCACCCTGGTCGGCTTCTCGATGGGCGGCGGTGAGGTGGCGCGCTATGTGGCCAACCACGGGCAGGAGCGCCTGCACAGCGTGGTGTTTGCTGCCGCCGTGCCGCCGTACCTGCTGCGCAGTGATGACAACCCGGAAGGCCCGCTGACCCAGGACAAGGCTGACGAAATGCGCAGTGGTCTGAAGAAGGATCGCGAAGCGTTCTTCGACGGCTTCACCCGCGATTTCTTCAGCGCCAACGGCAAGCTGATGGTCACCGAGGAAGCGCGCCAGGCGGCGATCGCGCTGTGTCATCAGTCCGACCAGACGGCAGCGCTGGGCTGCATGAAAGCGTTTGCCACCACGGACTTCCGCGATGATCTGAAGAAGATCACAGTGCCCACCCTGATCCTGCACGGTGACAGCGATGCCATCGTTCCGTTTGAAGGCTCTGGCCAGCGCACGCACCGGGCCATTGCGGGCAGCGAAGTGGTGATCCTTGAAGGCGCGCCGCACGGCTGCAATACCAGCCATGCCGACCACTTCAATCTTGCCCTGCTGAACTTCCTGAAGCGGTAAGCTGCGGCCATGCGCGAACCGAAGATGCCACCGTGGAAGAAGCCCAACCCCAAGGGCCAGACCTCGCAGCCGCTGTCGCCTGCACAGAAGGAGGCGGCGCGGCAGCGGGCGGAAGAGAATGGGCGGCGCTATCCGAATCTGGTGGACAACATGTGGGCCGCCAAGCTGCCGCGCGGACTGTGATCTGTAGAATTGAGCCATGCTCGACTCCGCTCTGCATCCATCCACGCATGCGTGGATCTACTGCAAAAGCAGCCGAGCGTGGGCTCGGCTCTACAGCTTGGCCAGCGGCTTCCAGCCGGGTTCCATCCAGGGCGCGATCTTGTTCTGGCGGACGGTGATGGCCTCAACTGGTACCCCAGCCAGGCGTGCAAGCTCCGCACGCAGCAGCTCGGCATCCACCGACATGGCCGTAGCCACCTGCAGCCGATCACCCTGATGTCTCACCTGTACCGGTAGCGTGGCACGCGCGTCCTGCTGGCCGCCGGTGCGGCCGATCGGGTAGCGCATTGTTACCGGCCGTGACAGCTGCGCCAGTGCGGGCTGCCACGCCTGCAGCACGAGGGGCTGCCCGGCAGCGGGAACATGTATTTCCGCAATCGTGGCTGGGTAGCCGGTGAGGCTCTCGACCATGACCTGGAAGCGCGCGCCATCTGGTACGGCCAGCACGGCGGCGATCAATACGCACAGCGAAACGAATACCGCCGCCAGGATCCAGCTGCGCGGCGCGGTGGCCGGTCGAGTCGCGTTGCGCAGCCCCGGTTTGCGCCGCAGCTTGCGCGCGTAGATACGCCGGTCCTTCCTGCGCGGGCTGCTGCTGTGCTCAGGCAGGTTCAAGGGAACGCGCGGAAGGCGCGCCACGCGGGCCTGGATCAGGCGCGAGAGCAGCATCCACGCGATCACGAACGCCAGCAGCGGGAGCAGGGTTCGCACCCACAGATACAGCGTGACCATCCACAACACCTCTACAGACGACCATCCATGCTCGTCTACATCCTACCGGGACCACGCGGTGGTTGTCGTATACGCCAGCCGACAGGCACAGGATGCTTGGTTAGGATGGTCCTTTGTTGTCATGGATGAACCGATGGTCTCTGCCGCTGCCCGCTTCTGTCGCATCTGTGGTCCCGGCCCGATCCTGCTGGCGCTGCAGGTGGTGGCGTTGCTGGCGGTAGGCCTTGCAGCCGGCTTCTTCCACTACCGTGTGGGACTGCTGCTGGAGCCGGTGGATGACGCATGCGGTGGGCCCGACGCGGCCGCACGCATACAGGTGGCCGAACAGCTGCTGGCGCGATCCACTGCGCTTGCACCGTGGCAACCGTTGCAGTGGATTCCGATGGCGGGCGTGGTGCTCGCGCTGCTGGGCGCGATGTCGATCAGCGTCTATCGGCTGGGGCGGTTGTCCGGACGGCTGCGGCGGGCCAACCGGGTCTTGATGATGCTGCATGGCGCGTTACTGGTGCTGGCGGTGCGGGCATTGCATCTGTACGACATGGCATGGACCAGTGTGGCCAAGCTGGCGCCGACAACCTGCCTGATGGAACTGGGCAGTTTGCCGCTGGCACAGGCGCAGGAGGTGGTGTTCGAGATCCTCACCCACGAGCATGCCCCGCTGCTGCGCAATCCCGATGATCTGGCCCTGGTGCTGGTCGCAGTGATGCTGATGGCGATGGCTGCAGGATTCATGTTGTGGCGGGCGATCGTGCGCGAGCGGGAGGTGCAGTCGCCCAGCCCATAGCAGCTGCATGCCCGACCAGGCGTTCTCAATCACGCTAAAGTCCGTACTTCGCCCCTGCAAGGAAGTGCTGATGCGTTGGTTGCTTCGCGCTGTACCGCTACTGCTCTGTTCGTTGGCGGTACACGCCGCTGAAGTAGATCGCCGGATTGCGGTGACCATCGACGACCTGCCCTGGGCGCGGGTGGATGAGATCGTTCCGCCGGACCTGCAGGCGCGGCATGAAGCGCTGATGGACCAGCTGCGCGAGGCAGGCGTGCCGGTGGTCGGCTTCGTCAACGAGAACAAGCTTGAGATCGACGGGCAGATGCAGCCGGCGCGGGTGCAGATGCTGCGCGACTGGCTGGACGCCGGCTACATGCTGGGCAATCACACCTACTCGCACATGGACCTGAACGCCAAGGGCGTGCCTGCGTTCCAGCGGGATTTCCTGCGTGGCGAGACGGTGCTGCGGCCGTTGCTGGCCGAGCGCGGGCTGAAGCCGCAGTGGATGCGTCACCCCTATCTGCGTGCGGGGCGCACGCCGGAAGACCGCGCGGAAATGGACGTGTTCTTCAAGCAGCTTGGCTACCGCGTGGCGCCGGTGACGGTGGACAACGGCGAGTGGGTGTGGGCGTTCGCCTATGCCAACGTGATGAACGAGCAGGCGGATTCGCCCGCGCGCGCGGCGACGCTGGCGCAGCTGCGCAAGGGCTACGTGCCGTACATGCTGAACAAGCTGGACTATTACGAGAAGCAGTCGCAGGCGCTACTTGGGTACGCGCTGCCGCAGGTGTGGCTGATGCACGCCAATGAGCTCAACGCGGCGACCTTTGCCGAACTGGTCGCGGCCACGAAGCGTCGCGGCTATCGCTTCATTTCATTGGACGAGGCGATGCGTGACCCGGCCTACGCGCGGGGTGCCGAGGGCTACAACGGCCGCTATGGCCCGAGCTGGCTGCACCGCTGGGCGATGGCGCAGAACAAGCCGAAGGACTTCTACGCCGGCGAACCCGAGGTGCCGGCGTGGGTGATGAAGCTGGCCAAGGTCGACTCGGAGTGACGCTCAGCGCTTGACGGCCAGCACGCCGTCCAGCGCCAGTTCGGCCTTGAAACCCGCCTTTTCCAGGCGCTTGGCCACTTCACGCGGCACGTCGCGGCCGCTGGTCAGCTTGTTCGGCGCGCCGGTGTAATGGAACAGGCGGCCGCCCTTGCGGATGACGCGGGCGAGGTGGTCATAGAACACCTGGGAGTACAGCTCGCCGGCGATGCCGAAGCGCGGTGGGTCGTGCAGGATCGCATCGACACTGTTGCTGGCCACCTGTTCGATCTGCTGCGAGACGTCACCGTGGCTGAACTGCAGGCGGCCACCGGCGGCAGCCGAGTCTGGATCCGGCGACCACGGGTTGAGCGTGCGCAGCCACATCACATCGGCGTTCTTCTCGAACGAACGGATCTGGCCGACACCGGCTTCCAGCGCACAGGCGGCGAAGTAGCCCAGGCCACCGCAGGTATCGAGGATGACCTTGCCGGCCGGGGCGACCAGCTCCACCTTGCGGCGTGCATCCTCGAACGGCGACAGCTTCGAGGTCGGCAGCATCTTGATGCCGTCGATCTCGAAGGTCGGTGCGCCCCATTCGGTCGGCACCAGCTTGATCAGCGAGCCGCTGTAGCGCGAGATCGGCGCGAAGTCCTCGCCATCCCAGTAGTACAGCGTGCGGTCCTTCAGCTTGCCCGGCCACGGGTAGGGCTGGCCCCGGAAGCGGAAGCCGTCGGCATCCAGCACCACGCTGTCCTCGCTGCGGCCGAGGTCGAGCGAGCCCTGCCAGTCGGCGGCGCCCTTGTCATGGGCACGGCGCAGGGTGTCGGCGCTGTCGCGGGTCAGCAGGGGGCCGGTGTAATGGGGCACGGCGGGTACCGGGGCGGTTCGGGGGAGGGCATGGTACCGCAGCTGTTGTAGAGCCAAGCCGATGTCAAAGTAGGTCCATGCCATGCGTGGATGCAGGCAGGGAGGAGTCGGGCGTGGGCCCGACGCTAGCGCTAGTGCAGCTGTAACCGTGTGTGGTCCCTTCCCCCGCGATCATGCCGACGCCACGCGACGGCTGCATGCCCTGCCGCGCGCACGATCGACGATGGGCCTCCTGGGTTTGCGGTGGCTGCCGATCGAAGTCGTAGCGCATGCGGCCGTCCTCCTGCAGCAGCCAGTGCACGATGACGCGCTCCTTCGTGCCATCGCCGAGGTCCCAATCCAGAGTGCGCATTATCAGGATCTGGCCATCGGGCAGCTGCCGGACTTCGTCATAGGCACCCTGGGTCTTCGGCGCGCTTACCGCAAGCAGCAGAAACAGCAGCATTGGCATCGCTCCTCAAAGAAGACAGGATGCGCCCATAGTGCCCTGAGTCGCCATCAGAATCATTGCGTCTTACGGGCACTTCACCGCATACACCGGCCCAGCACCGATCAGCATCAGCGCCATGTAGTCACTATCACTGGCCTTGCCCTTCAATGTCGCGTCCTTGTTGAAGTGGAAGATGCCGAAGCCGCCCGCCATGCGGATCAACGCGCTGTCGATCTGCTCGGCGTCATCGCGGAAGTAGCGGCTGATCTCGCTGCGGGTGGCCTTGTGCAGGGCATTCGGCTCGCGTTGCCACTGGTCGCCGCGGCTGAAGGAGACGAAGTACTGGCCGCCTTCCCTGTCGATGCGGAAGTCGGCCGGTTTGCGCGCGCCGGTGGCGAAGCAGCCCTGCAACGGATCGGCGCTGAAAGGAAGCCCGGCATCGCCACTGCAGGCGGTGAGCAGCAGGACGGCACCGGGCAGCAGCAGGCGGAGCATGCGCATGGGATGTCCCTACAGGGCAGGTGCGGCTAGTGTAGGCGGCACTCGGGCGTCGCCCGTACAGAAATTCGGCAAGAACAAAGGGGTTTTCGGAGGGCGCAGGGCAAGGCACCGTGGTGCGGCATGGCCAGTTGGCTGGGGATCGCTGTGGGTTGGGGGGCCGGCACATTGGCGGCGCAGGCGGCGGCAGCCGCAGGCGGCAATGGCATGGCTGCGGGATTGGGCGTGGGCGTGCTGGGCGCGGCGCTGGTGGGTGGCGGCCTGGCGGTGGCTTCGCGCGTGCGCGGTGAGCGTTGGCCGTGGATCGGCATCGGTGGTGCGGTGCTGAGTGCGCTGCCGCTGCTGATGTACCTGCTGCGGATGATGCTGAAGCTCTAGCGGTAGTGCCGGCCGCTGGCCGGCAACACCGGATTGTTTCCGGAGCCCATGAGGTTGCCGGCCAGCGGCCGGCACTACCCGCGTGGATCATGTGCTGCGGTGGATCTCCACGGTGACATGCACCAGCTCCTCATGGATCGCCAGCGCGTTGCGCAGGGTATCGGCATCCAGCGTGGCGTCGCTGGTGACCACGCTGGCGCTGACCGCGTACTTGCCGCGACCCACCTGCCAGACGTGCAGGTCGGCCAGGCGCGCCGGCCACGGGCCCTGTTCGATCACTTCGCGTACTTCGGCCACCACCGGAGCGTCCATCTGCGCGTCGAGCAGGATGCGGCCGCTGTCGCGCAGCAGGCCCACCGCCCACACCGTGACCAGCACGGCGCCGACCAGGCCCATCACCGGGTCCAGCCAGGTCAGGCCCAGCAGCTTGCCGCCGAGCAGGGCGATGATGGCCAGCACCGAGGTGGCGGCGTCGGCCAGCACGTGCACATAGGCCGAGCGCAGGTTGAGGTCGTGACTGTGCGCATGGCCGTGATCGTGGTGTTCGTGGTCATGCCCGTGATGATGGCCATGGTCATGCCCGTGGTGGTGATGCGCGTGGCCCGGGCTGTCGTGCAGCCACCATGCACAGAGCAGGTTCACGCCCAGGCCTACCGCAGCGATGGCGATGGCTTCGTTGTAGTGGATCGGCGCCGGTACCCACAGCCGCTCCAGCGACTGCACGGCCATCAGCGCGGCCACGCCGAGCAGAGCGATGGCGCTGGTATAGCCGGCCAGAATCTCGATCTTCCAGGTGCCGAAGGCGAAGCGCGGGTCGTGCGCGTAGCGGCGTGCGCAGCGGTACGCAAACACCGAGAGCCCGAGCGCCAGCGCATGCGAACTCATGTGCCAGCCGTCGGCGAGCACGGCCATGGAGTTGAACCACCAGCCGCCGACGATCTCCACGACCATCATGCTGACGGTGAGCCACAGGGCGCGGCGGGTATTGCGTTCGGCCAGCGGGTTGCCGTCGTCGAAGCGGTGTTCGTGGCGACGGGCGGCGGCGAGGGCGTCCAAGTGCATGGGGGCGGGAGCTGGAGTGGATACCCCCATAGGGTATATGATCCCGCCATGGCGCACGTACACAAAAATCGTAAGCAGCTGCTGACCCGGGTGCGCCGCATCGGCGGCCAGGTGGCGGCGTTGGAGCAGGCGCTGGACCAGCCCGAGGGTAAGGCCGGCGACTGTGCGGACGTGCTGGTGCAGGTTGCCGCCGTGCGCGGTGCCGCCCACAGCCTGCTGATGGAGCTGCTGCACGAGCACCTGCAGGAACACGTGGTGGGCGCCGAAGACCCGCAGCAGCGGGCGGCCGAGGCCGAGGTGCTGGTCGAGCTGCTGCGCCGCTACGGCAAATAGGCCGAGGGGCGGTAGAGTCGACTGTCAGTCGACTGCTCTTCGTACAACCAACGAAAGACCCCGCGCTTCGCGCGATAGTCGACTAACAGTCGACTCTACCCCCCGTGGCGGTGCCGCGCGTTCCAGATGTGCGTGGCGGCCAGCAGCAGGCTGCCGGTGACCGTCATCGGTGTTTCCCAGTCGTGCGAGGGCAGCGCAAGCGCGCCGGCCAGCAGCAGGCCGAGCCCGGCGCCGGCGGTGGCCCAGGCCAGCACGGGGAGGCGACGGCGACGCTCGGCCCGCCACAGCGCGTAGCCGGTCAGCGGCAGGGCGATGGCCACGAACAGCAAGTGCACCCATTCCGCCTCGGCCCACGCGCCGAACAGCGGCAACGCGGCGGCCAGCAGCGGCAGCGCCAGGCAGTGCAGCAGGCACAGGCTGGACAGGGCGACAGCGCCGGCATCGAGCAGGGCGGCAGACGGCGACTTCATCGGGGGAGGCTCCTTGCGCGACAGATGTTATACAGTAACATTTCCGTTCCGCAGCCAACCCCGCTCCGACATGAACACTGTTTCCCGCGCCGACCGTCGCCTTCCGGTCACCGTGCTGTCCGGCTTCCTCGGGGCCGGCAAGACCACCCTGCTCAACCAGATCCTGCGCAACCGCGCGGGCCTGCGTGTGGCGGTCATCGTCAACGACATGAGCGAGGTCAACATCGATGCGCAGCTGGTACGCGAGGGCGGCGCCGAACTGCGCCGCACCGAGGAGACGCTGGTGGAATTCAGCAATGGCTGCATCTGCTGCACGCTGCGCGATGACCTGCTGCAGGAATGCCGGCGCCTGGCCGACGCCGGCCGCTACGACTACCTGCTGATCGAGTCGACCGGCATCGGCGAGCCGATGCCGGTGGCAGCCACCTTCGCCGTACGCGACGAGCATGGCTTCAGCCTGAGCGACATCGCGCGCCTGGACACGATGGTGACGGTGGTGGATGGCAGCGCGTTCCTCGCCGACTTCGGCTCGACGTTGCGCCTGGCCGAGCGTGGCCAGCAGGCCGGGCCGGATGATGATCGCGGCGTGGTCGACCTGCTGTGTGAGCAGGTCGAGTTCGCCGATGTGATCGTGGTCAGCAAGGTCGATCAGACGGAAGATGACTTGCTGCAGGACACGCTGGCCGTGCTGCGCGGCCTGAACCGCGACGCGAAGCTGCTGCTGTCCCGCTTCGGTGACGTGCCACTGGCCGAGCTGCTGGACACCGGCTGCTTCGACTACGAGCGTGCGCAACGTGCGCCGGGCTGGGTGAAGGAACTGCGTGGCGAGCATACGCCGGAGACCGAAGAGTACGGCATCGGCAGCTTCGTCTACCGCTCGCGGCGACCGTTCCATCCCGCCCGCTTCGCCCGCGCGCTGCAGTCGGGCATGCCTGGCGTGATCCGCAGCAAGGGCTGGTTCTGGCTGGCCAACCGCATGGACTGGGTGGGCGAACTGAACACCGTGGGCGCAGCGACGCGCACGCAGGCGGCGGGGTTCTGGTACGCCGCGCGTGATCGCGTGCGCGCTGGGCTGGAGGACACCGCGCCATTGCTGCCGCCCACGCCGCTGCCGTACAGCGACCTCGGCTGGGCGCGGCAGCAGGCCGATTGCTGGAGCGCACCGTTGCCGGGGCCGGAGGACTTCCCGGATGCGGCCGCGCATTCGGCGATGCAGCGCCTGTGGCATCCGTTGTGGGGGGATCGCCGCCAGGAGCTGGTGGTGATCGGCGTGCACATGGATGAGCGCGCGGTGCGAGCGGAGCTGGACGCGTGCCTGCTCAACGATCAGGAACTGCGTGCGGGGCCGTTGCTGTGGCAGCAGTTGCCGCAGGCGTTCCCGGTGTGGAAGCGGTGAGCGAACGGCTCCAGTAGATTCACGCCATGCGTGGATGGTGGTTCAACCGGTCTTTGCCCGCCTTGTAGAGCCGAGCCCACGCTCGGCTGCAATTGCAGTGGTTCCACGCCATGCGTGATGCGTCAGCCGAGCGTGGGCTCGGCTCTACAGAATCGAACCCACGCATGGCGTGGATCTACAACGCATCGCGCCATTGCCAGGCGTCGGAGGTGACTCGCAGTACCCGCGTCGGTCGCAATGCCTGCAGCAGGTACCGGTCGTGGCTGACCATCACCAGTGCGCCCGGCCACGCCGCAAGCAATTCTTCCAACGCCTGCAATGCGCTCAGATCCAGCGCATTGCCCGGCTCGTCCAGCAGCAACAGCTGCGGTGCGGGATCGGCATACAGCACGCTGGCCAGCGCGCCTTTCACCCGTTCGCCATCGCTGAGGCTGTGGGCCGCCCGCTGGATGCGCTGTGCATCCAGCCCGAGCAGGGCCAGCCGCGTGCGCAGTTCGCCGGGGGCCGCGCGCGGGTTGGCGGCCTGCACGGTGTCGAGGATGCTGCGCTCGCCGGACAGCCCCAGCAGCTGCTGGTCGAGCAGGGCCAGGGGCGCATGCCGTTGCACGATGCCGCTGCGCGCAGGCAACTGGCCGGCCAGCACGCGCAGCAGAGTGGATTTTCCAGCACCGTTGTCGCCGATCACGGCGATGCGTTGCCCGCGGCGGATCTCCAGCTGCAACGGCGCACTGCAGCCATGCGGCAGCACCAGGGATTCGGCCTGCAGCAGACGCGTGCTGCCACGTTCGCCTGCGACGGCAAACAGCGCCAGCTCTGGCGCCACATGCACCGCCGATGCCGCTGCGCGCAGCTGCTCTGCGCTGGCCTGCAGGCGTTCGGCCTGTACCAGCTGCGCGCGGCCGTGGCTGGCCTCGGCGCGCTGCTTCTGCCGGCCGAGAAGGATGGGGGCCTGGTTGGCCTGCTTCGCATCGCGATTGCCACGCGCCTGGCGTTGTTGTTGCCGTTCGTGCTGTTCGCGCGCGCTGCGTTGCTGCTGCCGGTGCTGGGCGCGCGCATGGTCGAGCTGGGCGACGGCAGCTTCGCGCTCGGCGGCGCGCGCATCGGCGTAGTGCTGCCACGGTCCGCCGTAACGATGCAGCCCGCGCCCATCGACCTCGACGATCTGCTGCATGTGCCCAAGCAGCTCGCGATCATGACTGACCGCCAGCAGGCCACCGCGCCACTGCTGCAACTGCTCGTACAGCTGTTGGCGATGGCGTGCATCCAGGTGGTTGCTGGGTTCGTCCAGGATCAGCCAATCGGCACCGCTGGCCCAGGCACCGGACAGCGCCACCTGCATCGCCTGGCCACCGCTGAGACGCGCGGCAGGCTGGGCGGGGTCGAGGTCATCGGGCAGCCCGAGCATCTGCCATTGCTGCTGCAGGCATTCGCGCAGATCCCAGCGGTCGCCGATGCAGGCGAAGTCGGCCTCATCCACGCTGCCGGCCTCGATGCGTTGCAACGCGGCCAGTTCCGCGCCGACGCCGGCCAGTTCACCAACCGTGCCGACGGGTGGATAACCGGGCGTCGGCAACAGGAACACCCGGCCACTGCCGCGTACCTGGCCGCTGTCGGGCAGCAGCCGGCCAGCCAGCAGGCGTGCCAGCACACTCTTGCCGGCGCCATTGGCACCGACCAGGCCGGTAGCAACCGGTTCGAAGGAAAACGTCAGATCGGAAAACAGCAGGCGGCCGTCGGCCAATCGATACGACACGCGATCGAGCGTGAGGGAATGCGGGGTCATGCGACCTCCATGGATGCCGGGTTCTCCCCTGCGCGCAGGGGGCGGGAAGAGTCAGGCCGTCTGGTGGGAAGACGGCGGCATCAATGGCGCATTGGTCGCGAGCCTCTGGGAGGAATGAGCGGTCAGTATAGCGGCAGTGGCTGAATGGTCAGGTGTGCGGCCGCCGGGCATGGCCCGGCGCTACCGATGGTCGGGCGGTTCTGTAGAGCCGAGCCGATGCTCGGCTTCCTTTCGCCGCGAGACGCATCCACGCATGGCGTGGATCTACGGCACGGTACCCAGGCGGTCGTTGACGAAGTCGATGAACACCCGCAGCTTCGGCAGTACGTGTCGGCCCGACGGCCACAGCAGATGGAAGGTGCCGCAGGAATGCACGTGTTCGTCCAGCACCGTGACCAGGCGGCCGTCGGCCAGGGCATCGCGCACCGAGTGCACCGGCACGAAGGCCAGGCCGATATCGCGCAGTGCGAGCGCCACCCGCGCTTCGATGGTGTTGGCCACCATGTGCACCGGAAGCTCCTGCGGCGTTTCATCGTCGGGCCAGTGGATCGGCCACGGTTCCAGCTTGCCGGTGGTGGGGAAGCGATAGTGCAGCAGCGTGTGCTGCATCAAGCCTGCCGGCGTGCGCGGAACGCCGCAGCGCTGCAGGTAGCCCGACGAGGCAACGACGCGGCGCGGGAACACACCCAGGCGCCGTGCGTTCATGCGTGAGTCGCTGGGTTCGCCGACGCGCAGCACCGCATCGAAGCCCTCCTCGATGACATCAACCAGGCGGTCACTGAAGTCCAGGTCCAGGCGGATATCCGGGTACGCCGCCATGAATTCGGCCATCAACGGCAGGGTGAGGTCGCCAACCAGGGGCAGGCTGATGCGCAGGGTGCCACGGGGCGAGGCGTGCGGTTGTGCCAGCTCGGTGCGCGCGGCATCGCGCTCGTCCAGGATGCGCCGGCAGCGCGCCAGGAACAGCTGGCCCTCGGCGGTGAGGGTGATGCTGCGCGTGCTGCGATGGAACAGCCGTACGCCCAGCGCGTGCTCCAGCCGTGCCACGCACTTGCCCGCTGCCGAGGCGGAAATACCCTGCAGGCGTCCGGTCTCGACGAAGCTGCGGGTGTCGGCCGCGTGCACGAAGGTCTGCAGGTTGGCGAGGTTGTCCAGGACTGACATGGGCGTGCGGGCAATGAAAGCGGCAGGGTAGGTTGCGTGAACGTAGCGGGCGGCACCGCCATCGCAACACTGTGATGCGCGGTGGCGTGGGGACGGTTGCGGCCATGCAGCTCCGGCAATCATGCCGATTGCGGACTGGACGGTCCATGATGCCCGGAGCGGCAACCGGCTTTTTGCGCGGCCACCCGCTGCCTAACGTGGCGGGCCTCTCCCCACGGACCATCGCGATGAATGCTGTTCCTTCCCTTGCCCCTGCGCCGACGCTGCCTTCAGTGGAGCGGCTGCTGAAGCAGGTCCACCCGCAGCGCCTGGTCGGCGCGGTGGTGCTGGTGCGCGAGCACGGCGTACTGCGCCATGCCAGCGCGACCGGGCTGGCCGATCGTGAATCGGTCACGCCGATGCAGCGCGACCAGCTGTTCCGGCTGGCGTCGGTGAGCAAGCCGCTGCTGAGCACGGTGATCCTGCGCCTGGTGGCCGAGGGTGTGCTCGACCTGGACACATCGGTACAGCGCTGGCTGCCGGATTTCCGCCCGGCGTTGGCCGATGGCACTGCGCCGCCGATCAGCCTGCGCCAGCTGCTCAGCCACAGCAGCGGGCTGGGCTACCGCTTCCTCGAAGCCGATGTGGACGGCCCCTATGCGCGCGCCGGGGTCAGCGATGGCCTGGACGCGAACCCGCTCTCGCTGGCCGAGAACGTGCGCCGCATCGCGCAGGCACCGCTGCTGTTCGCGCCGGGCAGCCACTGGCTGTACTCGCTGGGCGTGGACGTTGCCGGTGCCGTGGCTGAAGCAGCGACCGGTGAATGCCTGCAGGCACTGTTCGAGCGCTTGCTGGCCGCACCCCTGGGCCTGCGTGACACCGCCTTCGCTGCGCGCAACGCGGCACGGCTGGCCACGCCCTATGTGAGCGACACACCGCAGCCGCACCGCCTGCGCGAAGGCGAGGTGGTCGCTCCGTTCGAGGGTACTGTCGGTATCGAGTACAGCCTCGCGCGCGCCACCGATGCCAGCCGTTTCCCTTCGGCCGGGGCAGGCCTGGTCGGCAGCGCCGATGAAGTGATGGCGGTGCTGGAGGCCTTGCGTGATGTGCAGCGTTCAGGCCTGTTGCCGCCGGCACTGGCAGCGGAGATGGCCAGCCCGCAGGTGGGCGAACAGGGGCCGCCGGAACCGGCCGGCTGGGGCTTCGGCCTTGGCTTTGCGGTGCTGCGCGATGCGGCCGCCAGCGGTACGCCGCAGAGCGCAGGCACATGGCGTTGGGGCGGCGCCTACGGGCACAGCTGGTTTGTCGATCCTGCGCGTGGGCTCAGCGTGGTGGCGCTGACCAACACCCTGTACGAAGGCATGGATGGCGCCTTCGTCGATGAGCTGCGTGATGCGGTCTACGCCGATCTGGAGGCCGCCCGATGAGCGGCCATGCCATCGATGCGGCTGGCCCGGCCGGTGAAGCCACGCGCCTGCCGTGGACGGGGCTGCTGGCGCTGGCCGGCGGCGGTTTCATCACCCTGCTGACCGAGACCCTGCCGGCGGGCGTCCTGCGGCCGATGGGCGAAGGCCTGGGCGTGAGCGATGCGGCGGTGGGCCAGCTCGTCAGCGTGTACGCACTGGGCTCGGTGATGGCCGCATTGCCGATGACTGCGTTGACCCAGCGCCTGCCGCGACGCGCCTTGTTGCTGGCCGCCATTGCCGGCTTCGTGGTGGTCAATACGCTGACCGCAGTGAGCAGCAGCTATCCACTGATCCTGGCCGCACGTTTCCTGGCCGGGGTGAGTGGTGGCCTGTTGTGGTCGCTGGTGGCCGGCTATGCGGCGCGCATGGTGGTGCCCTCGCTGCAGGGCCGGGCAATTGCGGTGGCGATGGTCGGATCGCCGTTGGCGCTGTCGCTGGGCGTACCGGCGGGCACGTTGCTGGGGCAGCAGCTCGGCTGGCGCTGGGCATTCGCCCTGATGAGCGTGCTGGCCGTGGTGCTGCTTGCCTACGCACGCTGGGCTCTGCCCGCGCTGCCGGCGGCGGCAGCCGGCCGGCGCACCTCGCTGGCGACGGTGTGGCGCATGCCCGGCGTGCGCAGCGCGCTGGCGGTAATGGTGCTGTACGTGCTGGCGCACAACGTGCTCTACACCTACATCGAACCGCTGGCGGTGGAGGCGGGGGCCGGCCCGTGGCTGGACCGCCTGCTGCTGGCCTTCGGGCTGGCGGCCATTGCCGGTATCGGTATCGCTGGCTGGGGTGTGGATCGCCACCTGCGCACGCTGGTGTGGGCGGCCGTGATCGGCTTCATCGTGCCGGTGCTCGCGCTGCTGCTGTGGCCGGGCGAAGCGACCGCGCTGCTGCTGGCGACCATGCTGTGGGGCGTGGCCTTCGGCGCGGTGCCTACGTTGTTCCAGACCGCATTGGCACGGCGTGCCGGTGCCGCCGCAGATCTGGCGCAGTCGATGCTGGTGACCGGCTGGAACCTGGCCATTGCTGCCGGTGGCGTTGCAGGGGGTGTGCTGCTGCAGGCGGGCGGCCCGAACCAGTTGGGATGGCTGCCGTTGCTGCTGCTGGCGGTGAGCGTGGCGTGGTTGCTGGCACGGCCGAAGGCCTGGGCGTAGGCGGCGAGTCAGTGATGGCGCGGTGCCGGCCAGCGGCCCGCACTACCGTGGTCCCCGCCATCCACGCATGGCGTGGATCTACCGAGCGCAGCGCCTCCTGCGCGACCCATCCACCCGGCCCCAACTGATGGATTCACCGGGCGCGACCACGAGGGGCTCCGCCGTTCGCCGCCTTACTCCACGCCCTCACGCTCGATCGGCACACTGCGCGGATTCTGCATGTGCTCCCGCGCCGCGCCATAGCGCTGCTGCCGCTTGTGGTGGAACACCACGAACTCGTCCCGTGGCAGCGGCCGCGAGAACAGCCAGCCCTGCGCGAACTCGACCTTGCGCGCATGCAGATATGCCAACTGCGCCTCGGTCTCCACGCCCTCGGCCACCACCCACAGGCCCAGCTCCTTGGCCATGTCGATGATGTGCGGCGTCACCGGGCTCGTCGCGCTCTCGGTGTCGATCGCATCGATGAACGACTTGTCGATCTTCAGCGCGTCCAGCGGCAGCTGCTCCAGGTACTGCAGGCTGGAGAAGCCGACTCCGAAATCATCGATGGCCACGCTGTGGCCGGCGCGACGTGCCTGCGCCAGCATCGTGCGGGCGCGGTCCAGATCGAGGAAGCCGCGCTCGGTGGCTTCCATCCAGATCTGCTGCGGCAGGATGCCGCTGCCGGTCATGTGCTTGGAGATCATCTTCAGCGCACGGCCGCTGCTGATGTCTTCGGCGGCCAGGTTGATCGCGATGTGTGCGCTGCGGTCGGCGACCAACAGATCGCGCATGTCGCGCACGACGTTCTCAATCACCAGATCGGTGATCGCGCCGATCATGCCGGCCTCTTCGGCCAGCGGAATGAACAGGTCCGGCCGTACCTGCGTGCCATCCGGGCGCTGCCAGCGCACCAGGGCCTCGGCGCCGACGCAGATGCCGGTATCCAGCTCGATGATCGGCTGGTAGTGCAGGTACAGCTCGCGGCGGCGGATCGCCGTGGCCAGTTCGCCGCGCAGGGACAGGCGGCGACGCGACAGCCACACCACCAGGCCGGCACCGGCAGCGGCCAGCAGAACGCCGATCGGCACGAACAGCCACGCCTGCTGGCGGAAGGTTGCAGCCAGCGCGGTACGCGGCGTGGTTGCGATCGCCAGCCACTCTTCATTGCGGGCGGTGGCGTACAGGGTGTTGTGGTCCAGGCCTTCCTCGGGCGCACGCAGCAGGGTCTCCAGCAACGCGGGATCCATGCCGCTCTGCCTGGCCAGGAGGCGGCCATCCGGGCTGGCCAGGGCAAGGCGCACGTTCGGGTCGGCGATGACATCGACAAACCGGCGCGGATCGACCAGGACGTCGTAGTTGCCATACAGGATCGACAGCACCTGGCGCCGTCCGCTTGCCTCGGGGCGCACATCCACGGCAATGCCGGCGCCATCACTGGTGACGTGGTCGGCCCTGGGCTGGTTCACGTCGGACAGAAACGGCCCCCACGACGTGCAGCGCAGCTTGCCACCCTCGAAGTAGCCCATCTGGTCAACCGACGGCGAGGTCATCACCAGCGTCTGCATGCGCCGGATATGGTCCGGCCCGCAGGCGTCCTGGGCGCCGGCCTCGGCCGACTGCAGCGCCGCCAGTGCTTCCCGGTAGGACTGGTCGGCGCGGCGCAGGGTACGACCGGCGATATCGCGCAGGCGCTGCTGCTCGACATTGACGGCCCGGTCCCAGGTGGCATAGGCCATCACCGCGATCGGCACGGCTGCGGCCAGAATCGCCAGCGCCGTGCCACCGATGATCACGCGCAGCCGGCTCATGGCCGGGGCTCCAGCGGGGTGGGCAGGGCAGGGCACATGGGCGGGCCGATCCTTGGGCAGGAACGGCTATCTGAGCATGGCGCAGGGCCGGGCGGAATGGGATCAATCCGGTATTCGGTCACATTGTGATGAAAGCGGCCAAGTTTGACGTGATTGATCCGTCCGATGCTGGCGCTCCGGGCGCTGGAGGACTACCGTCGAACGCTTCGCCGCCCTCTTGCCCGCGCCCATGACCGAGCCCGCAACGCCCCCCGAGCACCTGCGCCGCAGCCTTTCCAACCGCCACCTGCAACTGATCGCCATCGGCGGTGCCATCGGCACCGGCCTGTTCATGGGCTCGGGCAAGACCATCAGCCTGGCCGGACCCTCCATCGTCTTCGTCTACCTGATCATCGGCGCGATGCTGTTCTTCGTGATGCGCGCGATGGGCGAGCTGCTGCTGTCGAATCTGCAGTACAAGTCCTTCATCGATTTCTCCACGGATCTGCTCGGCCCATGGGCCGGGTTCTTCTGTGGATGGACATACTGGTTCTGCTGGATCGTGACCGCCATCGCCGATGTGATCGCCATTGCCGCCTATGCGCAGTTCTGGTTCCCCGGGCTGGATGCGTGGATACCGGCGCTGGCCTGCGTGCTGCTGTTGCTGGCACTGAACCTGGTGACCGTGAAGCTGTTCGGCGAGATGGAGTTCTGGTTTGCGCTGATCAAGATCGTGGCGATCTGTGCGCTGATCATCACCGGCGCCGGGCTGGTGGCCTGGGGCTTCACCTCGCCCAGTGGCCACACCGCGTCGCTGTCGAACCTGTGGAATGACGGCGGCCTGTTCCCGATGGGCCTGGTCGGCTTCTTCGCCGGTTTCCAGATTGCGGTGTTCGCCTTCGTCGGCATCGAGCTGGTCGGCACCACCGCCGCCGAGACCGCCGACCCCGAGCGCAACCTGCCCAAGGCGATCAACTCGATTCCGGTACGCATCATCATCTTCTACGTGCTGGCGCTGATTGCGATCATGGCCGTCACCCCGTGGCGCCAGGTGGTGCCGGACAAGAGCCCGTTCGTGCAGCTGTTCGTGCTGGCCGGCATTCCTGCCGCCGCCAGCCTGATCAACTTCGTGGTGCTGACTTCGGCCACGTCCTCGGCCAACAGCGGCATCTTCTCCACCAGTCGCATGCTGTACGGCCTTGCCGAGGAAGGCCACGCACCGCGGGGGCTGTCGAAGTTGTCGCGCGCTGCCGTGCCTGCCCGTGGCCTGCTGTTCTCGTGCCTGTGCCTGCTGGGTGGCACGCTGCTGATCTACCTGATTCCGAACCTGGTGACTGCTTTCACCCTGGTGACGACGCTGGCGACGGTGCTGTTCATCTTCGTGTGGTCGCTGATCCTGGTGGCCTACATGGCCTATCGCCGCCGCTACCCGGAACGCCACGCTGCGTCGATCTTCAAGATGCCCGGCGGCGTCGCCATGTGCTGGGCCTGCCTGGTGTTCTTCGCCGCGGTGCTGGTGCTGCTGAGCCTGCAGGCTGACACCCGCCAGGCGCTGATCGCCAGCCCGGTGTGGTTCGTGCTGCTGGGCGTGGGGTACCGGGTGCGTCTCAGAACGGTGAAATGACCGGGAATGCGGGGTTTCGGCAACGCCGGAAATCGAGAACGTCGGAAATCGGTAGAGTCGACTGTTAGTCGACTGCTCTTCCATGGGCTTTCGGAAAACCCCGCGCTGCGCGCGATAGTCGACTGACAGTCGACTCTACCGCTGCGGGCGCCGGCGCAAGTGCAGGGTGCAGCCCTGCCGACCCCCATTCACCCAACATTCGCGGGCGCGGCCGGATGATCCGGCCGCCATGTCCCGTCGCCCTCTCCTGCTTGTGCTGTTGCTGCTGCCCAGCCTGTGGCCCGGGCTGGCCGCCGCACGCACCGTCTACCGCTGTGTGCAGGGCAACACCGTCAGCCTGGCCACCGCGCCGGAACCGGGTTCGCGCTGTAGCCCGAAGGAAATCGACGACAACGCCATCCAGGCCCCGAACCTGTGGGGCAACATGGGCGTGTTCAGCGGCGTACTGTACGAGCGCGAGCAGGATGGCGTGCTGGTCTACTCCACCCGCAACCTGCCCGGCTCGCGGGTATTCCTGAAGTTCACCGTGGCCACGCCGCCGGGCGAGCCTGCCCACGAAGGCCTGGGCAAGGTGGGCAAGCCGCAGCTGGCGCAGCACGCCAGGCAGTTCAAGGCCGCGGCCAAGGCCACGGGCGTCGACGATGCCTGGCTGCGCGCAATCGCCCATGCCGAAAGCAATTTCGATCCGCTGGCGGTGTCCAGCAAGGGCGCACAGGGCGTGATGCAGTTGATGCCGGAGACCGCACAGGAATATGGCGTGCGCGATCCGTTTTCGCCGCAGCAGTCGATCGAGGGCGGCGCGCGGTACATGCGCGCGCTGCTGCGCCGTTACAACGGCGATCGCCCGTTGGCGGCGGCTGCCTACAACGCGGGCATCGGTGCAGTCACCCGCTACAAGGGCGTGCCGCCCTACGCCGAAACCCTGGCCTATGTGGACAAGGTGATGGCGCTGTACGCGCGCTACCGCGAAGCGATGGGCATCCGCACCGAAGTGCCAGCCCGCTAGGCGGGAGGTGTAGTGCCGAGCCCACGCTCGGCTCCACAGGAAATCGGCTCAGCGCGAGGTGGACGTGCTGACCAGGTTGTAGCGCTCGATGCGGCCGACGCGTGCCACCTCGGCCTGCACGTCGGCACGCTGCTTCAGCACACGCCAGGCGGCATCGATCTTCACGTCGCCGGGCAGCGACGGATAGGTGCGCATGTCCTGCAGGGAGGCCAGTGCCTCGCCGCGCTCAACCGGTGAGCGCAGCTGTTCGATCAGCACCGCAGCGGCCGCGTCCAGATTGCCTTCCTCCAGCAGCATCTCGCGCTGGAACAGGCGCGCGTCATCGCCCTGGGCCAGGATGGCTGCGCGCGCGGCCTGTTCGGTCTTGGCATCGCCACGTTCACGGGCGGCAACGAACTGCAGCAGTGCCTGGGCCGCCTTGCCGTAACCGGCCAGGCCCGGCATGTCATTCACCGCGACAGCAGCGTCCTGAATGCGGCCCAGCGAACTGAGCAAGAACCCGACGTTGAACTGGTGCTCGGCACCATCCGGGCCCAGCGCACCGATGCGTGCGGCCAGCCTGGCTGTGGACAGCGCATCATCGTTACGGCCCAACCGGCGCAGCGCCATAAGCCGGCTGTTGAGCAGCCACGCCACCCATTCGGCTTCCGTCGCCGAGGGCGACTCACCTTCGGCCGCCGCACCGGCCATGCCATCGGTCAGCGCAAGCACCTCCTCGTTGCGGTCCAGCATCAGCAGCGTGCTGCTGAACTCGGCCATGCGTGCGTCCAGCGCCCGGTCGAGCAGGCCGGAAACCCGCAGTTCGTCGAGGTGCTTCTGTGCAGCCTGCACTGGGTCGAAGCGGGCATCGTCGCGGTCGACATAGCGATCAAACCGCTTGTCACTGCGCAGGCGGATGATCTCGGCGGGGCCGGTGATGCGCGCCAACGTGGCCGGGATGTCGTCGCCCCGGCCATTGTCGGCCTGCAGTGTTGCCAGTGCCAGCCACAGTCCGGTGGGTTCCAGGCCGCCGCTCTTCCAGCCGTTGTCGAACAGCGCCTGCAGCAGTTCCATGCGCTGCTGGGGCTGGTCCCGCAGGCGGAACTGCAGGTAGTTGATCGCGTGGTGGTCCACCGGCAACGGCGCCTCGGCATGCTTCAGCGCCTGCACCAGGTGCTTCGTGGCAGGTGCCGGTTGGTTCTCGGACAGTTCCACCGAGACCAGGGTCAGCAGGATCTGCGCGTCGTCCGGCAGTGCTTCCTGTGCGCGCTGCAGGTAGCGGCGGGCCTGGTCCGGCTTCTTCTGCACCATCGCGGTCCAGCCGGCCACCTGCGCGGCGCGGCCGCGATGTTCGGCATCGAAGTCATCCAGCATCGGATCTTCCATCAGCCGTTCCATCGCGATCAGCGCGCCCAGCGTGTTGCCACTGCGTGACTGCTGGATGGCCTCATCCCAGCGCGTGGCATAGGCCATGTGCATCACATCGGCGGTGATTGACGGCTTCTGCGGCGCCACCGTGATCGAAGCGGTGGCGTATGTGCTGGCCAATGCGGCGGCCAGCAGGGCAGCAAGGGGGAGGATGCGGGGCATGGAGGATCTCCATCCGTGGGAACCGCATTGAACCTGCTGGGGCTGGTGAGAACAAGCGTGGCGCATGGAACTCTGGTATCCGGCAGTACGATTGGCCTTGGCGCATGCGGTGCCCAGCGTCTATTGTCGGTGCCTCTTCAGGCAGCAGGCAGGCAGCGCAGCGCGATGGCACGGTGGCAATGGATGGCGGCAGGCGTAGCGTTGGCGACGGTAGTGGCATTGGCTGCGACCTGGTGGGAGACACCGCTGCACACGTTGGCTGAACCGGCGGGCCCGGCTCCAACGCCACTGGCGTGGACCGCACAGATCGAGCCGCTGGCCGGCGATGGCCACCCCGGTGACCGCGACGGCGCGTCCGGGCAGGCACGCTTCGCCGATCCCTATGCGTTGCTGCGCAGTGCCGATGGCAGTGTCTATTTCACTGATGCCGGTGATAACAACCGGATCCGTCGCCGCCTGCCCGATGGCCGCGTCGAAACGGTGGCCGGGCAGGGCGAGGGGCGCGTTGATGGCCCGGCACTGCAGGCCAGTTTCAATACGCCTTCGGGCATTGCCGCCGACGCGCAGGGCAACCTGTATGTGGCCGACACCGGCAACCATGCGATCCGCCGTATCGGCACCGATGGCCAGGTGACCACGCTGGCCGGTGGCGAACAGGGCCACGTTGATGGACCTGCCGCGCAGGCGCGCTTCGATGCGCCGATGGGCATCGCAGTGGATGCGCAGGGCCAGGTCTACGTGGCCGATACCTTCAATGACCGCATCCGGGTGATCGGTACCGATGGCAACGTGCGCACCCTGGCCGGTGGCGATCGGCCGGGCCTGGCCGATGGCACGGGCGCCGCTGCGCGCTTCGATACGCCGGTGGCACTGGCCTTCGATGCGCAGGGCGTGTTGCTGGTGGCCGACCTGTTCAACAACGCGGTGCGCCGCGTCGGCATGGATGGCACGGTCAGCACCGTGGTGGGTGGTGGGGGCGTGATCAATGGCCCGCTGTCGCTGGCCACCACCCACGATGGCGTGCTGTACGTGGGCGACATGGATGGCCGCATCGTGCAGGTGACGCCGCAGGGCCACCAGATCGCGCTGGTCGGCAACGGTCGACTGCCGCGCCTGGCCCGTCCCAGCGGACTGGCTTTGGATGCCGATGGCAGCGTGCTGGTGGCCGACGCCGCAGGCTACCGTCTGCATCGCCTGCGGCCGCTGCCGGTGGGCGAACTGCCTGCGCCGGCACTGGTCGGCCCGGCAGCCGATGCCGCGTTGCCGAAGACGGGCGGCCGTTGGCCGCTGGCGCCGCAGGATGGCTGGCACGAAGTGGTCGGCACGCTGGGAGAGGTGCGCGGCAACTTCAGCGGCGAGAGCCGCCATCACCTGCATGGGGGCTTCGACGTGCGCGGTGATGTGGGCCAGACCGTGCTGGCGATTGCCGATGGCAAGATCAGCAGCCCGATGGCGGCCTGGAGCCTGGGCGAGCAGGCCGAGGGCCTGGCCGTGGATCGCCTCAAGTACATCCACATGCGGGTGGGCCGCACCCCACGCAATGAACCGTTCGATGCGCGCTGGCAGGCGCTGTACGACGAGCAGGGCAAGCTGGAGCGGATGCGCGTGCGGCGCGGCATGCGCATTCACGTCGGCGATCGCCTGGGTAGCATCAACAACCAGGCGCATGTGCACCTGGCCGTCGGCACCGGTGGTTTCGAGACCAACGCCGTGGCACTGGGCTTCCAGAACTACGCCGACCACTTCGCACCGCGCATCACCGATGTGGCGTTGCTGGACGACAACGACCAGCCGATGGCGGCAGGCAGCGATGGCGTGGTGATGGTGGCGCGCCAGGGACGCGGTGTGCAGATCGTGGTCGAAGCCTGGGACCAGGTCGACAACAACCTGCCGCGGCGGCGCCTGGGCATGTACCAGGTGGGTTACCAGATTCTCGATGCGGGCGGCCAGCCGCTGCAGGGCTACGAGCAGCCACGCTGGAACATCGTGTTCAACCGCATGCCGCCGCAGCGGGAAGCGGTGCGCGTGGCCTACGCACCGGACAGCGGCATCACCGTGCATGGCAGCGCGGTAACCCGGTTCCGCTACCTGGCCACCAACACCGTGCGTGATGGCCTGATGGAAACCGGGCGCTGGCAGCCGGCGGCGTTGCCGCCGGGCGAGTACATCGTGCGTGCCAGCGTGCGCGACTACAGCGGCAACGAAGGCGTCGGCCCGCGCGAGATCAGGGTACGGCTGCTGCCATAGCCGCAGCCGCAGCCGGCGCGCCGCAGCGTTCGCGCTCGGCGTCCATGTCTTCCAGCGGCCGCACTTCGATGCTGCCGAAGCGTGCCCAAGGGAAGTCGCGGGCGATGCGCATGGCTTCGTCGCGGTCGCGGGCGACGATCAGGTTGAAGCCGGCCAGCAGTTCGCGGGTTTCGGCGAAGGGGCCATCCAGTACGCGGCTGTGGCCATCACGCACGCGCAGGGTCTGCGCGGTGTCGACCGGCTGCAGCTTCTGCGCGGCCAGCAGCGTGCCTTCGGCCTGCAGCTTGTCGGCATGGGCCAGGCAGTCGCGCATCAGCGCGTTGAATTCTTCGATGGGCAGGGCCTGCAGCAGGGCAGGCTCGATGTAGATCAGGAGCAGGTACTGCTGCATGGCGCGGTCCTGGCGGGGGCGGGGTGCCCATGATGGCGCAGGTCTGCGCGTGGGCATGTTGCAGCGCGGGAGGCGCGCCTTCGGCGAGGGTCGGCGAACGGCGGAGCCCCTCCGTGGTGGGTTGGGTTGGTCGCTGAAAGCTGGCTTCCTGCGGGTGGGCCGGGCGGGTGGGATTGGCGGGGACGCCGTGAATCCATCCCTGGAGGCTTAGTTGCGCCATCCATGGCGCGGATACCCCGCCAACCCCACCCGCCCGGCCCCAGACAGATTCCGGTTGCCGATCCACCACGGGAAATCACAAGCAAGAGCAAAAGCGGGTCGCTTCGCTCGCAAAGCCGCGGCCGCCAGCCAACCGCCGTTGCTGTTGCCTTTGCTTCTGCCTTTTCTCTTGATCTTCCCGTGGTGTGCGACGGTGACAGGAAACTGTCAAAGGCCGGGTGGGTAGGCGGGGCGGGGGTGCCCGCGGCATGGGCCCGAGGCAAGCCTCGGGCGGGTTGGGCACGATGCCCAACCCCGGTCTTGCCGTGTGCGCAGGACAGCGCACACGAGCAAGCCGCGGTCAAGCCCCCAGGGACGGGTTTACGGCGTCCCCCGACCCGTCTACCCACCCGGCAAAGCCCATGAACCCAGCTTTCAGCGACCAACCCAACCCACCACGGAGGGGCTCCGCCGTTCGCCGACTCCCGCCGAAGGCGCGCCTTCCACGGAAGAAAAAATTTCCAACAGACGTGTCGATTCCCAGCCCCCTGGTTCGTTGTACCCGGTGAAGGGCACGCATCACGCGTCCCCACGGGAGACTGCAATGAAAGTGATGGTGATCGTGAAGGCCAACGCCGACTCCGAAGCCGGCCGCATGCCCAGCGAACAGGAACTGTCCGAAATGGGCGCCTTCAACGAACAGCTCGTGGCCGCCGGCATCATGCTGGCCGGTGAAGGCCTGCACGCCACCCAGCGCGGCCGTCGCATTCATTTCGGCGGCGGGGCACCCAAGGTCGAGGCCGGTCCGTTCGGTCCTGCCAGCGAACAGATCGCCGGCTTCTGGTTGTGGGAGGTGCGGTCGCTGGACGAGGCCGTTGAATGGGCCAGCCGTGCGCCGTTCGGCGAGGGAGGCACGCTGGAACTGCGTCCCCTGATCTCCGCAGAAGACTTCGGTGAAGCCTTCACCCCCGAATTACAGCAGCAGGAACAGCGTCTGCGTGCACAGCTGGAAGGTTGACCCGATTCCTCTCCCTGCCGGGCAGGACCCGGCACTACTGCCCTGAACCGCACAACGGAGTATTGCCATGAAACTGATTCCCTTCCTCGGCTTCAGCGGCCAGGCCCACGATGCGATGGCGTTCTACGCCAAGGCACTCGGTGCCCAGGTCACCTCGGAAATGAAGTACCGCGACATGCCGCCCTCCGATGGGTCGCCCGGCTGCAACGAGATGCCGCCGGAAACCCTCGACCACGTTGCGCACAGCCAGCTGGAGATCGGCAACGCCATCATGATGGCGGCCGATGGCCCCGGCGGTGGCGAGGGCGGCTCGACCACCATCAATGTCGACGTCGACAGCATCGAAGAAGCCGAACGCGTGTTCGCTGCGCTGGCCGAAGGTGGCCAGGTGCAGATGCCGATCGCCGAAACGTTCTGGGCGCACCGCTGGGGCATGCTGATTGATCGCTACGGCAAGCCGTGGATGGTCAATTGCATGAAGCAGCCCTGATCCCTCCCTCTTTCCTCTTCATCCACAAGGAGCGTTACCAATGAGTGCACCACAACCGCAGATGATCTTCGTCAACCTGCCCGTGCAGGATCTGGAGAAGTCCAAGGCGTTCTTCACCGCCCTGGGCTACAGCTTCAATCCAACCTATACCAATGACGATGCGGCTGGCATGGTCATCAGCGAGAGCATCTACGTGATGCTGCTGACCCAACCTTTTTTCCAGCAGTTCACCAACAAGCCGATTGCCGATGCGCGCACCCACACGGAAGTGATCAATGCGCTCTCGGCGCCCAGTCGCGAGGCCGTTGATGTGCTGGTGGACAAGGCACTGGCCGCCGGCGCCAGCGAGCCGCAGCCGGCGCGCGACCTGGGCTTCATGTACCAGCGTGGCTTCCAGGACCTGGATGGCCATCTCTGGGAAATCGCACACATGGACGGCGAGCCGGGCTGACGGCCGCCGCAAGGGAGAACCCTCATTGCTTACGTGGATGCTTACGTGCTGCCGTGCCCGCAGGACAAGGTGGCGGCCTACCGCCGCCTTGCCCGCAAGGCCGGCGCGGTGTGGAAGGACCATGGCGCGCTGCAGTACATGGAGTGCGTGGCCGACGACGTGGAACCGGGCAAAAGCACGTCATTCCCGCGCGCGGTGAAAGCCAGGCCCGGTGAAACGGTGATCGTCGCCTTCGTGGTGTTCCGCTCGCGTGTGGCACGCGACCGCATCAACGCCAGAGTGATGGCTGACCCGCGGCTGGCGTCGCTGGGCCCGAAGGACATGCCGTTCGATACCAAGCGCATGTTCTGGGGCGGCTTCAAGCCCATCGTCGAAGCGTGAGCCATGGCGCTTGTGCGGGCCGGGCGTGCGTGCTGTGATCGGCGCATGCTCGATCCCGCACTGACGCAGCGTCTGGAAACCCTCTGGCGGATGGAGTCGCCGGTGTTGATCGCGCGCCTGGCGCGGCTGCTCGGGGGCGATGTCGGCCGCGCCGAGGAGCTGGCCCAGGACACCTGGCTGGCCGCGCTGGAGCGCTGGCCGGAGCAGGGCATCCCGGACAATCCCGGAGCCTGGCTGATGACCACTGCGCGCAACCGTGCCATCGATGTGCTGCGCCAGCACCAGCGCGTGGCGCAGCAGCATGCGCAATGGGGTGAGGAACTGCATCCGGCACCCCTGCCAGCGCCGGATGACAGCCAGGCGCTGGAAGATGACCTGGGGGACGACCTGCTGCGCCTGATGTTCGTGGCCTGCCACCCGGTGTTGCCGGCCGATGCGCGGGTGGCACTGACCCTGCGCCTGCTCGGTGGCCTGACCACGACCGAGATCGCCCGCGCCTTCCTGCAGCCCGAGCCGACCATCGCCCAACGCATCGTGCGCGCCAAACGCACCCTGGCGCAGAAGCAGGTGCCCTATGAAGTGCCGCGCGCGGAGGCGATGCCCGAGCGGCTGGCTTCAGTGCTGGAGGCGATCTACCTGGTCTTCAACGAAGGCTATGCGGCCAGTGCCGGTGACGACTGGATGCGTCCGGCGCTGTGCGACGAGGCACTGCGACTCGCGCGCATTCTGGCGCACCGGCTGCCGGTGCCGCTGGTGCTGGGCCTGCTGGCGCTGATGGAGCTGCAGGCCTCGCGTGCCGCAGCACGGACCGATGCGCAGGGCGTGCCGGTGCTGCTGGACCAACAGAACCGCGCGCGCTGGGACTGGCTGCAGATTGAACGCGGGCAGCAGGTGCTGGCGCGCGCGCTGGCCGCCGGTGGCGGCGACGATCCCTATGTGCTGCAGGCGCGCATCGCAGCGTGCCATGCGGCGGCGCGGCGTCCCGAAGATACCGACTGGCCGCGCATCGCAACGCTCTATACGCAGCTGTTGCAGGTGCAGCCCTCGCCAGTTGTCGCATTGAACCGCGTGGTGGCGATACTGCGCAGCGACGGTGCCTTCGCGGCCTGGGCGCAGCTGCAGCCGTTGCTGGTGGACGCGCGACTGCGCGAGTACGCGCCGCTGCAGGTGGTGCACGGGGAACTACTACAGGCGTTGGGACGCGACTTGGACGCACGTCACGCTTTTGCGGAAGCCGCCAGACTCAGCCAGAACCAGGCAGAGCGCGGCCTGCTGCGGCAACGGGCTGGTCTGCCTCCCGCGGAGTGACCCCGACGAAGGCAGCACTTGTCGGCAGCCCCGTGAGCCGTTATGTTTCGCGCCCAGCGGACGCGTCAGCGTCCACTTTCCATGCGTATTGACCGAGGAGCGGTTGGATGTATTCAAGGACGAAGAGCGCATCGCGCGCTTTTGCGCGCCTGCTTGCCTGTGCCCTGTGCCTGGCCGTATGGCCGATGGCCGTGCAGGCGGCAGACAAATCACAGCAGGCCTATTGGGCCGGTTTTGCCTACACCGCTGACGCCGCCGCCGTGCAGGCGACCACCCCGCATGCGCATGCCGTGCTGGAAAAGCGTGGCTTGATCCCGCTCAACCAGACCCTGGCGCAGTCGCTCAAGCGCCGCGCACCGGCCCACCTGGAACTGATCGACCAGCCGGTGGCGATGCTCGACGGCACCACCAGCGCGACCGTGCTGGCCGCGGCACTGGACCGCGAACTGGTCTCGGTCGAGCCGATCGGTGACCAGTACAAGGTGCTGGTGGAAGTGGCGCTGCAGGCGCTGTTCTTCGACTTCCGCGAGCGCCAGGTGATCGCGTCCTATCCGCTGACCCTGCAGCGCATCGACGTGCAGGATTACCGGCCGGACAACGACGATATCGACGCGATCGTTGCCGATCTCCTGTACGGCAGTGCCGATACCAGCCTGTCGCAGGTGCTGGCCGCCAGCCTCGCCCAGGCCAAGCTGCCCGATGCCGCCGTGCGTCGCCTGCAGGTCGGTGGCGTAACCCTGTCCGACGCGGTCCGCGCCAAGCTGCCCGACCCGAAGTGGGACGCCCCGCTGCGCGCCACGCTGGCCCACGAACTGTCCAAGACGCTGTCGTCCAATACCGGCGTCGGCCTGCTGCCGCCGGCCTCGGGCCAGGCGATCGGTGGTGCGATGGCGGCGCGCTTTGCCGACGGCAAGGTCTACCAGCTGAAGATTCCCGAGCCGGACTACGTCATCAACCTGCAGGTGGATGCGTTGAAGAACGGCGTGATCGAAGAAACCCCGGCGATGAAGACGATGCTGTTCGGCGCGTTCTTCACCGCCAAGGTGACCGAGCCGTTCTCCGGCAAGGTCTATTTCGAACAGCCGCTGCGCAAGGGGGCCACCAAGGTGGTGCCGGTCACGCAGTGGCAGGTCGACCAGTGGTCGGCCAGCTACGAAACCCTGCTGGCGGGCCTCGATGCCTTCGCCGGCGCCGCCGCCAAGCGCGCCGATTCGCGCGGCTGGCTGGACGAACAGAAGCCGGGCGGCCGCCCGTTGCAGCAGCAGACCCAAGCCCTCCAGGAGTTGATCAAGTCATGTCGTTGATGCGTACCATCCTGCTCATCCTCATCGCCCTGGTGGTGGCCTCGCCGGTCGCTGCGCAGACCGCCAGTTCGCGCGGTACTGGTTCGGCCAGCTACGGCCTGCGCCTGAGTGCCGACACCCGTGCCCAGGCCCTGAACAAGGCCAAGGTCAATGCACTGGAGGCGTACATTGCCGAAACCGGTGCGGCCAAGCTGCGCCTGTTCGAAGCGCGCCGCGCCGAGTTCATCGGCGAGATCGACCGCTACGTGCTCAGTGCCGTGCAGCTGTCGGACACCGAAGACAAGAAGGCCAAGACCTACACCGTCACCGTCCGCGCCGAGATCAACACCACCCTGCTGCAGACCAAGCTGGATGCAGGTTCGGCCGTGGCCGGCGCCACCGCCGCCCAGCGCTCGCTGCTGACCTTCCTGTTCATGGCGCGCTCGCAGGACACCGTGCAGTCGTTCCAGGACAAGGAATACCGCCGCGTCGACGCCAGCAGCAGCTACAGCGAGAACACCCGTGAAGGCGACAGCTTCCGTGGCAACTCGGTCAGCACCAACGGCAGCATCAACCAGAACGGTTCGATGTCGGTCACCAGCGGTGGCAGCACCACCCAGCGCAGCGACAACATCAGCTGGAAGGTGGCCAACGCGGCCGAAGTGAACACCGCGATGACCGGTGCCTTCAGCGCCGCCGGCTACGAAGTGGTCGAAGCCGAATACGTGGAAGGCGAGTCGCGCGGCCTGCTCAGCATCGAGCGCATCCGCAAGGACTTCAGCACCGGCAACGACCTGGCTCCGGCCACCCTGCGTGATACCGCCAACGGCATTCGTGCGGCCAACATTCCGTACATCGCCGTCGGCACCCTCGACGTCGGCATGCGCGACCGCGATCCGGCCAGCGGCAACACCCGCGTGTTCGTCACGGTCACCGGCAAGGTGCTGGACGTGACCGGTCGTTTCCCGCGCACCGTGTCGTCGGTGGGCCCGGTGCAGTTCTCCGGCACCGGCCCGAATGAAACCGTGGCCCGTACCAACGCGCTGCAGCTGGCTGCCGAAAAGGCCGCCCAGCAGATGATCAACGAACTGAACGTCAAGGCGGTCCGCTGATCCGCCGCCCCGGTGGGTGCCGAGCCCGCTCGGCATCGGCCTGGGATTACCGATTCCCACGTGCCGCTTGGCGGCCGTCTCTCCCAAAGGACACTCATATGATCCGCAATACTGCTCTTGTCGTGGCCATCGCTGCCGCCACCCTGTCGATGCCGGCCCACGCTGGCCTGGGCAAGCTGAAGGACCTGGCCGGTGCCGCCACCGGCACCTCCAGCAGCAGCGCTTCCAGCGCCGCCGCCCCGGACGAAGCCGCGCAGGAAGCGCTGGTGCGTCGTTTCGTCAGCTCGCAGTCGCACTCGCTGCAGGCCCAGACCTCGTTTGCCCGTGCCTTCGGCCTGGCCGAGCAGGTGCAGCTGCTGGAAGCCGAGCGCCAGGCGCTTTCGTCGGGTTCGGTCAGCGTCGATGCGATGAAGAAGTCGGTGTCGGTCAGCGAGGCGGCGCAGGCGGCGATCAACGAGCGCCAGGCCGCGCAGCCGGAACTGAACGCTGAGTCCAAGCAGCACTACGCCGAAGGTCTGGTCTCGCTGCTGGCGTCGGCCGCCGAAGCACAGAAGCTCGGTGGCGAGGCCAGCAACTTCACCGCCGGCATGAAGAACCTGGGCGCGACCCAGCTGGCGACCGTCGGCCGCAAGCTGGCCGCCGGTGCATGGGTGGCCAAGGAATCGCCGGGCTTCATCCAGGGCCTGTACGGCTCGACCAAGTCGGCCGTGACCTTCGCCAGGAAGAGCAAGGTGAAGGTGCCGTCCAACGCCGATTCGATGCTCGACACGCTCTGATCCGAGGCGAATCTCCATGCGTATGACCTACCGTTTGATCGGCCTGGGCCTGGTTGCCGCGCTGCTTGCAGCCTGTGGCGAGCAGGACGCCCCGGCTGCCGCGCCCGCCAAGGAAAAGGCAACCAGTGCACTGGCCAGCAATGCGCCAGTGGAAGCGGCGCCCCTGCGTGGCACGCCGGATTTCGGCGGCACCACCCAGGTCGCGCGCGAGGCCGACGGCATCGGCAGCACCCCGGAACTGGCGGTGCTGGCGGCGTTGCAGTCGGCGGTGGCGCAGGTCAACGGCGTACGCGTGGCCAGCCAGATGCAGGGCCTGCGTGCAGGCCTGCATGTGGATGTGGATGACGAACACGTCGGCGACATCCGCGCCGACGCGTTCACCCAGCAGATGATCGCCGGCTCGCAGGGCGCGGTGCTGGGCTATGAAATCCTGTCGCAGGACGAAGTGCGGCAGCTGGACGAGGAGACCATCGCCCGTGTGCGCGCCAGCGACGAAGGCTGGAGCTTCAAGGGCTCGGCGTCGGCCAGTGCGTCCGGCGAAGCCTCGGCCAAGAGCGGTTCGGCTTCGGCCAGTGTCAAGCAGAGCTACGACGAGAAGGTCAACGTCGATGCCAAGCGTGGCGCCAGCTCGTTCGATTCCGACGTGACCCACCGCAGCATGCGCAGCTACTGGAAGGTACGCGTACGTGCCCAGATCGCCCAGTACCGCGCACCGGACGAGCAGGGCAAGCCGAAGATCGTGGTCGCGCTGCCGCGTACCAAGGCCGGCAGCTATGCCGTGGGCGATGGCCGCGTGAGCGCCGATGAAGTGGCCGACGCGATCCGCGCACGCCTGTCCGACACGCTGACCCAGACCCAGCGCTTCATCGTGCTGGACCGTGAGTTCGGCGACGAACTGCAGGCCGAGATCGACCACATCAACAGCGGCAACGTACGTTTGCAGGACACTGCCCGTGTCGGCCAGCAGCTGGCGACCGACCTGATCCTGATCCCGACCGTCGAACGCTTCGAGTACCCGCGCAGCGTGCGCAACCTGCGCATGTCCGACCGCCAGGTGACCTCGTACTCCGGTGGCGGCCGCATCACCCTGCGCCTGGTCAACGCCACCACCGGCCAAGTGGTGATGTCCGACAGCTTCGACCACCAGCTGGCCTCGACCGGCCCCAGCACCCTGCCGCGTGTGGTCAACGGCCGCAACATGGCCGCGGCGATGATGGAATCGCTGTCCGGCCAGATCGGCACCAGCATCGTCACCACGCTGTTCCCGGTATCGGTGGTGTCGGTGGACGGTGACCAGGTGGTGCTGAGCCAGGGCGGTGACACCGTGCAGGCCGGCCAGCGCTGGCAGGCCGTGCGCCTGGGCGAAGAACTGAAGGACCCGCAGACCGGCCGCTCGCTGGGCCGCAGCGAACACCCGTGCTGCACCATCCGCATCGACCGCGTCGCTGCACAGACCTCATACGGCACCATCGAAGACGGCGTCGACGCGATGCGCGGCGGTTTCCGTCCGGGCCAGATCGAACTGCGCCAGAAGCTGGGCAGCAAGCCGGCGGCCGCCGCCGCAGGAGCGACTGCCTCGGCCGCTCCCGCAGCTGCCGCACGCCCGGCCGCCAAGCCGAAGCCCAAGCCCGCTGCCGCGCCGGCCGAAGATCCGAACTGGTAACAGGCTCAAGCAACACACCGATGGGGTCAGAGCCCTTTCCCGCCGGGAAAGGGATCTGACCCCTTCCTGTTTCAGTCCGTGTCGACCAAGGTCGACACCCACCAACAGCAGCGGGAAGCTGTCGAAGGCGGGGTGGGTCCGGTTGCGGGGGTGTCCGCGGCATGGATGCCGCGGCCAAGCCCCCAAGGGTGAGGGCGCTTTGCTTGCGAAGCATTGCTTCGCAAGCGCCCGAACGCACAGCCGCCAGCGGCTGGGCCGGACCGCGGAGCGGGGTCTACGGCGTCCCCCGCAACCGGACCCACCCCGCCATCCCACCGAATGCCTGCTTCTGCTGTTGCTGTTGCTGTTGCTGTTGCCCTGGCATCGGCAGGTGCAGGGCGCAGCCCTGCCGAATCCCATTACACTCCAGAGAGATTTCCCTGCTGGAGAGAGCAATGAAGCGAGTAGCACTGGGCGTGCTGGCCCTGTCAGTGTCGAGCGCACTGATGGCCGCCACCCCGAAATTCGACGGCGCGCGGATCTCCGCCGACGTCAAGGAACTGGCCTCCGACGCCTACGAAGGCCGCTCGCCGGCCACCGCCGGCGAAGAGAAGACCATCGCCTTCCTCAGCAAGCAGTTCGCCGATGCCGGCCTGCAGCCGGGCGGTGACCTCAAGGATGGCAAGCGCCTGTGGACCCAGGCCGTTCCGCTGCGCAAGGGCGACATCGTCGGCGCACCGCAGCTGGCGCTGCACCAGGGCGGCAAGACCGTTGCGCTGGAGCAGGGCAAGCAGATCGCCGTGCGCGCCGCCATGAACGGCGCCAGCAACGTCGATATCAGCAAGGCGCCGCTGGTGTTCCTCGGCTACGGCGTGAAGGCCCCGGAGCGCAACTGGGACGACTTCAAGGGCGTGGACCTGAAGGGCAAGATCGCTGTCGTGCTGATCAACGATCCGGACTTCGAGACCGGCCAGGGCGACTTCGACGGCAAGGGCATGACCTACTACGGCCGTTGGACCTACAAGTACGAAGAAGGTGCCCGCCAGGGCGCGCTGGGCGTGCTGATCGTGCACGAGACCGCACCGGCGTCGTACGGCTGGGCCACCGTGGCCGGCTCCAACACCAACACTATGTTCGATGTGGTGCGCGACAACCCGGCGGAAAGCCACCCGCTGCTGGAAGGCTGGATCCAGCGCGACCTTGCCGTGGAGCTGTTCCGCTCGGCCGGGCAGGACTTCGAAGCGCTGAAGAAGAAGGCGCAGCAGCGCGACTTCACCCCGGTGCCGCTGACCGGCGCCAGTCTGGACGCGAAGTACGCGGTGAAGACCGAAGTGATCACCTCGCACAACGTGGCCGCGCGCCTGGAAGGCAGCCGCCACCCGGACGAGACCATCGTCTACAGCGCGCACTGGGACCACATCGGCGTGGGCGAGCCGGACGCGCGCGGTGATCGCATCTTCAACGGGGCGCTGGACAATGCCAGCGGTACTGCCTCGCTGATCGAGCTGGCCCGTGGTTTCGCCAAGGCCAAGCGCCCGGAGAGGTCAGTGCTGTTCCTGGCAGTCACCGCCGAGGAAAAGGGCCTGCTGGGTTCGGAGTACTACGCCACCCATCCGCTGTACCCGCTGGAAAAGACCGTGGCGGTGATCAATATGGATGGCATGGCGCCGTTCGGTCCGTCGCGCGATTTCGGCATCTACGGCGCCGCGCGCTTCGAGCTGCTGGACCAGCTGAAGGACGTGGCCAAGGGCTGGGATATCCGCTACACGCCGGACCCGAAGCCGGAAGCGGGCCTGTTCTTCCGCTCCGATCACTTCCCGTTCGCCAAGCGTGGCGTGCCGGCACTGTCGTGGTCGGCCGGCCAGGACTGGGTGGACGGTGGCGTGGCTGCGGGCAAGAAGGCCTCGGAAGACTACACCGCCAAGCGCTACCACCAGCAGGGCGACGAATGGCAGCCGGACTGGGTGTTCGCCGGTGCCGCCCGCGACCTGGAAGTGCTGTACACGCTGGGCAACCAGCTGGCCAACTCCCGTGCCTGGCCGAACTGGAGCAAGGACGAGTCGTTCCGCGCCGTACGCGACGCCAGCGCCGACCAGCGCCAATAAGAAGCACCGGTGGTGCCGGCCGCTGGCCGGCATTGCTGCGAGGCTTGCGGCGATGACGGGGTGCCGGCCAGCGGCCGGCACTGCCAGAGCCGCTTCCATCCCCGCTTTCCCGCCCTTCGTCGCAGCCCGCTTGCTTGCCCGGCGGGCCGCCCTATGCTCGGCTCACCCCCTTCCTCCAAGGCGCCGCCGTGTTCGCCAGCCTTTCTCTCCTGTTACGTCATCTGCTGGCCTGGGCTGCGGCGCTGTTCGTCGCAGGCATGGTCTGGAGCGGCATCTTCAGTGGCATGAACGATGGCCCGGGCTGGATTTTCGGCCTGCTGGCGATGTTCCTGATCATTTCCGCGCTGGGCAGTGCCATCACCCATATCCGCCGGGTCTGGCTGGTGGCCGGTCGCCTGGATGCCACCACCTTGTCCGGGCGCCAGCGCCGCCAGATCGAACTGCCGATGGACGCCGGCCACGCGTTCTCGGTAGTGGAAGCGGCGATCGCCGAACTTCCCCGCGTGGAGGATGTGGAAAGCTCGGCCGGCAGCCTGCAGGTGCGCGCCTATGTTCGCCGCGTGGATCTCTGGAATGGGCGTCAGCCCTCGCGCTGGAACCTGCCGGCGCGGCTGGCGATCAAGCGCAACAGCGTGCTGGCCACGGTCACGCCGGGGCAGGGCACCAGCACCGTCACCCTACTGTTTGAACCGGATGCGGGCTGGTGGGCCGACCTGCTGGCGCTGGACGAGGGCAGCAACTTCGAGAACGCCGAAGCGGTCACCCGTGCGATCAGCCGCCGCGTGGCCGACCAGCGTCGCGATGAGCAGGCCGCCGCCGAACAGACCCAGGTGGAAAAGGAACTGTCGGTGGCGCGCTTGAATCTGCTGCACGCGCAGGTGGAACCGCACTTCCTGTACAACACGCTGGCCAACGCGCAGGTGCTGACCCGCACCGACCCGGCGCGTGCCGAACAGATGCTCGGCCACCTGATCCAGTACCTGCGCAGCTCGTTGCCGCAGGTGGACGAATCGGTGTCCACGCTGGGCGTGGAGCTGGAGCGCACCCGCGCCTACCTGGAGATTCTGCGTATCCGCATGGGCGCGCGGCTGGCGGTGGAAGTGCAGGTACCCAACGAACTGCATGGCGTGCACCTGCCGGCGATGGCGTTGCAGACACTGGTGGAAAACGCGATCAAGCACGGCCTGGAACCCAAGCCCGGCGGTGGCACGATCTGGATCCTCGCGCGTGGTTTCGATGACCACGTGACCGTGACCGTCGCCGACGACGGGCTCGGCTTCGGGCAGGGCACCAGCGGTACCGGCATCGGCCTGAAGAACCTGCGCGAGCGCCTGCGCCTGACCTGCGGTGAGCAGGCCGGTGTGGCGATCGTGGCCAATTTCCCCAGCGGCGTGGCCGCGACCATGACCCTGCCGCAGTCGCACAAGGAGCGCAGCCATGCCGCTTGAGGCACTGATCGCTGAAGACGAAGAACTGCTGCGGCAGTCGCTGGTGGAGCAACTTCGCCGGCTGTGGCCGGACCTGAAGCTGGTGGCCGAGTGCGAGGACGGCGCCAGCGCGCTGGAGCAGCTGGCCGAGAAGCAGCCGGACATCGCTTTCCTCGATATCCGCATGCCCGGTATCAGCGGCATCGAGGTCGCGCGCTCGCTGTCCGAGCTGAGTCCGCGCACCCAGGTGGTGTTCGTTACTGCCTACGACCAGTACGCCATCGATGCATTCGAGCAGGGCGCGATGGATTACCTGCTCAAGCCGGTAAGCGACGAGCGCCTGCTTGCCACCCGCGAACGCATCCTGTCGCGGCTGCCATCGACGCGGCAGGACGATGCCGTGCTGGAGCGCCTGCTGCAGCGGTTGGGCCCATCGCAGGGCACTGCAGAGCGACCGCCGCTGGCCTGGATCACCGCCAGCAACGGCCGCGAGACGCAGCTGATCATGCTGGAGGAGGTGGCCTACTTCCGCGCCGACAACAAGTACACCACCGTGGTCACTGCCGCCGGCGAGAGCCTGCTGCGCACGCCGTTGCGCGAACTGCTGGAAGTGCTCGACCCGCAGCATTTCCGCCAGATCCACCGCTCGACCATCGTCAACATGAAGGCCGTGGCGGCGGTCAGCCGCGACGATACCGGGCGGGGCGTGCTGCGCCTGCGTGGCCGAACGGAAACGCTGGTGGTCAGCCAACCGTTCATGAGCCTGTTCCGCGGCATGTAGCCGCAGCCGCATCCCCCCTGCACCGAGGAATGAACATGTCCCGTCTGCTGATTGTGCGTTGCCGTGCTGGCACTGGCCGGCTGCGAAAAATCCCGCAACACCTCGATCACCCGCACCCATGCCAACGGCGTGGACACGCTGTACAGCAAGAGTACGGTGGTCGACGGCGAGGCGCGCTTTCAGTGCATTGCCAGCAGCAGTGGCCACTGCCATTACCTGGTGCTGGACCCAGCGTGCAGCACCGATGCCGCGTGCACCACGCCGCCGCTGCGCCGGTTTGCGGTTGCGGCAGGCAAGACCGAGGCCATGCGTGGCCTGCCCGACGGCTTCCGCCAGTGCGTCAGCCAGGACCCGATAGAACACTGCCACCGCGAGTGATCACGGTGGCAGTGTGGATCCCCCCGCTTCGCTGAAGGGTCAGTAGGCAGGCTGCAGCGTCAGCTCGTGATGGTGTTCGGTTTCGCCGACGTGGTTCAGGCGTCCGACCAGCTCCGAGTGCTGCTTCATCCGCCCGATCTCGGTCATGATGCGGATGTCCTCGTGGCGCAGTTCGCGCTTGGTGGTGACCGCCTGCTTGTAGTCCAGCACTTCCGGGTAGTGCTCGGCCAGGTCCAGTGCCTCGGCCACGTGCTCCACGCTGTCGGCCTTGGAACTGATGCGGGCGCGGCTGTTGAAGGCCTTCATCCAGCGCTCGAAGCCGGCCTGCTGATCGAACATGTTGGCCATGAACCAGATCACGAACAGGATCGAGACCCATGAGCCGAACACGATCACCACGCGGGTGAAGGTGATATGGAAGTCATCGCGCCACAGGTAGTTGGCGATCAGGCCCAGGATCAGCAGAGAGGCTGCCTGCCAGCCGATGATCGATGCGATCAGCCACTGGCACTTGGCCTGGGCCAGCACCGCCACTTCATCGCGGATCTGCTGCTCGCTGAGGTTGCGCCAGTGCGCCACCTGTTTGTCGAACGGGCTGCTGTAGAGCTCGTTGTCGCGAAGCAGAATTCCCAAACCCTTGAACAAGGCAATCATGGCTGGCTCCTTGTGGAACGTGCGTCGATCAGCATTGGACGGTGTGGCGGGTCCAGTTCTAGCACTTCCAGCGGGCGGTGCAACGGGGGCAATGCCAAGCGGCGCAACGGTTTGCCCGGCGGGGGTGAAAATTGATGCATTGCATCATCGCGGTCACAGCCTGCGACAGGATGTCGCAGGGTGAAACGTGCTGCGGCCGCACATGAAACGGTCGCTGAGCGTGGAGGCTCGCCGCCTGCGCCGTGATCGCCGAGAATCGGGGCCGACCGCGCAAGATGCGACCGTTCTTCCGACTTTCCTGGACCCGTGATGCCGGCTTTGCTGCAGCGACTCTACCGCCCCGTCACCGCGCCGATCCGGCGCTGGGTACTGGACGCCTTCCCGCGCGGCCAGAGTGGCATCGACTACGACCATCCGCAGGGCGACCCGGGTTGGTTCGGCCCGGACAGCGTCACCTGGCGGCTGCACGCCGAATTTCCCTCGATGCTCGCCGGTGGCCTGTGCGCGCTGATGCTGCAGACACTGCACCCACGCGCGCTGGCCGGGGTCTACGACCACTCCAATTTCCGCCAGGACCTGGTGGGACGCCTGCGCCGCACCACCGCCTTCGTTGCCGGCACCAGCTACGCGCCCACTGGCGAAGTGGAGGCGCTGGTGGCCAAGGTGCGCCGTATTCATGCACGGATCCGCGGCCAGACCGCGCAGGGCGAGCCCTACGCCGCCGACGATCCGCAGTTGCTGACCTGGGTGCACGTGACCGAAGCCTTCGGGTTCCTGCAGGGTTTCCGCCGCTATGGGCGCGAGCTGCCGGGGGACATCGCCGACCGCTACTACGATGAGTACCGCCGTGTGGCCGAGGCGCTGGGTGCAGTGGATGTGCCGTGCAGCGAAGCGGAAGTGGCGGCGTACTTCTGCGCGCGGCAACCGGAGCTGCGTGTGGACGAGCGCTCGCGTGAAGTGCTGGAGGTGCTGTCCGGCGTGCGCCTGCCGGTACCGGTGCCGGGGCTGTCGCGCGAGGTGTTCCTGGGTGCAGGCGCGGCGCTGCTGCCGGACTGGGCCGAGGGCATGCTCGAGCGCAGTGGACGCCAGCGTGCGCAGGCGGCAGCTTCAGCGAAGTTGATGCAGGGCATGGCGCCGCTGTTCCGCCGCGCGCTGCCCGATGGCCTGGCCAGCCGCGCCTGCGCGCGGATGGGCGTGCCGGTGGAGATCCTGCGCGAGTGGCCTGCGGTTGCCTGGTAGGTGCCAACCTTGGTTGGCACGCTTTTCGCGGTGCCGCGGAAGCGCCAACCAAAGTTGGCAGCTACCCGCAAGTGAAACGGGCGCCTTGCGGCGCCCGTTCCGGTTACATCACCACACCTTGACCCGCTTGTCCGGGGCCAGGTACAGCTTCTGGCCTTCCTTCACGTCGAACGCCGGGTACCACGCGTCGATGTTGCGCACGGTGAGTGCGCGGAACTGGCCCGGTGCATGCACATCGGTCAGCAGCGAGTTGCGCAGCGCCTGCTCGCGGCTCTTGCTGCGCCAGGCCTGGGCAAAGCCGAGGAAGAAGCGCTGGTCCGGGGTGAAGCCTTCCAGGGTCTGGCCCGGCTTGCCCTGCAGCGACAGCTGGTAGGCGTCGTAGGCGGTACCCAGGCCGGCCACGTCGGCGATGTTCTCGCCCAGGGTCAGCTTGCCATTCACATGCACGCCCGGGAACGGCTCGTAGCTGCTGAACTGCGCGGCCAGCGCATCGCCGGCGGCGTTGAACTGCTTCAGGTCCTCGGCGGTCCACCAGTTGTGCAGCTTGCCGGTTTCATCGAACAGTGCGCCCGCGTTATCGAAACCGTGGCTGATCTCGTGGCCGATCACGGCGCCGATCGCACCATAGTTCACGGCGTCGTCGGCGGCGCCGTCGAAGAACGGCGGCTGCAGGATCGCGGCCGGGAACACCAGGCGGTTTTCCAGCGGCACATTCATCGCGTTGATGGTCTGCGGCAGCATCGCCCACTCGCCGTGGTCGACCGGCTTGCCCAGCTTGGCGATGTTGCGCTGGTACTCGAACAGCTCGGCGCGCTGTGCATTGCCCAGCGGGTCATCACGGCGGATCTCAAGGCCGGTGTAGTCGCGCCACTTTTCCGGATAGCCCATGCCCACGGTCAGGCCGGCCACCTTCGCCTTGGCGCTCGCCTTGGTCTGCGGCGACATCCACGCCAGCGCGTCGATGCGCTTGGCGAAGGCGGCAATGATGTTCTTGGCCATCTCGTCCGCGCGTTCCTTGGTCTTCGCGTCGAAGTGCTTTTCGACGTAACGCTTGCCGATCGCTTCGCCCACTGCGTGGTTGGCATCGTCCACCGCGCGCTTCCAGCGATCGCTCTGCTGCGGGGTGCCGCTCAGCGCGGTGCCGTGGAAGGCGAAGCGGGCATCGGCGAATTTCTTCGGCAGGTAGGCGGCGGCACGGTCCAGCGCGTGGAAGGCCAGGTAATCCTTCCACACCTCCAGTGGCTCGGTGGCGACCAGCCTGGACAGGCCGGCCACGGCCTTGGGCTGCCAGACGATGAAGTCCTGCTGCTTGCCCAGCGCGGCCGCGTCGAGGAAGGCGTTCCAGTCCATGCCGGGCGCCTTGGCATTGAAGTCGGCCTGGGTCCAGGGATTGGCACCCTTGGTCACATCATTGGTTTCTTCCTGGGTGGCATGTGCCTGCGCGATCTTCGTCTCCAGCGCGAGAATGCGTTGTGCCTTGCCGGCCGGATCGGCGACGCCGGCCAGCTGCAGCATCTGTGCGATGTAGGCCTGGTACTGCTTGCGCAGTTCGGCCATGCGGCCGCCGCCCAGGTAGAAATCGCGGTCGGGCATGCCCAGGCCGCCCTGCACCAGGTACGGCGCATTGCGGTCGGGCTGCAGCAGGTCCACCGACACCCACAGGCCGAACAGGCGGTCGGTGTAGAAGTTGGTCGCATTGAGCAGGTCGACGTCGGCGCGCACATCGCCGCCCAGGGCGCGTGCCAGGCCGGCCTTGTCGGTGATGGCATCGATCGCCTTCAGCTGCGGCTCCACGGGTGCAACGCCGCGCTGCTCGATGCCGGCCTCGTCCATGTAAGCGGCGTAGTAATCGCCGATCAGCTTGTCGTCACCGCTGGCCTGGGTGTTGCCGGCGGCCCCTTCGAGAATGGCGCGGGTGTCGGCCAGGGTCTTCTCGGCAATGACGTTGAAGCTGCCGAAGCGCGACCGGTCGGCCGGAATCTCGGTGTTCTTGACCCAGGTGCCGTTGGCGAAGCCAAAGAAGTCATCGCCGGCGGCAATGCTGCGGTCCATGCCGCTGGCATCGAAGCCGAAGCTGCCCAGCATCGGCTTGGCCGCAGCGGGGGTGGCATCGGCCGGCGCGGTGGCCGTGGCGGCCGGCTCGGCCGGGCGGTCACAGGCGGCCAGGGACAGGCTGGCAACGATGGCCAGGGCCAGGGTGGGACGGCGCAGCTTGGACATGGACTTCTCTTGCGGCGGAAAACGCCAAGTCTAATCTGCGCCGGCCTGCCTGGCGGCCCTGTGCTGCGTCCTGTGCTGTGCAGGATCTGGCTGAACACGTGGAACCGACCTTCACGCCGTGAGCGACGTGGTGCATGCTGGACCCTGGAACCCTGCGCGGACACGGGGAGGTGGCCATGCGGGGGCGGGTCAGGCGTCAAGAATGGCGTCCACCGGCCGTTGAGGTCGGGGACGTGGAGGATTCGTTCGCGCATGAAGCCAGCCGACTGCACAAGGAACACCCGCCGATGCCCGCGCTGAAACGCGCGTTGGCCCGGCCGCTGCGCGCCATTACCTGGGGCGGAGTGCTGCTGGGCGTGCTGTTGGTCACCGGGCTGACCCTCATGCTGGTCAATGACTACCACCGCCGTCTGGAAGCGGCGCAGCGCCAGAGCCGCGCGCTGGCGGTGGGCAGCGAGCGCCTGCTGGCGCTGGAACTGCGCAACCTGGAGCGGGCCATGTCCGGCATCGCCGCCGACGCCGCCGAGCTGTTCCGCAGCGTGCCGGCGCAGGCGCCGGCCCTGCTGGATGCATCCATCGGCGGGGTGCTGGGCCGGCATGCCGAACTGCACAGCATCGCCGTGCTCGACCGCCATGGCCGACCGCTGACGGCCGGCGAGGGCGACCTGCAGCTGCCGCTGTGGACCGACCCGCAGCGTCGTGGCCAGGGCAGCGCGCTGTACATCGGCCCGCCGCAGCGGGCCAGCGATGGCGGTTGGGTGGTCCCGCTGGCGCTGCCGATGGCCGGCGAACGCTGGCTGCTGGCACGGCTGCGCTGCGGCGAACTGCAGCGCATCGTCGGTGGCCTCGACGTCGGCCCCAAGGGACTGGTCTCGATCAGCGATGCCGAAGGCTACATGCTGGCCCGCGTGCCTGACCCGCATGGCACGGTGGGCCACCGCTATGACCTGCCACGCCGTGACCTGCTCGGCACGCAGGCAGTGGTCGAGCTGGGCAGCATGCCGGGCGTGGTGGATGGCGTACCGCGCATCCTCACCATCAGCACGCTCGAACGCAGTCCGCTGGCGGTGCAGGTGGGCCTGGCCGACGAAGACGTGCTGGCACCGTGGTGGCCCTACCTGCAGGCATCGGTGGCAATCGTACTGGCCTACATCGTGGTGCTGCTGGTGCTGCTGTATGCGGTGCGCCGAACCACCCGCAGCCAGCAGTCGATGGCCGAAGAGCTGAAGGCCGGCCACGCCGAGCTGCGCCTTGCGCACCAGGTCGGGCGTGTCTGCACCTGGTACGTGGACGAGGATGCCGCGCTGCTGCGCTGGTCACCCCTGGCGCGCGAGATCTTCGGCGTGCAGACCGATGCCCTGCCGGTGGCCGATTTCTTCGCACGCGTGCATCGCGACGACGCCGCACGCCTGCAGCAGGCCTTCGACCAGGCCTTCGCCGGCGGCGCGGTGCTCGACCAGGTATTCCGCCTGGTGCTGCCCGGAGGCGAGGTGCGCTGGGTCGGGGCACGTGGGCAGCGGGTGGAAGTGGCCGACAGCGAGCGGCGCATGATCGGTGCGCTGACCGACCTGAGCGAACGCTATCAGGCGCGCGAGCAGATGAGCGAAGTGGAACGCCGCTTCCGCCTGCTGTTTGACCGCAATCCGGCGCCGTTCTGGGTATTCGACCCGGACACGCTGCGCTTCATCGAGGTCAACGATGCCGCCGTGCGCCAGTACGGCTACAGCCGCGACGAGTTCCTGGCGATGAGCATCCTCGACATCCGCCCGCGCGAGGGCTGGGACGAGGTGCGTGGTGCCATCCAGCGCGCACAGGTGGGCGATCCTCCGGACGCGACCGTGCGCCTGCATCGGCGCAAGGACGGCAGCGTGTTCGAGGTGCGCGCACACCTGTCCAAACTCGATTTCGACGGACAGCCCGCGTGCCTGGTGCTGGCCGAGGATGTGAGCGAACGGTTGGCCTACGAGCGCGACCTGGCTTACCAGGCACGGCACAACCCGGCCACCGGCCTGCTCAATGTACGCGCGTTGACCGAACAGCTGGATGGGCAGGGCGAGGGCTATACCATCGCCTTCGTGCAGCTGCGCGGCCTGCAGCTGGTGGCCGATACGCTGGGCCGCGAGATCGGCGATGCGGTACTGCAGTCGATGGCGACCCGGCTCGGGGGCCTGGGCGCGCGCTATGGCACGCTGGCGTTCCAGCCGGCCGAAGATTTTGTCTTGGCCATCGGTGCCGGGCACGATACCCAGCGCGTGCTGGACGACCTGCTGCAGATCGTGTCGGCGCCGATGCGCGGCAAGGACTCGCTGCACCAGTTCGAGCCGCGTATCGGCGTGGCCGTGCATGTCGCCGGTGACGGCCATGGCGCCGAACAGGTGATCGGTATGGCCGCGCAGGCCGCGCATGCGGCGCGCGCCGAGGGCAACGTGGTGGTCTGGTTCGATGCGGCGGTGACCACGCGGCTGGCCGATCGGTTGCGCCTGGCCGGGCGCATCCATGCCGCTATCGACAACGAGTTCCAGCTGTACTTCCAGCCGATCCGGCATGCCGGTGATGGCAGCCCGGCCGCGCTGGAGGCCCTGCTGCGCTGGCCGCAGGCCGATGGCAGCTTCATCCCGCCCAACGAGTTCATCCAGCTGTGCGAGGACACCGGGTTGATCCTGGCGCTGGGCCGCTGGGTGATCCGCGCCGCGGCGAAGGCGCAGCGCCGTCTGGTCGACGCCGGGTGGGGCGAGCTGCCGATCGCGGTCAACGTGTCTGCGGTGCAGTTCTTCAACAGCGACCTGGTGGCCGAGTTCACCCGCGCCCAGCAGGAATTCGGCCTGGCCCGCGGTGCGCTGCACGTGGAGCTGACCGAGAGCAGCCTGATGCGCAAGCCGGCGCAGGCGATGCAGACCATGCAGCGCCTGCATGAGCAGGGCATCAGCGTGTCGCTGGATGATTTCGGCACGGGCTATTCCAGCATGTCCTACCTGCAGCACCTGCCGCTGGACATCCTGAAGATCGACCGCAGCTTCGTGGCGGACGTGGAAACCAATCCACGCAACGCCTCGATCTGTCGCGCGCTGCTGTCGCTGGGCCACAGCATGGGCCTGACCATCATTGCCGAAGGCGTGGAAACACCGGGGCAGCTGGACTGGCTGGCCGCGCACGGCTGTGACCAGGTGCAGGGTTACCTGCTGGGGCGGCCGGCACCGCTGGAGCGGATCATCGACGCGTTGGATGAAGTCCCCGCCTGATCGGGTTTCGTATTTGCCGGCCAGCGGCCGGCACTACCAGACCGAAACATGACGGTAGTGCCGGCCGCGGGCCGGCAGGCACCAGGTTCGGCTACACCCCGGCTTCGACCAGATGGTCGATGAAACTGCGCACCTTCGGTGCCAGGTGGCTGCGGCTGGTATAGACCGCGAAGATGCCGATCGGGGCGGCCTCCCATTCGGGCAGCACGCGCACCAGCCGGCCATCGGCCAGCGCGTCTTCCAGCAGGAAATCCGGCTGCAGGATCACGCCCATGCCGGCAATCGCCGCTTCGCGCAGCACGTCGCCGTTGTTGGCGTGCAGCAGGCTGTTCACCGCGACCTTTACTTCGCCTGCGGGCCCCTGCAACGGCCAGTGGTCGCCAGCGGCCCAGTAGCTGTAGCCCAGGCACGCGTGCGCCTGCAGGTCCTGCGGGGTCTGCGGGGCGCCGCGTGCGGCCAGGTAGGCCGGCGCGGCGCACAGGCTCACCCGCGATTCGCCCAGGCGGCGGGCGATCAGGGTGGGGCCCGGCTCGCGGGTGATGCGGATGGCCACGTCGTAGCCTTCCTCGACCATGTCCACCAGGCGGTCGGACAGGGCCAGGTCCAGTTCCACCTGCGGAAAGCGTTCGCGGTAACTGGCCAGCAGTGGGCCGAGGCGGGCGATGCCCCAACTGACCGGTGCATTGATGCGCAGCGTGCCGGAGGGCTCCAGCGCCTGCGCGCCGATGCTGGCCTCCAGCGCGTCGAACTCGGCCAGCAGGCGCACGCATTGGGCGTAGTAGGCGGCGCCGGTGCTGGTGGGGCTGACCCGCCGCGTGGTGCGATGGAGCAGGCGGGTGGACAAGCGCTTTTCCAGCGCGGCGACCTGGCGGGTAACGCCGGCGGTGGACATGTCCAGGGCCTGGGCGGCGGCGCTGAAGCCGTTGCGCTCGACCACCGCCACGAACACGCGCATCGCCTCGAGGGTGTCCATTGTTGCGCCTTCTGAAATAAATACGGTCAATCGATCGTATTTATCGGCCCGTGAAGTCGCAATAACCTGAGCCCACTCCCTTCAAGGTGCTTTCCGATGCACGCCACGACCGCTCCTGATTCGCCGCTGGCCCCGTATGGCGCCGCCCTGCTGCGCCTGGCCCTGGGCGTGCTGTTCCTGGTCCATGCGCTGACCAAGCTGCTGGTATTCACCCCGGCCGGCACGGCAGCGTTCTTCGAGTCGCTGGGCCTGCCCGGCGTGCTCGGCTACCTCACCATCGGCGTCGAGCTGGTGATCACTGTCGCGCTGCTGCTGGGCATCTATGCGCGCTGGGTGGGCCTGGTCGGCGTGCCGCTGCTGCTGGGCACCATCGTCACCGTGCACGGCGCCAACGGCTTCGGTTTCGCCAATGCCGGCGGCGGCTGGGAATACCCGGCGTTCTGGGCGCTGGCGCTGGTGGTGCTGTTCCTGGTCGGCGATGGCAAGTGGACCCTGCGTTCGCGCTGATCGCCGCCTGATCCTGCAACTGGAGAATTCCATGTCCCGCCTGCCTTCGCTGTACATCTCCCATGGTTCGCCGATGACTGCCCTGCATCCGGGCCAGGTTGGTGTGCGCCTGGCCGAGCTGGCGCGCGACCTGCCCACGCCGCGCGCCATCGTGATGGCCTCGGCGCACTGGCTGGGCCGGCAGCCGCTGGTCGGGGCGCATCCGCAGCCGCCAACCATCCACGATTTCGGCGGCTTCCCGCGCGCGCTGTTCGAACTGCAGTACCCGGCGCCGGGTGACCCGGCACTGGCCGAAGAAGTGGCCGGCCGCATCGCCGCCGCAGGACTGCCAGTGGCCATCGACCCGCAGCGTGGCCTCGACCACGGCGCGTGGGTGCCGCTGCGGCTGTTGCGCCCGCAGGCCGACATCCCGGTGGTGCCGGTGTCGATCCAGCCGCTGCTCGGCCCCGAGCATCAGTTCGCGCTGGGCCGCGCGCTGGCACCACTGCGCGAACAAGGCGTGCTGCTGGTCGGCTCGGGCAGCATCACCCACAACCTGCACGACTGGGGCGACTACCAGGACGGCAAGGAAGCGCCATACGTGCGGCCCTTCATCGAGTGGGTGGAGCAGCGGCTGGCCGCTGATGACCGCCAGGCGCTGTTCGACTATCGCCGGCAGGCGCCGTTCGCCGAGCGCGCGCACCCGACCGACGAGCACCTGCTGCCGCTGTTCTTTGCGATGGGCGCAGCCGGCGAGGACAGCTTCGGTGCGCGGCGCATCGACGCCGGCATCGACGCCGGTTTCCTGGCCATGGACCTGTACCGCTTCGATGGGGCGGCATGAGCCGGGGCTGACGCGCGGCGGCTCCCGTCGTCGCGGTCATGGCCGCATGTGGTAGTTTTTTCCGGGTTTCCGGCGCTGGCCTTCAAGCCGCCCCACGCGCCGCTTCCTGGAAGAAGCATGCATACCATTGAAGTCGTCCTGGCGATGCTGGTGGCCGTTGTCGCCAGCGGCTACCTGGTTCGCGTCCTGCCGTTCTCGTTGCCGCTGCCGCTGGTGCAGATCGGCCTGGGCGCGGTCATCGCCGGGGTGTTCAACCGCGGCCACGCGCTGGAGCCGGAAGTGTTCTTCCTGCTGTTCCTGCCGCCGCTGCTGTTCCTTGATGGCTGGCGCATCCCCAAGCAGGGCCTGTTCCGCGACAAGGGCGCGATCCTCGAACTGGCGTTCGGCCTGGTGGTGTTCACCGTCATCGGCGCAGGCTTCCTGATCCACTGGCTGATTCCGGTGATGCCGCTGGCGGTGTGCTTCGCGCTGGCGGCCATCGTGTCGCCGACCGATCCTGTGGCAGTGGGTGCGATCGCCTCCAAGGCGCCGATTCCCAAGCGCCTGATGCACATCCTGGAAGGCGAGTCGCTGCTCAACGATGCATCGGGCCTGGTCTGCTTCCGCTTCGCGGTGGCTGCGGTGATGACCGGCACGTTCTCGCTGGCCACGGCCTCGCTGACCTTCGTGTGGGTGGCGGTGGCGGGATTGGCGGTGGGCGTGGCGGTGACGCTGGGTGTGTCCACCTTCCAGCGCTGGCTGTGGCGCCGCTTCGGCGAGGAGCCGGGCGCGGCGATGCTGGTCAACCTGCTCATTCCGTTCGCGGCCTACCTGCTGGCCGAAGAGATCCACGCCTCCGGCATCCTCGCCGCGGTCGCCGCCGGTATCGCGATGAGCTACGTCGAGCTGACCGGCCGCGTCTCCGGCAGCATGCGCGTGCAGCGTGCCGGGGTCTGGAACATGCTGCAGTTCAGCTTCAACGGCATCATGTTCGTGCTGCTGGGCGAGCAGCTGCCCGGTATTGTCGAACGTGCCACCACCACCATGAACGAGACCGGCCACCAGAGCGCGTGGTGGCTGCTGGTGTACGTAGTGGTGATCAACCTGGCGCTGGTCGTGCTGCGCCTGCTGTGGGTGTGGCTGTCGCTGCGCTGGAACCTGCTGCGCGCGCGCCGCCGCGGACTGGAGCGGGGCGAAGCGCCGAACTGGCGCATCGTGGTGGCGACCTCGGTGGCCGGCGTGCGTGGTGCGATCACCCTGGCCGGCGTGTTGACCCTGCCGCTGTTCCTGCCTGATGGCAGTGCGTTCCCGGCACGTGACCTGGTGATCTTCCTGGCCGCCTCGGTGATCCTGTTCTCGCTGCTCGGCGCCAGCATCGCGCTGCCGCAGCTGCTGAAGGGCCTGCAGCTGCCGGCCGATTCGGGTGAACGCAAGGAAGAGGACCTGGCGCGCCGGCTGTCGTCGAAGGCGGCGCTGGCCGGGGTCGAGCGCATGCGCCAGCAGCTGGTGATGAACCAGAACACCGAGAACGTGCAGCTGTACAACGATGCCGCCTCGCGGGTGAGCCTGCTGTACCAGCGGCACCTGGAGAAGGACAACGACGGGCCCGACGTAGACCCGGAGAAGGTGCGGCGCATGGAGCTGGGCTACCGCCAGCTGCGCAGCGCCGGCCTCAACGCCGAGCGCGAGGAACTGTTCCGGCTGACCCGGCGCGGGGTGATCTCCGATGAGATCTCGCGGCGCCTGATCCGCAACCTGGACCTGCTGGAATCGCGCAAGCGCGAATGATGCCTGGGACCGGGCGTTGCTGACGCTGACGCGGATTCCGCCCTGGCATGTAGAGCCGAGCCCATGCTCGGCTACGCTTGCTTCAGGCGTCATGAACCCGGAACGAAAAGCAGCCGAGCACAGGCTCGGCTCTACATGCCGGTGCCGGTTATTCCGGTTTCTGGTCCAGGAAATACACCTCGACCTTGCCCTTGACCTTGATCGTCATCGGGTTGCCGCGGCGGTCACGGGCCTTGCCGGCCTGCACGCGGATCCAGCCTTCGCTGACCGAGTATTCCTCGACGTTGTCGCGCTCGATGTCGTTGAAACGCACGCCAACGCCGCGCTCCAGCGCCTGCGCATCATGGAAGGGGCTGGCCGGGTTGATCGCCAGGTGGTCGGGAGGGGTATCGCTCATCGCTTCATTCACAGTGACGGCCACCAAGGCCGGCTTCAGCGGCACAGGATAAACCGTAGAATGCCGACCTGCCCCAGAGGACGTTCCGCCATGCCCGACAACAGCGACTATTTCGACTTCGAGGAAGACATCCACGACTTCGACGAGGAGGGCTTCGAGGCGCGGGTCTGGAACCTGCTGGTGCTGATCAACCCGGGTGACGAAGAGTTGGCCCTGCAGCAGTTCAACCGCTGGCGCGAGCACCTGGCCGAGGACGGTCAGCCGCTGGAAGCGGACAGCGACTGGCTGCCGGCGCTGTTCACCGCCATCGCCTGGCAGTCCGGTTTCGATGTGGAGCGTGAGGACCTGGAGTCGCTGCAGTCGGCGGTGAACGAGCTTTCGGCGCGCTTCAACCTGCAGCTGGACTGGGGTGGCGACCTGGACGACGAGGACTTTGCCGAAGGCCTGGACGGCGTGCAGCTGATGGCCACCGCCTTCGACCGCCTGCGCGAGCACAACTACACGCTGTGGAGCGTGGATGCCGGCAGTGATGGCTTTACCGGGGTGATGGCGCTGACCCGCGACGATGACGCGATGCTTGCGCTGTGCTCGCTGCTGAACGTGGAAATCCGGCTGGGCAGCGACCCGTTCTGAGCGATGGGCCGATCCGCCGGGCACGACCCGACGGGGGTAGAGTCGACTGTCAGTCGACTATCGCGCGCAGCGCGGGGGTCTCGCGGCCGGATGGGAGAGCAGTCGACTAACAGTCGACTCTACCCCCGTCGGTGCCGGTTGGTGTCCGGCGAACCCGCGGCGTGGCCTACGGCCGGTACTGCGCCCGGGCGTTGGCAATCACCGTTTTGACCAGTTCACGGTCGGTGTGCCGTGAGATCGCCCGGGCGCCGAGCGCGATGGCCTGTGCGCGCAGCCCGGCAGTGACATCGTAGTGGGCGCCGCTGGCCTTGTTCTGGAAGGCGCGCGGTGGAATGCCGAGCTGCGCGGCCATTGCGTGCAGCTCGGCCAGGGTGTCGGCCATCAGGTGCGCCCAGCGCTGTCCGCGCCAGGGATGCACTGCGTCATCGACGTAGACCGTCACCGCCGCGGCCGGTTCAGGCCTGCGGCTTGCTGTCGCTGTCAGCGGCCGGGGCGGCCTCGGCAGCGGCTTCTTCGGCCGCGTCGCCCTCGACGGCTTCGCCTTCTTCGCCTTCAGCAGCGTCGACGCCTTCAAACTCGGACACCAGCTTGTCCAGGTATTCGTCGGCGGTCTGCTCGGATTCGGCCGCCAGGGTGTCCAGCAGCTTCTGCAGCAGTTCGGAGTACTCCAGGTTGACCTTGCGGCCTTCCTTCTCCTGCACGTTGGCCAGGTGCTTGAGCATGGCCAGCATCGGCACCGGGTTCTCGGCGTTGCCCATGGTCTGGCCGCCGATGGCCAGCAGCCACTCACGGCCCTGCAGGCCGATGGCCGCCACCACCTGGCCGTCTTCGTTGGTCAGCACGGCATGGTTCTGCACCTGCTGCTGCGCGTTCAGGCGGAGGAACGGGCGCTTGCCCTGCTGCTTCTTGCGCTTGTCGCGCTTGGCCTTGGAGTTCTGGGACATGGGGGTGAGATCACCTGGAAACGGAAAGACCGCCATTGTAGCGGGTGCGGCGTGGTGCGCTCGCCCGGCATGGCCCTGTGGATTCGGACCAAGGCGCGCACCCACAGCTTATTCCGCTTGCCCCTGCGCGGCCTGCACGTCCGGGTCGGCGGTGGGCGCCGACAGCCCCACCTGGGGGCCGGCACCCGCCAGCGCTGCCTCCTCGGCGGCCTTGGTCATCACCACGATGCTGATGCGGCGGTTGATCGGGTTCTGCGGGTCGGCCTTGTCGAACAGCACCGATGAAGACAGGCCGACCACGCGGGTGATCTTGCTGTCCTCCAGGCCGCCGTCCACCAGTGCACGGCGTGCAGCGTTGGCGCGGTCGGCGCTCAGTTCCCAGTTGCCGTAGCCGCGTGCGGCCGAATAGGCGGTGATGTCGGTGTGGCCGGTCAGGCTGATCCGGTTCGGTACGTGGTTCAGGTACTCGGCCAGCTCGTGCAGGATCTGTTGCGTGTACGGCTTCAGCGTAGCGCTGCCGAGGTCGAACATCGGCCGGTTCTGCTTGTCCACGATCTGGATGCGCAGGCCTTCCGGAGTCAGGTCCAGCAGCAGCTGGTCCTTGAAAGGTTCCAGTGCCTGGCTCCGGCTGATCGCTTCCTGCAGCTCCTTCATCAGTGCTTCCAGCTGCTGCTTGTCGCGCTGCTGCTGGTCCACCGGTTGCGGCACTGCTTCCTTCTGGTTCTGGAAGGGATCGTTGCTGCTGCCCCGCGAGATGTCGGTGGCGCCGCCCAGCTTGATCATCGATGTGCTGGCGCCGCCCGGGCCGGCCATGCCGGGTGCCGGCGTGGCACTCTGCCCGCTCAGCGGGCTCGGGTTGCGGAAGTACTCGGAAATGGCCGCACGGTCGTTCTTGTTGGTGGTGGCCATCAGCCACAGCACCAGGAAGAAGGCCATCATCGCGGTCACGAAGTCGGCATAGGCCACCTTCCACGACCCTCCGTGGTGAGCGGCGTGGCCGGCCTTCCTGACCCGGCGGACGATGACGGTGGGCTTGTTCTCGGCCATGGCTTACTTGACCGTCTTCAGGTGCTGCTCGAAATCGGAGAAGGCCGGGCGCACGTTCGACGGTAGCGTCTTGCGGGCGAATTCCAGCGCGATCTTCGGGTTGTAACCGCGCAGGCAGGCCAGCAGGGCAGTCTTGACCGATTCGTAGATGCGGCTGTCCTGTTCGGCGCGGGCTTCCATCGCCGCCGCCATCGGGCCGACGAAGCCGTAGCCCAGCAGGATGCCGAGGAAGGTGCCGACCAGCGCACCGGCCACGTGGCCACCGACCTCGACGATGTCGCCGCCGATCGAACCCATGGTGATGACGATGCCCAGCACCGCAGCCACGATGCCGAAACCGGGCAGTCCGTCGGCGACCTTGGTCAGCACCTGCGACGGTGCCATGGCCTCGGCGTGGTGTTTTTCCAGCTCCAGTTCCAGCAGCGGTTCCAGCTCGTGCGGCTCGATGTTGCTGCCGATCATCAGGCGCAGGCAGTCGGTGATGAAGTCGATCAGGTGGTGGTCGGCCTGCACCTTGGGGTAGTTGGCGAACAGGGCGCTCTCGGCCGGGCGTTCGACATGGTCTTCCAGTGCCATGAAGCCTTCGCGGCGCGCCTTGTTGAGCAGTTCATAGAGCAGGCTGAGGACATCGATGTAATCCTGCTGCTTGTAGCGCGGGCCCTTGAACACGCCGACCATGGCCTGCAGGGTCTGCTTGACCGTCTTGGCCGGGGTACCGACCAGGAACGCGCCGAGCGCGGCGCCGCCGATGATGACCAGCTCGTAGGGCTGCCAGAGGGCGCCCAGGCGGCCGTGGGCACCGAGGTAGCCCCCGATCACGCTGATGATGACGACCAGGAATCCAACGATGATGAGCATGGGGCGACGCAGGGAGAGGGGATATCTCCTTGTCGGCCCGCCGCCCGGGTTTCTGAAGAGGGAATTCTGTGAAATCGGTCAGCGGGGTGTTTCAGCCGGCCACCCCGGCTTCGGCGCCGCCACGCTGCAACGGATCGGGCCAGGGCTCGCCATTGCCGACGAAGGAAAGTGAGACGGAGTTCAGGCAGTGGCGCTCGTAGGTGGGCGGCGGACCGTCGGGGAACACGTGGCCCAGATGGCTGCCGCAGCGCGCGCAGGTGATCTCGGTGCGGACCATGCCGTGGCTGGTGTCGCGGATCTCGCGCACGTGCGCCGGGTCGAACGGGGCGAAGAAGCTGGGCCAGCCGGTGCCGGAATCGAACTTGGTGCTGGAGCGGAACAGCGGCAGCGCGCACAGCCGGCAGCAGTAGACGCCCTCGCGCTTGTTGTCGAGGAACACGCCGCAGAACGGCGCTTCGGTGCCGTGCTGCAACAGCACGCGGCGTTCCTCGCTGCTGAGGCCGGCGACCAGCGCCTCGGTCTGGGTGGCAGTGGGGGGCGTCAGATCGAAGGCGGTCATGGCGGCGCTCCGTGGGGTCGATGGCCTGGGGATGCCGGAAAACGTGGGGGTGCCGGCGCGCGCTTGCAAGTGTGATGGCCGTTCATGGGTGGCACACGGGTGCGGGAGCAAGGTGGGTGTCATAGACGCCGGAGCGTGCCATGAAGCCGACCCTTCCCCTGCTGTTAATCGCCCTGTTGCCGGCACTGGCGCTGGCCCAGGTGCCCACCCCCGACCCCACGGCCACCCGCAGCGCGACCACCGTGGCGCCGCAGCCGGTGGCGCCACCGCCACAGGCGGCCCGGCCGCAGCCGCAGTTGCTGCCTACGCCGCAACCGGCGCGGCCGATCAAGTCCACCGGTCCGGCCCAGATCACGCCGCCGCCAGCACCGAGGCCGGCCGACAAGGTCTACGACCGCAACGGCCGCATCGTGCCCGGCGTGCGCCCGGCCGGCCCGAACCGCGTGTTCGACTCGCGCACCGGCCGCTACTACGACAGCGTGCCGGCCGGCGATGGCCAGCAGATCAAGCGCTGAACCCTGGTGCCACCAAGGTTGGCTGCTGGCTGGCGCTGAGCGGGCTGAACGCGCGAAAACAGCGTCCAGCCGATCACTGCTTTTTCGCCTGCGATTAACCGTTCCGGGGCCACCGTGGCCCTGCGCCGGCATCCCGCCGCCGCATGTCCTTCGTCCACTGGATCGCGACCATGAAAAACCAGCAGAACCGTCATCCCGGCAAGGAACCGCAGGGCCGCAACCCGCAGCAGCAACAGCAGCAACAGCAGATGGAGCCGCAGCAGCACAAGGGCGGCAGGCAGCAGGAACAGCGCCCGCATAAGCATCCGCAGCAGCGCTGACTGTCGCCATGATCGGGGTCAGAGCCCGCTGTACGGGATCTGGCCCCACCCAGCAGCAGCCTCAGTCCGGAATCGGCAGGCTCAGTGTTTCCTTCACTTCTTCCATCACGATGTAGCTCTTCGACTCACGTACATGCGGCAGTGTCAGCAGCGTGCTGCCGAGCAGCTTGCGGTAGGAGGCCATCTCGCTGATCCGCGCCTTCAGCAGGTAATCGAAGTCGCCCGATACAAGATGGCATTCCAGTACGTTGGGGAGCTTCAGCGCGGCGCGCCGGAACTCCTCGAAGATGTCGCCGGATTTGTACGCCAGGCTGATCTCCACGAACACCAGCAGGCTCGCTTTAACTGCGGCCGGGTCGAGGTGGGCGTGGTAGCCGGTGATCACCCCTTCGCGCTCCAGCCGGCGCACGCGCTCGGTGCACGGGGTGGTCGACAGGCCCACCCGCTCGCCCAGTTCGGTGAAGGAGATGCGGCCCTCGGCCTGCAGGATGCGCAGGATCTTGCGGTCGATCTTGTCCAGTTCGCGGATCCGGGTGGCCATGACCGTCAACCTTCGGGAGTGAATTGAAGTGGAACATCCTGCCGGTTGATTTCAAAACAGGCAAATCAACTGGGAATGGCTGTCTATACTTCCCCAATTATGGTCCCTGTGCGCTCCAGTGCAGGGAATGATCGGGTTGGAGAAGTCCCATGCGAGTCCTAGTTCTCGGCAGCGGCGTGATCGGTACCACCAGTGCCTGGTATCTGCGACAGGCCGGGTTTGAAGTCACGGTCGTCGACCGCCAACCCGGCCCGGCGCTGGAAACCAGCTTCGCCAATGCCGGCCAGCTGTCGTTCGGCTACACCTCGCCGTGGGCGGCCCCGGGCGTGCCGAAGAAGGCTATCGGCTGGCTGTTCGAGAAGCACGCGCCGCTGGCGATCCGCCCGGGCATGGACCTGGCCCAGTACCGCTGGCTGTGGCAGATGCTGCGCAACTGCACCCACGAGCGTTATGCGATCAACAAGGCGCGCATGGTGCGCATGTCCGAGTACAGCCGCGACTGCCTGAACGAGCTGCGCGCGCAGATCGGCATCGAATTCGAAGGCCGCGACCTTGGCACCACCCAGCTGTTCCGCACCCAGCAGCAGCTGGATGCTTCGGCGCAGGACATCGAGATCCTGGCCCAGTACGGCGTGCCGTACGAGGTGCTGGACCGCGCCGGCATCATCCAGGCCGAACCGGCCCTGGCCCATGTCGATGGCCTGGTCGGCGCGCTGCGCCTGCCGCGTGACCAGACCGGCGACTGCCAGTTGTTCACCCGCCGGCTGTCGCAGTTGTGCATGGATGCCGGCGTTGAATTCCGTTTCGACCAGGACATCACCGGCCTGGAGTTCGACGGCGACCGCATCACCGGCGTGCGCATCGACGGCAAGCTGGAAACCGCCGACCGCTTCGTGGTCGCGCTTGGCAGCTACTCGCCAGCGCTGGTCGCACCGCTGGGGATGCGCCTGCCGGTGTACCCGCTGAAGGGCTATTCGCTGACCCTGCCGATCACCGACCCGGCGATGGCACCGACCTCGACCATCCTCGATGAGAGCTACAAGGTGGCGGTGACCCGCTTCGACGACCGCATCCGTGTCGGTGGCATGGCCGAAGTGGCCGGCTTCGACCTGTCGCTGTCGCAGCGCCGCCGCGAGACCCTGGAACTGGTGGTCAGGGATCTCTATCCGAAGGGCGGCGACCTGTCGCGCGCGCAGTTCTGGACCGGCCTGCGCCCGGCTACGCCGGACGGTACGCCGGTGATCGGCGCCACGCCGTTCCGCAACCTGTACCTCAACACCGGACACGGCACGCTGGGCTGGACCATGGCCTGCGGCTCGGGCCGCTACCTGGCCGACCTGATGAGCGCGCGACAGCCGCAGATCAGCACCGAAGGCCTGGATATTTTCCGCTACGGCCAGTACGGTCACGCGCCGCAACACGAGAACCGCACATGCGTCCTGCCCGCGCGCTGATCGATCTGGGCGCCCTGCGCAGCAATTACCGCCTCGCCCGTGAACTGGGCGGTGGCAAGGCGCTGGCGATCATCAAGGCCGATGCCTATGGGCATGGCGCGGTGCGCTGTGCGCAGGCGCTGGAAGGCGAGGCCGATGGCTTCGGCGTGGCCACCATCGAAGAGGCATTGGAGCTGCGCCAGGCCGGCATCCGTGCGCCGATCCTGCTGCTGGAAGGCATCTTCGAGCCGAGCGACATGACGCTGGTGGCCGAGCATGACTTCTGGTTCGCCGTCGGTTCACCGTGGCAAGTGGAGGCACTGGCGGCGTTCGACAGCCCGCGCCCGTTGACGGTGTGGCTGAAGCTGGACAGCGGCATGCACCGCCTCGGCCTGGACGTGGACAGCTTCCGCGCGGCGCACGCGCGCCTGTCGGCGCTGCCGCACGTCGAACGCGTCGTGCTGATGACCCACCTGGCGCGTGCCGACGAGCTGGACAGCGAACGCACCCACGAACAGGCGGCGACCTTCGCCCGCGCCATTGATGGACTGGCAGGCGAGACCAGCGTGTGCAACTCGCCTGCGCTGCTGGGCTGGCCGGATGTGCGCAGTGATTGGGTGCGCCCGGGCCTGATGCTGTACGGCGCCAACCCGCTGCCGGACAACACCGTGTTGACCGAGCGGCTGCGCCCGGTGATGACGATGCAGTCGAAGGTGATCGCCGAGCGCTGGATCGAAGCCGGTGAACCGGTGGGGTATGGCGCGCGTTTCGTGGCCAAGGCGCGCACCCGCGTGGGTGTGGTTGCACTCGGCTATGCCGACGGTTATCCGCAGTTCGCTCCAAACGGCACTCCGGTGCTGATCGACGGCCAGCCCGGTGCGCTGATCGGGCGCGTGTCGATGGACATGCTGACGGTGGACCTGACCGCGCATGCGCAGGCCGGCATCGGCAGCGTGGTGGAACTGTGGGGTTCTGCGCCGACCCTGTCGGAGCTGGCGCCGCGCTGTGGCGTGAGCGCCTACCAGCTGCCGTGCGCGGTCAAGCGCGTGGCGAAGGTGTACGTGTAGCGCCGAGCCCGCGCTCGGCACCGGTAGCGGCCGACCTCGATCGGCGCCGTGAATGCGTGTCGACCAAGGTCGACACCTGCCGGGGGACCTAACGCGCGGCGGTCGCCTGACTGGCCAGCTGGCGCTTCACCCAGTCATCGATCAGACGCTTCTCGTAGCGCAGTGGATCGCTGTCGCTCTTCAGTCCCACGTTGTGCAGGTAGCCGGTATCGCTGAGGCGCGCATCGCCCTCGCTGACAATACGGCCGCTGGCATCCTTCAGCGTGTACTGCAGGGTGATCCGTGGCGGGTAGATGTCGCGCATGATCCGGATGTCGCGGCCACGCGGGCCGTGCCAAGGCTCGTAGTCACCGGCACGCTTGATGTCGACGAGGGTCACATCGAGGGTCTGCCCAGGCTGCAGCGGCTTGGCTGCGGTGGTCTGCAGGTAGCGGGCCAGCTGCTGCACCCAGTCACCGCGTTCGGCCTCGAAGCGGTTGCTGCTCTGGCGTATTTCGGTGAACTTGGCCGGATCTTCCCATTTCACGCTGACCGGTCCATCGGCCTGCAACGCACGCGGCGCGTCTGCATCGGTCACGGTGCGTGGCGCAGCATTGGCGCCACCGGCCGCCAGGGCGCCTGCCAGCAGGGCAATCGCGAGTGAGCGTTTCATGACGGTCTCCTGCGTCCCCGCGCTGGGGGGGTGTTGATCACGGATCGAGTGTGAGCCTGCTGCCGGACGACCGCAATGGCCGATTGCGTCGTGGGCAAGAGCGGTTGCCGCCAATTCATCGACGTCAACCATGACTGACGGCGCTTGACGCTGTGAATACGCCCTTTGGAAGATGCTGTGCTCCCAACCTGGCCTGCAAAGACCCCCTTGTCCACACTGCCGCCCCTCGTGGAGCGCCCACCGATGCTGGTGTCGGCGCCAGAACCCGACCTGCATCGTGGCGTGCTTGAGCGCATCAACGCCGGCTTCTGCGTGATCCAGGTGCTGTTCGAGGGTGATCGTGCGGTCGACTATTGTTTCATCGAAGTCAACGACGCGTTCGAGCGCCACACTGGGCTGAAGGACGCGCGTGGCAAGTGCATGACTGCGCTGGAACCCAACCACGAGCAGGACTGGTTCCGTATCTATGGCGAAGTCGCACGCAGCGGCCGCCCCGCTCAGTTCGAGATGGAAGCCCGTGCGCTGGGCCGCTCGTTCGCGGTCGACGCGGTGCGGGTGGGGCGGCCGGGAGAAGACAAGGTCGGCATCCTGTTCTTCGACATCACCGCGCGCAAGCAGATGGAAGTGGAGCTGGGCGAAAGCGAAGCCCGTTTCAGCGCGCTGGCAGACGGCCTGCCGATGCCGGTGTGGGTGCTCGATGAGCGCGGCCATGCGCGTTTCGTCAACAGTGCCTTCAGCGAGTTCTTCGGTGGTGATGAAACGCGTGTGCCGGAAGATGTCTGGCGCGGTCTCGTGCATCCGGATGACGCGTCCGTGTTCGAATACGAACTGCAGGAAGCGCTGAAGGCGCAGCGTTCGATGCACGCGCTGGTGCGTGCGCGGCGCGCGGATGGCCAGTGGCGCTGGCTGGAGATGAACGCCCGCCCGCGTTTTTCGCGGATGGGCCGCTTCATTGGCCTGGCCGGCAGCAGTCCGGATGTCACCGAACGACGCGAAATTGAACTGGCCCGCGAGGAGCTGCTGCAGTCCGAGCGTGCCGCGCGCAGCGCTGCGGAGAACATGGCGCGGCTGAAGGACGAGTTCCTGGCCACGCTGTCGCATGAACTGCGTACGCCGCTGACCACCATCCTGGGCTGGAGCGAACTGCTGCTGCAGCGCGTGGACAACACCAGTCCGCTGTACAAGGGCCTGAACGTGATCGCCAACAGCGCCGGTGCGCAGAAGCGGCTGATCTCGGACATGCTCGACCTGAGCAGCATGCTGCTGGGCAAGGTGCAGCTGGAGGTGGAGATACTGGACCTGCGCGACCTGCTGAGCGAAGCCATCGGCGCGCAGGAGCTGGTCGCCGAAGGCAAGGCGCTGGATGTGAGCCTGCTGCTGCCGGAACAGCCGTGCCTGGTGCTGGGCGATGCCACCCGCCTGCAGCAGGTGTTGTGGAACCTGCTGTCCAATGCGATCAAGTTCACCCCGGCCGAAGGACGCGTCGACCTGCAGCTGCAGGCCGATGGCAATCACTGGGTGATCACCGTGCGCGACACCGGCGACGGCATCGCGCCCGAATTCCTCAACCATCTGTTCAGCCGCTTCCGGCAGGCTGATGGCACCACCACGCGCCGTCATGGCGGTCTCGGCCTGGGCCTGGCGATCGTGCAGCAGCTGGTCGAACTGCATGGCGGCACGGTCACTGCCGCCAGCGAAGGGCATGGCCATGGCGCCACCTTCACCGTGCGCCTGCCCCAGCACCTGCCGGATGCAGAGCGCCGACCGCTGCGCGAAGTGATCAGTGGGCCGATCCTGGAGCCGGTGGTCGTCGAACCCTATCCGCTGCGCGGCATGCACGTGCTGGCGGTGGAGGATCAGCCGGAAGTGCTGGAATACCTGCGCCGCATGCTGGAAGAGCAGGGCGCCACCGTATCGGCGGCCAGCTCGGCCGGCGAAGCGCTGGCACTGCTGGCCGACACCGGCCACCTGCAGTACCACGTGCTGCTGACCGACATCGGCATGCCGGGCATGGATGGCTATGGGCTGGTGCGCACCTTGCGCGAGGACATGGGCGTGGACGCGGCGACCTTGCCTGCGGTGGCGGTGACTGCACTGGCGCGTGCCGACGACCGCCGCCGCGCGCTGGCCTCGGGCTTCCAGGAGCACGTCGCCAAGCCGTACTCGGTAGCGCAGCTGGTGGCTGCCGTGCGCAAGGTGCAGGTGGCGCGCGCGGACAGCGCGCTGCACTGAACATTCACGGCCGATCGGCGACCCTGCAGTCAGGAGGTCGCCGATGTCCCGTATAGCTCCACGTATCCACACCGATCCGGCGCAGATCGCGCGCCTGGAAGCCCTGCTGCCGCAGCTGGATGGCGAAACGCAGGTGGAACTGATTCTGCACGATGGCCGCCGCCTGCTCGGCACGGTGGCGGTGAGGCCAACTGTGCAGCAATACCGCAACGCCGCGGGTGATGAAGGCAGCAACGGCCAGTTGCGCCTGGATGACTACGACACGCCGGTGCAGCAGCACCATGTGTGGCTGGATGAAATCGCCAGTATCAACCGCCTGCCACCCAAGGCGCCTTGATCCGAGGTAGAGCCGAGCCCACGCTCGGCTCTGCCGCCACCCGAGCGTGGGCTCGGGCGCTACAGATGTGTCAGTGCTCGAACAGGGTCGGCGTCGCCTCGAACCGGCGTGCGTACGCCCGCTCCTCTGCAACCCTCGCCACCTCGTCATCAGCCAGGTCCGGCGCGCCGTACACCGCATAGGCCACGCTGCCGTCGGCGCCATGGCCGACCTGGTGCAGCCGGTAGCGCGAGTGGCCGCCGCCGGTGTCCTCGGGGTAGTGCACGGGCGGATGGCTGCCTTCCAGGTCCATTTCACTGTTGTCGACCACGCCACCGACGAACAAGGCTCGCATGCAGGTTCTCCTGGGTTTCCGGGGGAGCCTCTACCCTGAACGTTTCAATGTTTCTGGCGGATCAAGGCCCCGTTCGGGTTTCGCAAAGCGGGCCGCCGGGGCTGGCCCGGCCAAGCCGGTACAATGGACGGCCCTCACGCTTGAAGTACCCGCGCCGATGGCCTCCAGCGACGACGCCCCCCTGCAGACCCTGCTCCTGCCGTTCTCCCAAGGCGCCCTGCGCTGGCCGGAGGGCCCGGTGGCCTTCCTGCGTGCCCGCGATGGCTGGCCATTGCGCGAAGTGGCCGGCGATCGCGAGGTGCACTGCGAACAGAGCTTCGCCCCGTTCGCGCAACCGCTGCAGCAGGCTGCCGGCTGGACCGTCAGCGGGCAGCTGGATGACGCGGCCGGCAAGGGCCGCTACCCGTTGGTGCTGGTGCTGCCGCCGCGCCAGCGTGAAGAAGCCCGTGCGCTGTTCGCCCGTGCGCTGGCGCTGGTCGCCGACGGCGGCCGCATCGTTGCCTGCCAGTCCAACAACGAAGGCGCGCGCTCCGGCGAGGGCGACCTCAAGCAGTTGGCCGGCCTCGGCGGCAGCCTGACCAAGAACCACTGCCGCGTGTACTGGACCGCCCCGATGCAGGGCCAGCACGATGCCGACCTGGCCAAGCGCTGGTCGGCACTGGACGCGGTGCGCCCGATCGTCGGTGGCCGTTTCCTCAGCCGCCCGGGCGTGTTCGCCTGGGATCGCATCGATCCGGCGTCGGCGCTGCTGGCCGAGCACCTGCCGGCCGACCTGGCCGGGCGTGCCGCCGACCTCGGCGCCGGCTACGGCTACCTGTCGCGCGAACTCCTGGAACGCTGCCCGAAGATCACCGCGCTGGACCTGTACGAGGCCGAGCAGCGCGCACTGGCGCTGGCCGAGCTCAATCTGGCGCCGCCGCCGCGCCCGCTGCCGCTGCGCTTCCTGTGGCGCGACGTCACCGCCGGCATCGAGCCGGGCTACGACGTCATCATCAGCAACCCGCCGTTCCACACGCCGTCGCGCGCTGACCGCCCGGACATCGGCCAGCGCTTCATTGCCGTGGCTGCGCAGGCGCTGCGCCCGGGCGGGCGCCTGTACGTGGTGGCCAATCGCCACCTGCCGTACGAGCACACCCTCAACGACAGCTTCGGCGCGGTGCGCGTGGTCGCCGAGCGCGACGGCTTCAAGCTGGTTGAAGCGGTGAAGGGGAAAGGCAAGTGAAACTGGTCAAGCACATTGCCAATCTGGGCTATGGCAGCCGCAAGCAGGTGCAGTGGATGTTCCGCGAAGGCCGCATCACCGACGCCGACGGCGAGGTACTGTACGCCGACGACCAGGTGCCGCACGAGGTGATCCGGGTTGATGGCGAGCCGCTGGACCCGCCGGTGGGCCTGTCGATCGCGCTGCACAAGCCGGCTGGCTACACCTGTTCGACCAAGGATACCGGCCGCCTGATCTACGACCTGTTGCCGCCGCGCTTCCGCGACCGCGATCCGGTGCTGTCCACGGTGGGCCGCCTCGACCGCGAGACCAGCGGCCTGCTGCTGCTGACCGACGATGGCAGCCTGCTGCACCGGATCATCTCGCCGAAGTCGAAGCTGCCGAAAGTCTATGAGGTCGAATTGAGCGAGAACCTGCGCGGCGACGAGGTGGCGCTGTTCGCCAGCGGCACGCTGATGCTGGAATCGGAGAAGACGCCCCTGCTGCCGGCTGAACTGGAAGTGCTGGATGCGCGTCGCGCGCGGCTGGTGCTGCACGAAGGCCGCTACCATCAGGTACGCCGCATGTTCGCCGCCACCGGCAACCACGTGCAGGCCCTGCACCGCAGTCGTGTTGGCGGGCTGGACCTGCAGGGGCTGGACGAAGGGCAATGGCGGCAGCTCACTTCCACCGACCTGGATACGCTGTTCGCTCCATGACCACCATCGCTGCGCTGCCGTTCCTCCCCGACGCCGTCATCTTCGACATGGACGGCCTGATGATCGACAGCGAGCGGGTCTCGCTGGCCTGCTGGAGCGAGGCCGCCGACGAATTCGCACTGGGCCTGGACGAGGCAGTGTTCCTGCGCATGGTCGGTCTCGGCGACCGGGATTCGCACGCGCTGCTGCGTGCGCAGGGTATCGAGGACAGCGTGATCGAGGCGGTCGCTGCACGCTGCCACGAACTGTACGAAGGACGCACACAGACCGGCCTGCCGTTGCGTCCGGGCATCCTGGAACTGCTGGAGCTGCTGAAGGCGCACGCGGTACCGCGCGCGGTGGCCACCACCACGCGGCAGCCGCGTGCCAACCGCAAGCTGGCGGCGGCCGGACTGCTGCCGTATTTCGACGCGGTGATCACCAGTGGCGACGTGGCGCGGCCGAAACCGGCGCCGGACATCTACCTGCTGGCCGCGCAGCGACTGGGCCAGGTGCCTGGGCGCTGCCTGGCGCTGGAAGACTCACCCGCTGGCACGCGCGCGGCATTGGCCGCTGGCATGACCGTGATCCAGGTACCGGACCTGGTGCATCCTGACGAAGAGCTGCGCGCGCTTGGCCATCGCATTGTCGGTTCGCTGGTGGACGCGCACGCGTTGCTGGTGCCGTTGTTGCCGAAATAAGCGGTAGGTGCCGACCGTTGGCCGGCACTGAGCCGAGCATGGCTCGGCTCTACATCTATTGGTGGGTGCCGACCGTTGGTCGGCACACCTGCCCCCATCACACCCGCCCGAACACCAGCGCGGCGTTGGTGCCACCGAAGCCGAAGCTGTTGGACATCACCGTATCCAGCCTCTGCTCGCGGCTCTCGCGCAGGATCGGGAAGCTCTCCACCTTCGGGTCCAGTTCGCCGATGTTGGCCGAACCGGCAACGAAGCCATCGCGCATCATCAGCAGGCAGTAGATCGCCTCGTGCACGCTGGCCGCGCCCAGTGAATGGCCGGACAGCGCCTTGGTTGAGGACAGCGGTGGTACCGCATCGCCGAACACTTCACGGATCGCGTTGAGCTCGGTGACATCGCCCAGCGGCGTGGAGGTGCCGTGGGTGTTGAGGTAGTCCAGCGGGCGATCGACGCCCTGCAGTGCCATCTTCATGCAGCGCACCGCGCCTTCACCGGACGGGGCGACCATGTCGGCACCGTCGGAGGTCACGCCATAGCCGATCAGTTCGGCATGGATGCGCGCGCCGCGCGCAACGGCGTGGTCGTAGTCCTCCAGCACCAGCATGCCACCACCTCCGGCGATGACGAAGCCGTCGCGGTCCTTGTCGTACGGGCGCGAGGCGCTGGCCGGGGTCTCGTTGAAGCTGGTCGACAGCGCGCCCATTGCATCGAACATCACGCTCATCGACCAGTGCAGGTCTTCGCCGCCACCGGCGAACATGATGTCCTGCGCGCCATGGCGGATCATGTCCGCGGCGGCGCCGATGCAGTGCGCCGAGGTCGCGCAGGCGGCCGACAACGAATAGCTGACGCCCTTGATCTGGTAGGCGGTGGCCAGGCAGGCCGAGACCGTCGAGCACATCGTGCGCGGCACCATGTACGGGCCGACCTTGCGCACACCACGTTCGCGCAGCAGGTCGACCGCGCCGATCTGCCATTCGCTGGAGCCGCCACCGGAACCGGCGATCAGGCCGGTGCGCAGGCTGCTGACCTGCTCGGCGCTGAGCCCGGCATCGGCGATGGCGTCGCGCATGGCCAGGTAGGCGAAGGCCGCCGCGTCGCTCATGAAGCGCTTCTGCTTGCGGTCGATCAGCGCCTCCAGATCGAGGTCGACACGACCGCCGACCTGGCTGCGCAGGCCCGCTTCGGCGTGGTCGGCCAGGGCGGTGATGCCCGAGCGCCCTTCGCGCAGCGCGGCCGAAACGGTATCCAGATCATTGCCGAGGCAGGAGGTGATGCCCATGCCGGTGATGACGACGCGACGCATCAGAAGCTCCCGGTTTCGGTGAACAGGCCGACGCGCAGGTCGCGGGCGCTGTAGATTTCGCGATCATCCACGTACATGCGGGCATCGGACTGGGCCATCACCAGCTTGCGGTTGATGACCCGGCTGATGTCGATCTCGTAGCGTACGAGCTTGGCGTCCGGCAGTACCTGGCCGGTGAACTTCACCTCGCCACAGCCCAGCGCGCGGCCCTTGCCGGGGGCGCCCAGCCAGGTCAGGAAGAAGCCGGTCAGCTGCCACATGGCATCCAGGCCCAGGCAGCCTGGCATCACCGGGTCGCCGATGAAGTGGCAGCCGAAGAACCACAGGTCCGGGCGGATATCCAGCTCGGCGCGTACCATGCCCTTGCCGTGCGGTCCGCCGTCCTCGTGGATGTCGGTGATGCGGTCGAACATCAGCATCGGATCGTTGGGCAAACGGCCGGCGGCGGTGCCGAACAGTTCACCGCGTGCGCTGGCCAGCAGCTGTTCGCGGTTGAACGCGTGGAGACGGGTCATGAAGCACAATCCTGGAAGCGGGGAAACAGGGAAACAAGCGTTCGAGGATGCCCGTGGAAACTGCGCCGATCAAACATTTCAACCGTACGCAACCGTAGTGTTTTCAATGGAATACGCGCATCCTGTTGATGTGCAACGACCATACTTCGGCGTGTGGCCCGTTCGGCACGCCCCCGCCCTTTCCGCCTGACATGACCCGACTGCGCAAGATCATCCACGTCGACATGGACGCGTTCTACGCGTCGGTGGAGCAGCGCGACGATCCGTCACTGCGCGGCAAGCCGGTGGTTGTGGCATGGCGCGGCGCGCGCTCGGTGGTGTGTGCGGCGTCCTACGAGGCACGCGTGTTCGGCGTGCGTTCGGCGATGCCGGCGCTGCGCGCCGAACGCCTGTGTCCGGACGCGATCTTCGTGCCGCCTGACTTTGCACGTTACAAGGCGGTGTCACGCCAGGTGCGCGAGATCTTCCTGCGCCACACCGACCTGGTCGAGCCGTTGTCGCTGGACGAGGCCTACCTGGACGTGACCGAGCCGAAGAGCGGCATCGAACTGGCCACCGACATCGCCCGCACCATCCGTGCGCAGATCCGTGAGGAGACGAACCTGACCGCTTCAGCCGGGATCGCGCCGAACAAGTTCCTGGCCAAGATCGCTTCGGACTGGCGCAAGCCCGATGGCCAGTTCGTGATTCCACCGCAGCGGGTGGACGCGTTCCTGCAGCCGTTGCCGGTGAACCGGGTGCCCGGCGTCGGCAAGGTGATGGAAGGAAAACTTGCCGCGCGCGGCATCGCCACCTGCGGCGATCTGCGGCAATGGGCATTGACCGATCTGGAAGAGGCGTTCGGCAGTTTCGGCCGCAGCCTGTACAACCGCGCACGCGGCGTCGACGAGCGGCCGGTGGAACCGGACCAGCAGGTACAGTCGATCTCCTCGGAGGACACCTTTGCCGAGGACCTGCTGCTGGAAGACCTGGGCGAGGCGATCGTGCAACTGGCGGAGAAGACCTGGAAGGCCACGCGCAAGACCGAGCGCGTCGGCCACACCGTGGTGCTGAAGCTGAAGACCGCGCAGTTCCGCATCCTCACCCGCAGCTTCACCCCGGAGCGCCCGCCGGAATCGATGGAAGAACTGCGCGACATCGCGCTGGCCCTGCGCGCCCGCGTCGACCTGCCGGCGGAGACCCGTTACCGCCTGGTCGGCGTCGGCCTGGGTGGCTTCCGCGAAAAGGAACCGGTGGTGCAGGGGGAATTGTTCGAGCACTGATCATTGCCGTGCCGACCAACGGTCGGCACCCACCAACAGCAGCAGGTTCCATCAGCAGCAGGAAACTGTCGAAGGCGGGGTGGGGCCGGTTGCGGGGGCGTGAGCCGCATGGATGCGGCGACCGAGCTTACATGGACGTACTTGCAGCGTCCCCCGCAACCGGACCCACCTCGCCATCCCACGGATAGCCAGCTGTTGCTGTTGCTTCGGCTGTTGCCGTTGCATTGAGCAGGTGCAGGGCGCAGCCCTGCAAAAGAAAACTCCCTACCTCATGGCCACTGCATCTCGCCCTTGGCCACCTTCGCGCTCAGCTCCAGCGATGCGACGCCATCCAGCTTCGGGTAGCGCGACTGCATTGCCTGCACCAGCGCCGCACTGTCCTTCGCCTTTGCCGCTTCGATATCGAACGTGCGGATGTAGTCCGCAGTGAAGCGCAGTGCACTGGCATCCAGCGCCGCACCTGGCGCGTAATGCCCCGGCACCACCACCTTCGGCTTCAGCGCCTGCAGCTGCTGCAGGGTCTGCAGCCAGTCGGCATGTGACTTCGGCGTCTGCGTGTCGGCCATCCACACGTGCTCGCCCGCCACCACCGGAATGCCACCGACGATCGCGCGCAGCGACGGCACCCACAGCACAGTGCGGTCCGGGGTCGGTCCGTCCAGGCCGATCAGCGGCAGGCGCTGGCCTTCCAGTTGCAGGGCATCGCCCTCCAGCACCTGCGGCAGCACGATGCGCGCGGGCACGTCGGCAACCATCTTCGGGCCCCAGTAGGCCAGCTTGCCGGCCTGTGTCTGCTGGATGTGGGCAACGGTCTGCGCGGTAGCGACGATGCGCGCCTGCGGGAACGCATCCTGCAGCGTGGCCAGGCCGAAGTAGTAGTCCGGATCGCCGTGGCTGATATAGATCGTGGTCAACTGCTTGCCGCTGGCGCGGATCAGCTCGACCAGTTTGCGCGCGTCGCTGGCACCGAACTGCGCATTGACCAGGATCGCGTCGTGGCGGCCTTCGATCAGCACCGAGGACACCGAGAACATTGCCTGCGGGCCGGGATGGAAGGTCTGCAGGTGCAGTTGGGATTTCGTCGCGGTGGTCGGCGCCGCGGTGGCCGGTGCGGCCAGCAGCGGCGCACTGGTGAAAGTGGCGGCCAGGGCGAGGGGAAGCAGCAGGGCAGCGGTACGCATGGGAATTCCTTGTCTAGAGCCGGGCCAATGCCCGGCTGCATGTTCGCGTAGAGCCAAGCGCGGGCTATGCCGGGCGTCCTTGCCCGGCCCCCTACGGGCCGTCGCAAGCGATGTTGGCAACGGCTCCTGCCGTTGCCTTCGGCTCTACAGGGAGGTAGCGCCGGGCCATGCCCGGCGGACGGCATGATCAATACGCTGCCGTGATGATCTGCTTGGGGTACTTGTGCGCTTCCAGCTCGGCGACGAACGCCGCGCCGTAGTCGGCATAACTGATGCGGCTGTGGCCGCTGGCGTCGGCCAGGAAGGCCCTGGGCTGCACGCGGTAATGGCCCCGCTCTTCGCCCGGGCCGATTTCGGCGGCCGGCGAGAAGAAGGTCCAGTCCAGGTCGTCCACCGCCTGCAGTCGATTGAAGGCTTCTCGATGGGCCAGCGCGTATGGCTTGTAGGCCTCCGGGAAGGTGGGGGTATCGACCAGCTGCACGCCGGGTGCGACTTCCAGGCTGCCGGCACCGCCGACCACCACCAGGCGCGGTACACCGGCCTTGCGCGCGGCCGCGGCCAGCTGTGCGGCCACCTCGCCGACGCGGCCGATGTCATCGCCCGGGCGTGGGCCGTAGGCGCTGGCCAGCACGTCGTGGCCGGCGATGGCGGCGACCAGCGCGTCCTGGTCATCCAGCGAGGCGACCACCAGATGGGCGCCGGCCAGTTCGGCCGGAAGATCCTGCGCGCTGCGCACGATGACAGTGAGTTCGTGGCCGTTCGCCAGCGCGTGGCGGGCGATCTGGCGGCCGATGTTGCCGGTGGAACCGACGAGGGCGATCTTCATGGCAGGACTCCGTGGGGCGGTGTGGGGGGGACGCGGCCACTGTAGGCCGCTGCAGTCGCTCGAAAAACAGCGTATAACGCGCTTGTTTGTTGCATGGAGCGAGCATATGGACCGATTGACCGCCATGACCGTGTTCGTCGAGGTGGCCGAGCGCGGCAGCCTGACCGCAGCGGCAGAGGTGCTGGACATGTCACGGGCGATGGTCAGCCGTTACCTGGCCGAGGTCGAGGGTTGGCTGGGCGCGCGCCTGCTGCACCGGACCACACGGCGGGTCAGCCTGACCGGCCCCGGCGAAGCGGCGCTGGCGCGCTTCCGGCAGATGCTGGCGATAAGTGAGGAACTGCAGGGCGAGCTGGCCAGCGATGATCCCGAACCGCACGGCACGCTGCGGGTGACCGCCAGCGTGTCGTTCGGGCAGAGCCACCTGGCACGAGCGGTGGCCGGTTTCGTCGCGCGCCATCCTGCCGCGCGCATCGAACTGCTGCTGGTCGACCGCACCGTGAACCTGGTGGAGGAACGGGTGGACCTGGCCGTGCGCATCGCGCGCCAGATCGATCCCAGCCTGATCGCACGGCGGCTGGCGACCTGCCGCTCGGTGCTGTGCGCGACGCCGTCCTACCTGGAGGCGCGCGGTACGCCAACCGCTCCCGAACACCTGGCCGCGCACAACTGCCTGACCCACCACTACGTCGGCAAGAGCCTGTGGCAGCTGCACCGCGATGGCCGTTCGCTGTCGGTGGCTGTGGGCGGCAACATCAGTGCCAACGAGGCATCGCTGCTGCTGGAGGCGGTGCGGGCCGGTGCCGGTATCGCCATGCTGCCGACCTACCAGGTGGCGCCGATGCTGCGCAGTGGCGAACTGGTCGAACTGCTGCCCGAATTCAGTCTGGACGAGCTCGGCATTCATGCCGTGTACGCATCACGGCGACAGCAGCCCGCTATCATGCGGCGATTCCTGGACTTCCTGGGCGAGTGCTTCGCCGGCCCGGCCTTCCAGGATCTGGATTGGCGCCCGCCGGGCACGGAGGACACATGAACCATGGACAGGCCTTGATCGACCACAACCGTGCTGCCTGGGACCGCCAGGCCAGTGAAGCGCGCGAATGGTCGCGCCCGGTGGAAAGCTCAACGATTGCTGCCGCGCGCGCAGGCCGCTGGCAGGTGCACCTGACGCCGCGCGCGTTGCCGCTGGACTGGATGGGCGACGTGCGCGGCCGTCGCATCCTGTGCCTGGCCTCGGGTGGTGGCCAACAGGCACCGGTGCTTGCTGCCGCTGGCGCCGATGTCACCGTGTTCGACCTCTCCGACGGGCAGCTTGAACAGGACCGCGCGGTCGCCGCGCGCGATGGCCTGCAGCTGCGCACCGTGCAGGGTGACATGCGCGACCTGCACGTGTTTGCCAATGACAGTTTCGATGTGGTGTTCCACCCGATCTCGAACCTCTACGTCCCTGACGTGCGCCCGGTATGGACTGAATGCCGCCGCGTGCTGGCGCGCGATGGCATGCTGATGGCCAGTTTCTACAATCCGGTGCTGTTCGTGGGTGCGCGCGATCCGCAGCTGGATGCACAGGGCCTGATCCGTCCGCAGTACGCCATTCCCTATTCGGACCTGGAAGACCTGCCGCAAGCCGAACGCGAGGCGAAGCTGGCCCGTGGCGACGCATTGACATTTGGCCACAGCCTGACCGAGCTGATTGGTGGCCAGCTGGATGCCGGCTTCGTCATCGATCGCTTCATGGAAGACTGGCAGCCGCGGCCGCGCTTCCTGATCGACCGTTATCTTCCCACCTTCCTGGCCACCCGAGCGCGCCGGATCGGTTGAGGCGGATCGGCGCGGAAACCAGCGGCGTACAATGGGGGGCCCACGTCGTGCAGGTGCCGTTCCTTGTCGTATCCCTATCCATTGGTCGTGTTCGACCTCGATGGCACGCTGGTCGACAGCGCAGCTGATATCGCCGAAGCGCTGAACCGCACGCTGGAGGACATCGGCATGGCGCGCGTGCCGGAAGCCACCGTGCTCGGCTGGATCGGCGACGGTGTGCGCCGCCTGGTCGAACAGGCCGTGCATGCGGCAGGCCGCGAGGTCGACCTGGCCGAAGTGATGCCGGTGTTCATGGTGCACTACCGTGAATGCCTGCTGCGCAGCCCGCGCCTGTTCGATGGCGTGGCCGACGCACTGGCGCAGCTGCGCGCGCGCGACGTGCCACTGGCGATCTGCACCAACAAGCCCGAAGCACTGGTGCCGCCGCTGCTGCAGCACCTGGGCATTGGTGATGCGTTCGCGCTGATACTGGGCGGTGATTCGCTGCCGCAGCGCAAGCCCAGTGGCGAACCGCTGCGGCACATCGCCGCGCATTTCGCGCTGTCGGTGGAGGCGTGCCTGATGGTGGGAGATTCGTTGACCGACTACCGCGCCGCCGAAGATGCGGGCATGCCGATCGCGCTGGTGCGCTACGGCTATCCACGCGGCCTGGACCTGGGCAGCGCGCACGCGGTGGCAGTGATCGACGACCTGCGTGAGTTGCCGGGGTTGGCCGCGGGCGTTCGGGCGTAGAGCCGAGCCCACGCTCGGCTGCTTCATTGCGTGAGCCGAGCATGGGCTCGGCTCTACAGTAGATCGACGCCATGCGTCGATGGCATCAGGAGGCGCCGGGCGATGCCCGGCGCGCGCCTTCATTTCGGCTGGTAACGCACGCTCAGCTGGTACTCGCGGCCGGGCTGGTTGAACCACGCCACGGTCTCGTAGCGGCGATCGAACACATTGGCGGCACGCGCCAGCAGCGTCCACGACGGCGTCAGCGCGTACTCGGCGCGCAGGTCCAGCGTACCGTAACCGCCGACCTTTATCGTGTTGGCCGCATTGTCATAACGCTTGCCTGAACCCTGAACCGTCAGACCGGCGCGGAAGTCGCCGAAGCGGCGGTCGATGTCCAGGCGTGCGGTCTGCTGCGCGCGGCGCGGCAGCCAGTTGTCGAACTGGGTGCTGCCATGGGTACGGTTGCGCGGGTCGGTGTAGCTGAGCTGTGCGTTGATGTCGAAGCCGGCCAGCAGCACGCCACCGGTCAGTTCGGCGCCGCGGATGCGGGCCTTCTCCACTTGCTGCATCCTGAAGGTCGCCGCATCGTAGGTAATCAGATCATCGATGCGGGTTTCATATACGTCCAGGCCCCAGTGCCAGCCCTGTCCCTGCTGCGAAACGCCCAGGTTGGCGCTCTTGGACTTCTCCGGGTTCAACGTCGGCACGCCGCTCCACGGGTCGTACAGATCGCTGAAGGTCGGCGCCTTGAACGCGGTGCCATAGCTGGCGTTGAGGCGCAGGCCGTGGCCCAGTTCCATCGCCCAGCCGGCGCTGCCGGTGGCGTGGTTGCCGAACTGCTGGTTGTCGTCGTTGCGTGCGCTGACCTGCAGCTGGTGGCGGCCGAAGCGGCCCTGGTACTGCACGAACACGCCGGTGTTGCGACGGCTGTCGACGAGGTACCCGGCGCTGCTGCCATCCAGGTTGTCTTCGCTCCAGTCCACGCCGGTGCTCAGCAGCTGGCCTTCGGCCATGCCGAAGTCGCCCTGCAGCGAGGCGCTGTCACGATGGGTCTGGGCGCTGCCACGGGCATCGAAGTCGCCGAAGTTGTCCGACTCGTTGTCACTGCGGCCGACATTGGCGGTGAACGCCAGGCGTTCGGACGGGGTGTAGCGCAGCTTGCCGGACAGCACCTGCTGGCGGGTTTCCGAATAGTTGTAGTAGCCGTCGTAATGGTTCTTTCCGTCGGCACGCAATGCACTGCCTTCCACGTTCCATTGGTCGTTGAAGGTGTAGCCACCGCGCAGGCTCTTGGACAGGTTGCGGTAGCCGTCGCGGTCATGCTCGTCGGCAAAGCAGCCCGCGGTGAACACCGAGGAGGAGCCGCGGCAGGCATCGATGCCATCGGAATGCTGGTAGGCGATGTCAGCGCCGAACCAGCCGCGTTCGGTGCCGCCGCCGATGCCGCCACTGGCCTCGCGCAGTCCATTGCTGCCGCCACCGAGCTGGAAATGCGGGGCGAAGTCACCCTGGCTGCGGCGGGTGAAGATCTGGATCACGCCACCGATGGCGTCCGCGCCGTACAGGCTGGACTGCGGGCCACGCACGATCTCCACGCGCTCGATCTGTGCCAGCGGCAGGTCCTGGTACATCGCCAGGCCGAGGTCGGCGCTGTTGATGCGCACGCCATCGACCAGCACCACGGTGTGGCCGGAGTTGGTGCCGCGCAGGAACAGCGAGCTCTGCTTGCCCAAGCCGCCGGCATTGGTCAGGCTGATGCCGGCGCGGCCGCGCAGCAGTTCCTGCAGCGAGGTGGCCTGGCTGGATTCGATCTGCGCGCGGTCGATCACCTGGGCCGGCGCGATGCTGTCCTGCAGGGCGATCGGGGTGCGGGTCGCAGTGACCAGGATCTGGTCGAGCGCGGTGGTGTCATTGGCGGCCTGGGCCAGCGCGGGCAGGGCGGCCAGCACGGCCAGGGACAACATTCGGGACTGCAGCTTCATGGGGGACTCCAGGTGCCACGCACGCCCGCGTGGCGAAGGGGAGGAGCCGCGAAGGCAGGCACGCGCCGATGCCGCAGCGCACGCCACGGTCATCCAGCGCCATGCCCACCGCATCGCGACCTGAGGCTTCCGGGCCGGTCTCCGGGCTTGCCGCCGGGCGGCGCGAGGCCGCCGTCCAGGCGCCTTCCCATGCCTGAGGCACAGTGGCAGTGTTGCCCGGAACTGACGTGCTTACCGTTGCGGGGGCAGCGCCGGCCTGGCGTGGAATCACGCGTCACCGGCTTCCCGTTTCAACCTGCCGGCCGTGGCCGCAGGTCACCTGGAAGTGCGCGCAGTCTACGGCATCGCAGGCACTCCCGTTGCGTCGCGCCTGCTCGACTGCCTTTGCTGTGCCCTTAGAATGGTCCCTCGATCCCGTGGTGCCGTTGCCGATGTCCGCCCGTTTTCCGCTGTCCCCGCGTTGCCTGTACGGAACGCACGCATGATCCTCGACCTGGTCCGCCATGCCGGCAACGGTCGCGATGAGTTCCTCGATGGCCGCAGCGACCCACCGCAGCTGGCCCGCCTGCCGCAGGAACTGGTCGACGCCTACGCCGCGCAGCCCTGGGAGCGGGTGATCAGTTCGCCGCGGCTGCGCGCGCTGCACACGGCAATGGCGCTGGCCACGCCGCGCGGGCTGGACGTGGAAGCGGACGAGGAATGGGAGGAACTGGATTTCGGCGATTGGGACGGGCAGTCGCTGTTCGACCTGCCGGAGGATGCACTGGCTGCCTTCCATGCTGACCCGCATGCGTTCCCGCCGCCGAACGGCGAAAGCTGGGGCCACTTCGAGCGGCGCATCGCGCGCGCGCTGGATCGCCTGCTCGATGATGACGATCCGGTGCCGACGCTGGTGGTCAGCCATGGCGGCCCGCTGCGCATGGTGCTGTCGAAGGTCTGCGGCCTGCCGATGTCGCTGTGCTGGGCGCTGCGCATCGACCATGGCACGCGCCTGCGTGTGTGGCTGGAGCGCGGTGAGGCCGGGCTGGTGGGCGAATTGCTGGAGCTGCAGCAGCCCTGACCCATCGGTAGTGCCGGCCGCTGGCCGGCAGCCTCGGAAACGCTGCGAAGATCATGCAGTTGCCGGCCAGCGGCCGGCACTACCATGCCGTCAATCCTCGTCCGCATCCTCGGCAACGCTGTCTTCCGCGTCATCGTCGGCATCGAAGCGCTGCTCATGCACCGGGCCCGACGCCGGGCCGGCCGCCTTCAGCGGATGCGCGGCGATGCGCGCTTCATAGTCCTGTACCAGCGCATCGCGCTGCGGCTCGCTCAGTTCCTGCCAGTGGCAGTCCAGCAACGCACCCTCCAGCGAGTACAGCAGGTTCAGGCTGGGCTTGAAGCCGGCACGCTTGACCTTGACGAAGGCACCGACCGCTCCGATCGCGACCAGGTCGTCGCGGCTGCGCAGGCCGACCTGGCGCAGCCAGGCCGCGCTCTTGGGGCCGATGTTGCGCAGCTTGGGTGCGTTCATCCCAGCGCCTCGACGAACACGCGGGCAATGGCTTCCAGGCCGGCCTGGTCGTCGGCATCGAAGCGGCCCACCTTCGGGCTGTCGATGTCGAACACGCCGATCAGTTCATCGCCGCGCAGCAGCGGCACCACCAGCTCCGAACGCGAGGCCGAATCACAGGCGATGTGGCCGGGGAAGGCGTCGACATCCTCCACGCGCTGGGTGACCCGCTGGCTGGCGGCGGCACCGCACACGCCCTTGTCCAGCGGGATGCGCACGCAGGCCGGCAGGCCCTGGAACGGGCCGACCACCAGTTCCTTGCCATCGTACAGGTAGAAACCCACCCAGTTCAGGTCGGGCAGGGCGTGGTAGACCAGTGCGGAGAGGTTGGCCGCGTTGGCGATGCGGTCGGACTCGGCGTAGACCAGGCCACGGGCCTGTTCCAGCAGCTGGGCGTATTGTTCCGGCTTGCTGCCGGTGAGCGAGGCATTGGCGAACATGCCCGCAGTCTAGCAAGCGCGACGGGCCGGCGATAATGCACGCTCTGTTGCCCTGTTGGAGCCAATCGATGCCGTTGCCTGCCACGCTGCCGCCCGCCCTGTTCGTTACCGGCACCGACACCGAAATCGGCAAGACCGCGGCCAGCACTGCGCTGCTGCATGCGCTGCGCCGGCGCGGCCTGCGTGCGGTCGGCATGAAGCCGGTGGCCAGTGGCAGCGAAGACCTGGGGCAGGACCTGCGCAACGAGGACGCGCTGGCACTGCAGGCGGCCAGCTGGCCGGTGCCGGACTATGCCGACCTGAACCCGTATGCGCTGCGGCAGCCGCTGGCACCGGAGCTGGCGGCGGCCGAGGACGGCGTGCAGGTGGAACTGGCGCCGATCGTGGCCGCGTTCGCGCGACTGCGCGCGCAGGCCGATATCGTGGTGGTGGAGGGGGTTGGCGGTTGGCTGGCGCCGGTTTCGGCCACGCTGGACCAGCTCGACCTGGTGCGTGCGCTGCAGCTGCCGGTGCTGCTGGTGGTGGGCATGCGGCTTGGCTGCGTCAACCATGCGCGGTTGACTGCGCAATCACTGCAGGCCAGCGGCGTGGACCGCCTGGGCTGGATCGGCAACCACATTGATCCTGCGATGCAGCGCCAGGACGAGAACATCGCCACGCTGCAGCAGCGCCTGCCGATGCCGTGCTGGGGACGGCTGCCGCATCTGCCGGGGGCGGATGGTCAGATCCTGAGTACGCACCTGCTCGACTGACCTGCTTCCTGTAGAGCCGAGCCCATGCTCGGCTCAGCGGGGACCGTCAGCGAAGGGCAGCCGAGCGTAGGCTCGGCTCTACAGGAGCTGGCGCACTGCCAGCTCCCGTGCGATCGCGCCCAGCCGCTCCACCGCACCGATGAAGCGCGCATCCAGGCTCTGGCAGCACGACAGCCGCAGGCAGTGGCGGTAGCGTGCGCCGCGCGAGTACACCTGGCCCGGCATGAACACGATGTCCTCCAGCAGCGCTCGCTCGAACAGCTCTCGCGTATCCACGCCCGGCAGTTCCAGCCACAGCAGGAAGCCGCCCTGCGGTTCGGTGGCGCGGGTGCCGGCCGGGAAGTGTTCGGCCACCAGCTGGCGCAGCCGCCCGACCTGTTCGCGGTACAGGCGGCGCATGCGGTGCAGATGGTGCTCGTAGCTGCCTGCTTCCAGATACGCGGCCACCGCATCGCCGAGCAGCTGCGGCTCGCCGCCGGTGGACTGGAACTTCAGCAGTGCGATGCGCTCTGCGAAGCGGCCGCCATCCAGCCAGCCGATGCGGTAATCCGGCGCCAGTGTCTTTGAGAAGCCACCGACCACCATCACCCAGCCATCGCGATCGAAGGCTTTCAGCAAGGGTGCCGGTGGTTCGCAGAACTGCAGCTCGGCGTACACCGCATCCTCGATCAGCGGCAGCTGCCGTGCGTTGACCAGCTCGGCCAGGTGTTGTTTGGCGGCGGTCGGCATGGTGCAGCCGAGCGGGTTGTGCACGGTCGGCATCACCACCAGTGCGGCCAGCGGCCTGTGCTCCAGCAGCGCATCCAGTGCATCCACGTCCAGTCCGTGCTGCGGGTGGGTGGGCAACTCGATGGCCTGCAGGCCGAGGTTGGCCAGCAACGGATACAGGTTGAAGTAGGACGGCGCCTCGATGCCCACCGCGTCACCGGGCTGGGTTACCGCGCGCAACGCAAGCTGCAGGGCTTCCATCGCACCATGGGTCAGCAGGAGTCGCTCGGCGTGGGTGTGCAGTCCCATGCGCGGACTGCGGCGCACGATCTGTGCCAGCAGCCGGGGGGAGCCGTTGGGTCTCGCATAGGTCTCCACCGTCTGCTGGCCGTGGCGCAGCACCTGCGCGGTATGCCGGGCCAGCTGCGCGCCGGGATAGAACTGGCGACCACGTGGGCCGGCGAAGGCCAGGTCGACCACACCCGGGCGGCGCTGTGCTTCCAGTACCCGGGCCATCAGGACCTGCTGCAGCGGCGCGGTGGGCGCGGATGGGGTGTCGCGCAGCGAACGCTCCGGCACCGACAGCCGCGGCGCGACTTCGAAGCCCGCCTTCGGCCGCGGAATCACCAGTCCGGCGTCCTCCAGCTGGCGATAGGCGGCAATCACCGTGTTCAGGCTGAGCCTGCGCTGCAGGGCCATCTGTCGCAGCGAGGGCAGGCGGCTGCCTACTGGAAGCCGGCCGCCGTGGATGGCCTCGGCCAGTTCGTCGGACAGCCGTTGGTAGCGGGGTGGGATCATCGTGCTCTGGTCATCTGTATCCATCGAATTTCCCGCCATCTGGTGCTGTACCCATGATGAGGGCGAGCCTAGCATGTCGTTGTCGGCCGGGCCTGATCGGGGCACGGCCGATACTTCCCAAACGCACGGCTGGATGGCCGTGCGTCTTTTTTTGTGTGTAGAGCCGAGCCCATGCTCGGCTGCACTTCCGCCAACAGCAGCCGAGCGTGGGCTCGGCTCTACAGAGAGCACCGCCGAGCGTCGGTCAGCCCAAGGGGGAACGCCGGCTACCGCATCGGCGCCAGCGCCGCCTCGCGCCGGTACAGCGCCGGGAACTGCTTGCCCAGCGCCGCAAGCTTCGGTGCGTCGTAGTAGCGGATGTAGGCCGCCTGCGGGTAGTTCGTCATGTAGTTCTGGTGGTAGCTTTCGGCCGGGTAGAAGCGCTGGCCGCTGACCAGCTGGGTGACGATCGGCGCGCGGAAGCTGCCGGCCTGGCCGAGCTGGGCGATGTAGGCGCGGCTGGCTGCCTGCTGGCGGGCGTCGTCAGTGAAGATCGCCGACCGGTACTGGCTGCCGTGGTCGGGCCCCTGACGGTTGAGCTGGGTCGGGTCGTGCACCACCGAGAAGAACACCTGCATCAACTGCCCGTAGCTGACCTGGCGCGGGTCGTAGTCGATCTTCACTGCTTCGGCGTGGCCGGTCTGGCCGCTGCTGACCCGCTCGTAACGCGCGTCGGCGGCGCTGCCGCCGATGTAGCCGGACACCGCATTGCTCACGCCCTTGACGTGCTGGAACACGCCCTGCACGCCCCAGAAGCAACCGCCGGCGAACACCACGCTGGCGTGGGTCGCGTCATCGCGGAACGCCGCATCGCCCGTGGGTGCCGGTACTGCCTGGGTCTGCGCGCTGGCTTCGACCGGCGCCGCAGCCGCGCCGTGGTCGACCAGCAGCACACCGGCGATCAATGCGGTGGCCACCAGGCCGGCCACACCGGCGGCGATGCCCTGTTCAAAGGAGAGTTTCATCATGTGCTCCCGGTTCAACCGAAGGTGAAGGCATAGGCCTGCACGCCCGCATCGAGGAATTCGATCTCGAAGCGATGCGGACCGACCGTGCCGCGCTGGCGTACCAGCTGGTACAGGCGATGCTCGTCGACCACGCCACTGCCATCGGCGCCGACATCACTACCGGCATCGGCGGCAGGCAGCGCCTTGCCATCCAGCCAGACGCGGAAGCGCACCGGCCTGCCGTCGCGGCTGGGCGCCAGCACCAGGTGCAGGTCGCGCGCATGGAACTGGAAGGCAATGCGGCCACCGGCCTGCTGCAGCTGTGCGGCTTCATCGGTGACGGTCCAGCGCCCCGACAGTCCCCACTGGTTCAGCGCCAGGGTCGTTGGCAAGGAGTAGTCGAACGCGGCATCACTGCGCTGCCCGCCGGGCGAGGCGAACTGTTCGGCGCGGGCGTGGCCCAGATACGTTTCCGGCGAGCGCAGGTTGCCCATGTCGGCCTGCACGGCCACGCCTTTCAGGTCGGCGGCCGCAGGATCGGCAGGCGGCGGCAGGTTGGCCTGCCCGGCTTCGGTCAGCAGGCGACGGATCATCTGTTCCGAACGCGCATAGTTGCCTTCGCCGAACTGGTGGCCGCGGATGTTGCCCTGCGCATCAACGAAGTACTGCGCCGGCCAGTAGCGGTTGTTGAACGCGCGCCAGATCGTGTACTGGTTGTCGAGCGCCACCGGGTACTCGACCTTCAGCTGCTGCACCGCCTTCATCACGTTGCGCGGGTCACGCTCGAAGGCGAACTCCGGCGTGTGCACGCCGATCACCACCAGGCCGTGGTCGCGGTAGCGGCGCTCCCATTCGTGAACGAACGGCATCGCACGCAGGCAGTTGATGCAGGAGTAGGTCCAGAAATCGACCAGCACGACCTTGCCGCGCAGCTGCTGGACCGTCAGCGGTGGGCTGTTGAGCCAGCCGGTGGCCCCGTCCAGCGCGGGCAGGGTGCCTTCCACCGGCAGCGGTGCATCGCCAGCGGCGTCGGCACCGGCCATCATCATCATCGGTGGTGCCGCCGGCTGCGCGCCGGGTACCGCGTCCAGCAGGCCCTGCTCGATACGCGCGGTGCTGAGCGTGGAAAGACGGGTCAGCAGGCCGGTATCCCAGCGCAGACCAATCGCCACCACCGCCAGCAGCGCAGCCACGCCCAGCACCTTGCGCAGTGCGTCGCCGAGACCAAGCCGCGCCTGCAGTGCGCGGAACACGCGGCCGCCCACCCACACCGCCAGTGCCAGCGCGGTGATCGCGCCCAGCGCATACGCCAGCAGCAGCGTGCTGGTGCCGACGCTGGCGCCATGCAGGGCGCCAGCGGTCAGCACCAGGCCGAGGATCGGCCCCGCGCAGGGCGCCCACAGCAGGCCGGTGGCGATGCCGATCAGCAGCGAGGTCCACGCGCCGCCACGCCCAGCGGCATCCGCGGCATCGGCGCGCGCGCTCAGACGGGCACCCACGCGCTGGAACGGCGCCAGCAGATGGTCGGCCAGTCGTGGCCACAGCAGGGCGACCGCGAACAGTGCCATCAGCAGCAGGGCGATCCAGCGCCCGACCTGGTTGGCCTGTGCCACCCATTGGCTGCCCACCGCGGCCAGGCTGGCAACCACGGTGAAGGTGAGCGCCATGCCCAGCAGCAATGGCAGCGTGCTGCGCAGGAAGGGACGGTCGGCACGCGCGAACACGAACGGCAGCACCGGCAGGATGCAGGGACTGAGCAGGGTCAGCGCGCCCCCCAGATAGGCAAGCAGCAACAGCAGCATCGTCAGGCTCCGGAAACAGGGGAAGAACCGACCGGCACCCGCCAGCCGTCGGCAGTGCCATCCGTGGCGCCGGGAACGAACACCATCGCTGCACCGTTCATGCAGTAGCGCAGCCCGGTCGGGCGTGGGCCATCGTTGAACACATGGCCGAGGTGGCCGCCACAGCGACGGCAGTGCACCTCCACCCGCAGCATCCCGAAGGTGACGTCGCGGTCTTCGCCGATGGCGTTGTGCAGCGGCGCCCAGAAGCTGGGCCAGCCGGTGCCGCTCTCGAACTTGGTGGAGGAGGAAAACAGCGGCAGCGCACAGCCGGCACACGCGAAGGTGCCCTGGCGGTGTTCCTTGTTGAGCGGGCTGCTCCACGGCCGTTCGGTGGCCTGCTGGCGTAGCACCGCGTACTGCGCCGGGGTCAGGCGCTGGCGCCAGTCGGCATCGCTGTGCATGACCTCGAACTGTCGCGACGGGCGCGCTTCGGCGGCGGCCGGGGCGGCGCGGCTGCAGGCCCCCAGGCCGAGCAGGCCGGCGGCGGTGGCAACACCTCCCAGGCCCAGCAGATGGCGGCGGGACAAGGACATGGCGGACTCCGGGAAGGGGATGACGAGGCCATGCTGCGCCCGCCCGGGTCAACGAATCCTCACGCAGGATTCAATTTTTCGTGAGGTATCGGCGGCCGTCCCGCGCCACAATGCAACCCGCCTCCCCACTGGCCTTGAGCTGACGATGTCGACCAAACGCGTGCTGATCGTTGAAGACGATGCCCACATCGCCGACCTGCTGCGCATGCACCTGGGCGATGAGGGCTACGATGTCGCCCATGCTGCCAGCGGCGATGCCGGCCTGCGCCTGCTGGAGCAGGAAGGTCCGTGGGATGCATTGGTGCTGGACGTGATGCTGCCCGGCGTGGATGGCCTGCAGGTCTGCCAGCGTGCACGCGCGATGGCGCGCTATGTGCCGATCATCATCATCAGCGCGCGCGGCAGCGAAACCCAGCGCATCGTCGGCCTGGAACTGGGCGCGGACGATTATCTGGCAAAGCCCTTCTCGATGCCGGAACTGGTAGCGCGGGTGCGCGCATTGCTGCGCCGCGCCGAGGCGATGGCGCAGAGCGCACGCATCGATGCCGGCGCGATCGAACTGGGCGGCCTGCAGCTGGATCCGGTCGCGCGCACCGCCTCGGTGGATGGCAACGCGCTGGAGCTGACCCCGCGCGAGTTCGACCTGCTGCTGTTCTTCGCCCGTCATCCGGACCAGGTGTTCGCGCGCATGGAACTGCTCAACCAGGTCTGGGGCTACCAGCACGATGGCTACGAACACACGGTCAACACCCATATCAATCGCCTGCGCAGCAAGATCGAGCCGGACCCGGCCAACCCACGGCGGTTGCTGACGGTGTGGGGCCGCGGCTACAAGCTGGTCGATCCGGCCGGGGCGGCGGCATGATCAAGCCGAACCTGTGGCAGAAGCTGGCGGTGGTGACCGCTGCGCTGATGCTGGCGTGCTGCATGGCGCTGCTTGCACTGCAGATGCGGGCCAACACCCGCCACGAGCAGGAGGTGGTACAGCGGCTGTCGCTGGGCCTGGCCGAGCACATTGCCCAGCGCAGCGAGCTGATGGATACCAGCGGCATGCGCGATGCCGCCGTGCGCGCGCTGTTCGGCCAGCTGATGGCGGTCAACCCCAGCGTCGAGGTCTACCTGCTGGACGACCAGGGCCGCATCCTTGGCCACGATGCGCCCAGTGGGCACCTGGTGCGCACCCGGGTGGACGTGGCGCCGCTGCGCCGCCTGCTGGCGGGAGCACCGTTGCCGATCCTCGGTGATGATCCGCGCAGCGCCGATGGCCGCAAGGTGTTCAGTGCTGCACCGTTGATCGTGCAGGGCCGCCAGGCCGGCTATGTGTACGTGGTGCTGGTGGGCGAGCACCGGCAGATGCTGGCCGACGACCTCGCCGCCGGCAGCCAGTGGAACACCACGCTGTGGTCGGTGGCACTCGTTGGTGGCCTCGGCCTGCTGGCCGGGCTGGTGGCCTTCTACTGGGTGACACGCCCGCTGCGGCGGCTGACCCGGCGCATCCAGGCCTTCGACATCGATGCACCCACGCCACTGCCGCCGCCGGAGCCGCTGCGCCCGGGTGAGCGCGATGAACTGGTGATCCTCGAACATGCGCATGCGCAGATGGCGCAACGGTTGGGCGAGCAGTGGCAGCAGCTGCGCCAGCAGGATCTGCAGCGCCGCGAGCTGGTCGCCAACATCTCGCATGACCTGCGTACGCCGTTGTCGTCGCTGCATGGCTACCTGGAAACACTGGCGTTGAAGGACGCCACGCTGTCGCCGGACGAGCGGCGCCGTTATCTCGGCATCGCGCTGGCACAGAGTGCCAAGGTCGGCCGGCTGGCACGCGCGCTGTTCGAGCTGGCGCGGCTGGAACATGGCGAAGTGCGCCTGGAGTGGGAAGTGTTCGCGCTGCCGGAACTGCTGCAGGATGTGCTGCAGAAATTCGAGCTGGCGGCGCAGGCGCGCAACCAGCACCTGCACGCCGAGTTCCCGCCCGGCCTGCCGCTGGTGCGTGCCGATCTGGGCCTGGTCGAGCGGGTGCTGACCAACCTGCTCGACAACGCGCTGCGGCATGCACCCGAGGGTGGGCAGATCGAGGTGCGCGTGCGCGCAACCGATGACAGCGTGGAGGTGAGCGTGGCCGATGATGGCCCCGGGGTGGCGCCAGCGCTGCGCACCCACCTGTTCCAGGCACCGGCCGCGCTCGGCGCTCGGCGTGGCGACAACGGCGGGCTGGGCCTGCTGATCGTGCAGCGCATCGTGCAGCTGCATGGGCGCAGGATCGAACTGCGTGACAGCGCGAGCGGCGCGTTGTTCGTGTTTGCCCTGCCACGCGCCGAACCGGCGGCCTAGCAGGCAGGTTCGCCCGTCACCGCACCGCCGCTTTCCAGCGGCAGTTTCAGGCGGATGCACGCACCTCCCAGTTCGGAGTCGGTCACTTCAACGTGGCCGCCGTGCTTGTCGGCCACCACCTGCACCAGCGCCAGGCCGAGGCCGAAGCCCGGGCTGCCCGGGTCCAGCCGCACGTAGGGTTGCAGTACCTGGCCGCGCAGTTCGGGTGCGATGCCGGGGCCGTCGTCCTCCACCTGCAGGCACAGCCAGCCGTCATTGACGGTGCTGGCAATACGGATCTGCCGGCGCGCGTAACGCAGTGCATTGCCGAGCAGGTTGCGCAGTGCCAGCTCCAGCATGTGCCGGTTGACGTTGACCAGGCCCACCGGCGACAGCGCCTGCTGCACCGGCACCGGCAGCGGCGCGAACTGGGCGACCACGCCGCGCACCAGCGCCGCCAGCTGCAGGCGCTGGCGGGTCAGCTGATGGCAGCGACCCAGTGCGGCGTACTCGACGCCGGCGTCGGTCAGGTGCTGCAGCCGATCCACATCGGTGCGCAGGCCGCCCAGCGCATCGCGCTGCACGTCGTCGAGTGCGCTGTCTTCCAGCTCGGCCAGGCCGAAACGCATCCGTGCCAACGGCGTGCGGACTTCGTGCGCCACCGCCTGCGCGAGCACCCGCTGGCTTTCCAGCAGTTGCTGCAGCTGCTCGGCCATGTGGTTGAAGGCATTGGCCAGCGGCCGCACCAGTGCGGTGCCGGCGCGCGGCGCACGCGTGTCCAGCTGGCCGTCGCGCATCCGCCGCGCCGCCTGGGCCAGCTGCGAGACGTCGCGCCACAGCCGGTAGACCATCACGTACATCGGCAGTGCCACCGCCACCATCAGGATCAGCAGCAGGATCGCCACGCCGGAGACTTCGCTGTCCTGCCAGCTTTCGTCAGGCAGCGCTTCGTCCAGCGGCCCCAGCATCAGCGCGTAGCCGCTGTCACCGATGCGCTGCAGGCTGCGCATGTGCTCCAGGTCGATCTGCACCCGGCCGTTGTTGAATGGCGGTCGCTGGCTGGACTGCAGCGCCTTCACCGCCTCGGCCAAAGGAACCAGGCGTAGGGCATAGGCGAAATCAGCGTCGAGTTCGCGGGCCAGCGCCGGCCACTGTTCACGCGGGGTTTCGGCGAAGCGATGCTGCAGCAGCGCGTGCGTGCCGCGCATCTCGGCCTGCAGGCCGGCTTCGGTGCGGTCTTCCAGCAGGGCATCCCAGGCCCACAGGCCCAGCACGATCAGCAACAGATGGGCGAGCAGGAAGCCGATGCCGTAGCGCAGGAAGTGGAAGGCGTGGCCGCGCATCGCCGACGGCGTGCGCGTCATCCCCATGCCGAGCGGCTGAACAGGTAGCCGCGGCCGCGAACGGTCTTGATCCGTTCTGGCTGCTCCGGGTTGTCGCCCAGCTTGCGGCGCAGGCGCGAGATGCGGGCATCGATCGAGCGGTCCAGGCCGTCGAAGGCGATCCCGCGCAGGCCGCGCAGCAGCGCATCGCGGTCCAGGATCTGGCCGGCGTTGCTGGCCAGCAGGAACAGCAGGTCGAACTCGGCCGTGGTGAGCTCCAGCAGGCCGCCCTGCAGGTGTACGTTGCGGGTGGAAGGGTCGATGTTCAGCTCGCCGAAGCGCAGGCTGCCGTCACGTGGCTCGACCCGGCGGTGGCGGCGCAGGTGGGCACGCAGCCGGGCCAGCAGCACCCTCGGTTCGATCGGTTTGCCGATGTAATCGTCGGCCCCCAGTTCCAGGCCCAGCACCTGGTCGATGTTGTCGGTGCGGGCGGTCAGCACGCAGATGATGCCGTCATAGTGGGGCCGGATCTGCCGACACACTTCGAAACCATCCTGGTCGGGCAGGCCGACATCGAGCAGGACCAGCGCCGGCTTTTCCGCCAGGATCCGGGCCACTGCCCGTTCGCCGCTGCGTTCATGGGCGACCTGGTAGCCATGCCGCTGCAGGTAGTCACTGACCATCGTTCCCAGGCGGGCATCGTCTTCGACCAGTACGATATCCAGCATTTCCAAGGCCTCCGTGGACGCAAACGTACCGCCACGGCACGAGCGCGGCGATGCTATCCCAGCCTGCGGGCCGCCCGGGTCCAGCGGGTGGGCGCCATTCAGCCGGGGTTGCTGGCGCTGGGGCCGCACTCCAGGCCTGGCAACAGCTTGGCGTTGAGCATAGCCTGAGGCTGTTACAAAGCGTTACCTTCGTGATACGTCTGGTGACCATCGCTGACAGCAGCGCGACTGACGCGGGGCCGTCAGGGCGCAGAGCATGGAGTCTCCTCCGCTCCGCGTGCCGTTCCCATGTCGCCCGCCCTCTACCTGCTGAACCCGTCCCGTCGCTGCCGCTGCAGAGGTGCCCGATGAGTGGCGTGGTCGGGGCCTGGCTGCCACCTGCCGAGGACGAACACCTGCTGCAGCGCCTGGCACCGATGCTGCGCGCCCTGCAGCAGCGCGGCCGGGGCCGCATTGGCTACTGGACCGACGCCGGGGCCGGCCTGGCACTGGGCCACTGCCGGGCGCCCACCGATACGCCATTACAGCCGCTGAGCTCGGACTGCGGTCGCTACGTGCTGTGCCTGGACGGCCGCCTGTACAACCGCAGTGACCTGCAGGCGCAGCTGCGCGACCTGCCACGCAGTTGCAGCGATGCGCGGCTGCTGCTGCAGGCGATCGTCGAATGGGGCGTGGAGCGGGCGCTGTCGCGCATCGAGGGCGCGTTCGGTTTCAGTGTGTGGGACCGGGAGGCGCGCGAACTGTGGCTGGCCCGCGACCGGGTCGGCGAGCGGCCGCTGTACTACGGTTGGTACCAGGGCCAGTTCCTGTTTGCCTCGGAGTTGAAGGCGCTTCAGGCCTTCGCCGGCTTTGCCCCTGGCATCGACCAGGATGCGCTGAGCCTGCTGCTGCGCCATGACTATGTGCCGGCACCACACACCATCTACCGCGGTATCCACAAGCTGGTGGCCGGCGCGATGCTGCGCATCGATCTGAATGACCATGCGGCTGGCGGTTCCAGCCAGGCCGCACAGGGCGGCTCACGCTACTGGTGCGCACGCGATGCGATGCACAGCGCACTGCAGGAACCCCTGCAGCCGGCACCCAGCCTGGAGCAGGCCACCGACCAGCTGGAAGCGGTACTGCAGAAGGCCATTGCCGCACGCATGCACTCGCCGCTGGCCTGCGGCGCGTTCCTGTCCGGAGGCACCGATTCCTCATTGGTAACCGCAATGATGCAGGCGCAGTCGACTCTGCCGATCGAAGCCTGGACGGTCGGTTTCGACGATCCCGGCCATGATGAGAGCGACTGGGCCTCGCAGGTCGCGCGTCACCTGGGCGTGCAGCATCACCTGCACCGCATGGACGCGCGCCAGGGCCTGGACCTGCTGCAGCGCCTGCCGCAGGTCTGGTGCGAGCCGTTCGCCGATGCCTCGCAGCTGCCGACCCTGCTCGCCAGCGAACTGCTGGGCGCTCGCAAGCCGGTTGCACTGACCGGTGATGGCGGCGATGAACTGTTCTTCGGTCACCCCAGCTACGGCCGCGCGCTGCGCAATGCACGCCTGTGCGGCGGCCTGCCGGACTGGGTGCGTGACCTGGCACGGCGCAGCGGCAACCGGATGAACGTGGAGCGAGGCCGCCTCGGCGGCTGGCGTGCGCTGGTGGCGGAAGTCGCCGCCAACGACGTGGAAGGCCACTACCTGCAGCGCGTGACGCGCTGGCGGCAGCCGGCGCAGGTAGTGCTGGGTGCGCGTGAGCCGCTGACGATCTTCCAGCAGCAGGACACGGCGCTGCCGGCCGAGGCGCGCATCCAGCTGCTGGATTTCCGCATGGACCTGGCCGAGGGCATCCTTGCCAAGGTTGATCGCGCGGGCATGGCGGCGGGCGTTGAAACCCGTGCGCCATTGCTGGACATGGAGGTGGTGCGCCTGGCCTGGCGCCTGCCGCAGCACCTGAAGTACCACGATGGCGAACACAAACTCATTCTGAAGAATCTGTTGGCACGCTACCTGCCCGAGCCGCTGGTGTACCGTCCCAAGCGTGGCTTTGGCCCGCCCATGGCGCGCTGGCTGGCCGGTCCGTTGCGCGATTGGGCGGAGGCGCTGCTGGACCCGCAGCTGCTTCGCAACCAGGGCTGCTTCGATGCGGCACGCGTGCGCGGCATCTGGGAAGCGTTCCTGCGCGGCGAGCGCAAGTGGCACACGCACCTGTGGAACGTGCTGATGTTCCAGGCGTGGCACCAGCATTGGCATGGTGGTCGCGGGCGCTGAGGTTCCTTCGCGGGTTGTCCTGCGCGGCGCAGGGCGGAGGCCCTTGCGTACGAATGTCCTCCGGCGCCGGCCGTTGGCCGTCACCTCCCCCTTTACTTCGTACGCAAGGGCATCCGCCCTGCGTTCGGAGTTCGTCGGCGCCTCGTTGAAAGGCGCCACGAGCGCTGCGCCTTACCTGCCGTAAGCCAAGCCTCGTCGGGGCGGGCGGGGGGCTGGGCAAAGTAAAGGAGGAGGTGACGGCCAACGGCCGGCGCCGGGGGACATTTGCCCAGGCCCCTGCCCGCCCCGGCGGGGCCCATCAGCTCGCAGGAAATCCAGACGAGGAAGCGCTCTTGAATCCAGACAACGGGCAAAAAAAGACCCGGCAGAGGGAGGGATCTGCCGGGTCCGGATTGCATGGGGGGAGGGACCCACGCAATGAGCGTTGCGTCGCGTCAGTGGTTGCTCGCGTCCGCCGTTGATTCGTTGTAACCCTGCACCAGTTCGGACCACGCCTTGCTGGCCACCAGGCCGAGACCGACCACGTCCTGCTGGGCCTGGCCCAGCCGCTGCAGGTTGTCCTGCCACAGCTGTGCGCCCTTGTTGAGCATCCCGGCCGCGTCGTCGCTGCGGGCCAGTTCGCCCAGCCAGCCGCCGGTCGCGGTCAGGTTGCGCTCCATCACCTTCAACTGCACGCCGAACATGCTTTCCGCGTTCTCCAACGCCAATCGGTTTGCGCGCGTTGCGGCGGCGGCGAACTGGCGGGTGGCATCACTGAAGCGATCGCTGAAGGCGGCGGCCATGGGGGCATCAGGGAGTGGCTTGATGCATTGCAGCATACGCCGTTGATGCGGCAATGCAACAAAAATAACAAAGGCGCTCAGGGCGCCTTTGAAAAGCCTTTCAGATCAATGGGTTGATCAGGCCGTCGGGCCGCGGTAGCGACAGCCGGAGGTGCAGGTTTCGTGCACGGTGATCTCGCTCAGCGCCGGCAGGCTGGGCTTGAGTTCGTTCCAGATCCACACCGCCAGGTTCTCGCTGGTCGGGTTCTCCAGGCCGGGGATGTCGTTGAGGTAGTGATGGTCCAGGCGGTCATAGATCGGCTGGAAAGCCGCCTTCACGTCGCCGAAGTCCATGATCCAGCCGGTCTGCGCGCCGGGCTCGCCCTCGACCTTCAGTTCCACCCGGAACGAGTGGCCATGCAGGCGCGCGCACTTGTGACCCGGCGGCACGTTGGGGAGGCGGTGCGCCGCCTCGAGCATGAAGACTTTGAAGATTTCCATGGCGCGATTGTACGCCGCAGATGGCCGGCCATCCTGAGCGATTGTTGGACTTTCGTGAAGTAATTCTTTCCATCCGGATGAAGAGATGATAGTTTCTCTTATATCCGTATGAAGAGATGTTATTGGCCGGACCCCGGCCTGGCATGGACTACTGCGGAACTACGTCGCCCTTTCCACCTCCCCCACATCGTCATGCCCAAGCACACCCTGCTCGTGGCGGCCCTGGCCGTCGCTCTGGCCGCGCCTTTGTCCGCCGCCGCCGAAACCTCCGCCGACGCCAGTGGCGAAGCCAGCACCCTGGCCGCCGTGCGCGTCACCGGTTCCAACATCAAGCGCACCGATACCGAGGCCTCCAACCCGGTGCAGGTGATCGGCCGCCAGCAGTTGGAACAGACCGGCAAGGCCACCGTCGCCGACGTGCTGCGCTCGATCTCGGCCAACACCGGCAACGCTGCCAACGAAACCACCAACAATGGCTGGGCGTCCGGCTCGGCCGGCATCGGCCTGCGCGGCCTGTCGCAGAAGAACACGCTGGTGCTGCTCAACGGCCGCCGGCTGGCCAACTACGGCTTCCCGGCCGGTGGCCTGTCCGACACCTTCGTCGATCTCAATGCGCTGCCGCTGGTCGCGGTCGAGCGCATTGAGGTGCTCAAGGACGGCGCCTCGGCGGTGTACGGCTCCGACGCCGTGGCCGGCGTGGTCAACATCATCACCCGGCAGAACTTCGAAGGCGCCGAGATCGGCGGCAGCTTCGGCGGTGCCGACCAGGGCGGCCTGCACGAGCAGAACCTGAAGTTCGTCGGCGGCCTGGGTGATCTCGACACCGATGGCTACAACATCCTCTTCAGCCTGCAGGGGTACAACCGTGAGCGCCTGGACCAGGACGAACGCAACCTGACCAGGAGCGGCATCTACACCGACAAGCCGGGTGGCCGCTGGAACGGCTGGTCGGCCAAGGGCGCGCGCTACCTCATCAACGGCGTGTCGGTGCCGATGCTCGACGCCAACGGCAACTGCCCGGCCGGCACCACCCGCGTTGCCAGCGCGCCGATCGATGGCCTGTCCGGTGATACCTGCGGCTTCAACCAGGCGCCGTTCACCACGCTGATTCCCTCGACCAAGCGCTACCAGGCCTATGCCAACGGTACCTTCCGCCTGAACGACAACGTCGAGGCCTTTGGCGAAGTGCTGTACAGCCAGATCAAGAGCGCCGCCTGGTTCGGCAGCAGCCCGTTCTTTACCCTGGAAAGCGGCCGCTTCGCGTTGAACGCCAACAGCGGCCTGGCCGAGCCGGTGTCGTCGCTGCTGCCGGCCAACAATCCGTACAACCCGTACGGCCGCGCGATCCCAATCGAGTACACCTTCTTCGACCTCGGCGGCACGATCAAGACCAACCGTTCCACCGCCTACCGCGGCGTGTTCGGCCTGCGTGGCACCACCGCGTCGTGGGATTGGGAAGTGGCCGCGTTCGGCGCACGCAGCAGCGAGCGCGAGAGCGTGTCCGGCGGCTTCGCCAATCGCTGGGCGCTGGCCGACGCGCTGGCCACCGGCAGCTACAACCTGCTCAACCCGGCGGCCACGCCGCAGTCGGTGCGCGATTCGATCAACATCGCCACGCTGCGTCCGGCCGAATCCAAGCTGCAGGGTATCGATGCGAAGATTTCCGGCAGCCTGGGCCATACCTGGGCGGGTGAGATCGGCTTCGCGGCCGGTGCCGAGTGGCGCCGCGAAAAGCTCGACTCCAACAACCCGTGGCAGATCGATGCCGGCCTGCAGGTGCGCCCGGCCATTGCCGAAGTACACGGCAAGCGCCAGGTCAGTGCGGCCTACGCCGAAGTGAACGTGCCGCTGGCCTCGACGCTGGAGCTGTCCGCCGCCGCGCGCGCCGACCACTACGACGATTTCGGCGATGCGTTCTCGCCGAAGATCGGCCTGCGCTGGCAGCCCCTGGATGTCCTGCTGGTGCGTGCGTCCGCTTCCAAGGGCTTCCGCGCACCGTCGCTGTCGGAAAACTCCAACAGCACCAGCATCGCCTACGGCAGCGTGGTTGATCCGCGTGATCCGGACGTGCCGGGCTCGCGCCAGAACCCGACCTTCTTCACCGTCGGTAACAACGCACTGAAGCCGGAGCGAACCAAGAGCGTGAACTTCGGCGTGGTGCTGTCACCGTGGGCCAACACCAACCTGAGCGTGGACTATTACCGCATCCAGCTGGACAACCTGGTCGGCACCAACAATACCCAGACCCTGGTCAACGACAACGTGGCTGGCGCGGTGCAGCGCGATGAGCGCGGCAAGCTGCAGGCGGTCTACAACCGCTACCAGAACCTGAGCGAGCTGAAGACCTCGGGTATCGACGTCGAACTGCGCCAGCGCATCCCGACCGCGGCGCTGGGTGACTTCACCGTGTCCTCGGCCTATACCCACGTGCGCGACTACCGTCGCCCGACCGTGGTCGGTGGCCCGCTGGTGGACTACGCCGGCAGCAACCTGGGCGCGACCCTGCCCAAGGACAAGGCCACCACCACGCTGGACTGGAAGTACGGTGATTTCAACGCCGCAGTAACCTGGTACTACACCAGCAGCTACCGCCAGGAAGCCAGCACCGCAGCCAAGGCCGTGCAGCAGCGCGTCGGCAGCTATAGCCAGTACGACCTGTACCTGGGCTACACCGGCATCGACAAGCTGACGCTGTATGCCAAGGTGCAGAACCTGGCTGACAAGACGCCGCCGTACGACGCTTCGTTCCCGGGCATCCGCGCGCCATACGACTTCAGCCAGTACGACCTGCGCGGCCGCTACTTCACGCTGGGCTTCGATTACCGCTTCTGATCCATCCGCTGCGGCCGGTTTCTTCAGGGAGCCGGCCGCGCGACCGTCTGCCGTTGTGTCCTGGGGAGTCACCGTGTCCTTGCATCGTCGTGCCGTTCTTCCGTTGCTGATCGCCGCCGCCACCGCACTGTCCTGCCCGCAGCCAGCGCAGGCACAGAGTGCGTACTTCTTCCCGCAGGCCGTCGACGCGGCCGCGTTCGATACGTCCATTCCCACACCCGAGCAGTTCCTCGGCTACCCGATCGGCAGCCGTTACACCCGGCACGACCAGCTGGTGGCGTACTTCCAGGAACTGGCGAAACGCTCGGACAAGATCAGCGTGCGCGAGAGCGGCCGCAGTTACGAGGGCCGCCCGTTGCTGATCGCCACGGTAACCGCTGCCGGCAACCACGCGCGGTTGGAACAGATCCGCCAGCAGCACGCGACCCTGGTCGATCCGGCGCAGCCGCGCAGTGCGGCGGGCGACAGCCCGGTGGTGGTGTGGCTAGGTTACAGCGTGCATGGCAACGAGACCTCCAGCGCCGAGGCGGCGATGCTGACCGCCTACTACCTGGTGGCCAACCGCAGTGCCGAGACCCAGCAGTGGCTGCAGCAGGCGGTGGTGCTGTTCGACCCGGCGCAGAATCCGGACGGTCGCGATCGCGCCGCCAACTGGCACAACGCGTGGGCCTCCGATCCGGCCTCGGCCGACCCGGCTGACAAGGAGCACGTCGAGCCGTTCCCGCAGGGCCGCACCAACCACTACTTCACCGATCTCAACCGCGACTGGCTGGCCCTGACCCAGCAGGACTCGCGGCCGAAGGTGGAGGTGTTCCACCAGTGGTACCCGAACGTGCAGATCGACTTCCACGAAATGGGCAAGGACAGCACGTACTACTTCGAGCCTTCGCCGAAGAGCATGCACAGCCCGTTGATTCCGGCGCCGTCGTACGACTTCAACAAGACCCTGGCCAAGTACCACGCGCAGGCGCTGGATGCCTTGGGTTCGCTGTACTACACCGGCGAGAATTTCGACAACTTCTCGCCGGTGTACGGCTCGACCTATCCGGACTTCCACGGCGCGGTCGGCGTCACCGTCGAGCAGGCCAGTTCGCGTGGCCGCGTGCAGGAATCGGTGAATGGCCTGCTGACCTTCCCGTTCACCATCCGCAACCAGGTCGCCACCGGGCTGGGCACGGTGCGTGGTGCAGTGGCCGAGCGCAGTGGCCTGTTCGACCTGCAGAAGCAGTTCTTCCAGAGCGCGCTGAAGCAGGCCGCACAGCAGCCGGTGAAGAGCTTCGTGTTCGGCGACGCGCACGATCCGGCACTGACCCGTCGCCTGCTGGAACTGTTGCTGCTGCATCGCATCGAGGTACGTGCACTGGAGCGTGCAGTCACCGTTGATGGGCAGCGCTTCGATGCCGGCAGCGCCTACGTGGTGCAGGTGCAGCAGGCGCAGTTCCGCCTGGTGCATTCGATCTTTGCCGAGACGCCGCCGATCAAGGGGGATGTGTTCTACGGCAGCACCAGCTATGCAATCGCACCGGCCTACGGCGTGGCCTTCGCCGGTAGCCGCAGCCGTATCGAAGGCGGCGCACGGGTGACTGCGTTGCCGGCGCAGCAGGGCGCGGTGCTGGGTGACCAGGCCGGGTTCGCCTACGCGATCGACTGGCGCGACTACAACGCCGGGCGCACGCTGGCCGCGCTGCAGGGCAAAGGCGTGAGCGCACGTGCGGCATTCCAGCCGTTCACCACCGCGACCGCGCAGGGCGACGTCAGCTTCGCCGCCGGCAGCCTGGTGATTCCGGTTGCCGGGCAAGCGCTGCAGGGCGCGGCGCTGCTTGAGGCAGTGACATCGGCCGCGCGCGAGGCAGGTGTGCAGGTGCACGCGCTGTCCAGTGGCCGCAGCCGCGAAGGCATCGATCTGGGCAGTGACGGCGTCAAGGCGCTGCGCAAGCCTGCGGTTGCGCTGGTGATGGGTGAGGGCGTGGCCGCCACCGAGATCGGTTCGGCCTGGTTCCTGCTCGACCAGCAGTTGCATTTGCCTGCCAGCAAGCTGGACCCGCAGCAGCTGGGCAAAGTGTCCCTGGACCGCTACACCACGATCGTGCTGTCCGGGGGGACCTACACCGGCGTCGATACCACGGCGGTGGCTGCGCTGAAGCGCTGGGTGCAGGCGGGTGGCTCGCTGGTTACCTACGGCAGTGCATCGAAGTGGGCGATCGAGCAGAAGTTGGCCGACGGCGAGAAGCTCGGCAAGGAAGAAGAGACTGCCGACGAGAGCCGCCGTGCATTCGGTGACCAGCGCGACATCGCCGCGATCGAGCGGGTCAGCGGCAACATCCTGAGCGCCGATGTGGACACCAGTCATCCGCTGGCGTTCGGCGTGCCGCGGCGGCAACTGGCGATCAACAAGGAGAGCACGGTGACGCTGCAGCCGAGCACGAATCCGTTCTCGACGGTGGTACGCATCGACACACCGCCGCGGGTGAATGGCTATCTTTCCGAGCGCAACCGTGCGCGGGTGGCGGGCAGCGCGTGGGTGCTGGTGTCGGCGCAGGGGCAGGGCAACGTGGTGCTGTTTGCCGATGACCCGGCGCACCGCAAGTACTGGCACGGGACGGATCGGCTGCTGATCAACGCGATCTTCTTCGGGAATCTGGTGAATCCGAGTAAGGCGCGGGGCTGAGGCGTTTGGCGCCGAGTCGTTGTTGTGCTTGGGAGGCAGGGGGCCTCAGCCAGGACACGCCGTGAACCCATCCATGAAGTGACCCCCGGGAGTTGGACGCCAGATCCAACCCCGAGGGATACATGAACAGATACGACGCTCGTTTCAAACTGCAGGTCGCCAAAGAGGCCTGCAAGACCTCCACATCAGTCAAAGCCGTTGCTCGTCGCCACAG